>JANOAS010000034.1:0-42289 GCA_031411255.1 bacterium
ATTCGGCGGAATTCGGAAATGTTGTTTCGGGTGTCCAAATAGAGTGTCATCCTCAACTTATTGGCACAGTACGGTCAAAAGTACAGTATGGTATTTATAAACATGATTATGAACATTATGAATCGTACAAGATGTCTAATAACTTTATGATCCAAAAAGGACATCGAAACCATTGGGCAAAGCGCGTGCCGCAGCTGGCCGCCGCAGCACTTTCTGTCGCGTTGACCGCCGCTTCCGCCAGGGCAGAAACCCAAAATATTCCCCTCTCTTCCGGCTGGAACCTCGTGACCTTTCAGGTCACACCCGCGAATCCTGCACCCTCCGCCGTTTTCGGCAGCCTTCCGGGCTTCAGGTCCGCCTGGTTGTACGACACAGCGACAAAAACATGGAAGCGGTATCTTGCGACCACCGAGCCGCGCGCCGCAGCAGAAAACGCCCTCCCTCCTTTGCAGTTGACTAACGTCGCGGTCGGTCAGGCCTACTGGATTTACGCTGACAGCCCGCCGGCAACTTGGACAGTCTCCGGCACCCTTCCAGCCATCGTTCCGGGCGTGAACACGAAGGCGGGGTGGAACCTGATCGGGATTCCCGCCGGCACCACCGCCCCGCTCACGGAAAAGGTAAACCTCCTTTCCGTCCTCAGCCGGGCGGGCTTTGACTACGACACCATCCTCCGCTGGGAGGCCGGCACCCAGTCCTTCCAGCATTACAGCACCGCCAACAACCGGAACACCACGTCCCAGGAGCTCATTCCCTTTGATCCAAACAAAGCCTTCTGGGCAAACGTTCTCACTCCCAGCCTGCTTCAGCCGTCTCTCATCGCCACAGTTCGGACGGATATTGATGTCGAGCCCGCAGGAAATTTCCCAGGGCTTGAAGACCTGAACATCAGCGGCGTTCTCGGCCCGGTGGCCACTCCCAAACCAGTCGCTAGCCAGGACCGCATCGTGTTTTTCGCCGGGGAGGACGTGCAAACCCTCAGCCTCTCGAATTTGGGCGGCGGCATCATGCTCTGGGATGTCAAGTGGTCCCCCACCGACAGCCCTGCGCTCACCATTCCGTGGCTTACGGTCAGCACGTCGTCGACGGAAACGGTGGCCACCAATCCCGCCGGAGCCCCCATCCGGGACTACAAAATCCTCAACGGAGTCACCACCGTGGAGAATGATGTGATCTACCTCCGGCTTGACCGGAAAAACCTCGGTGCCGGAACCTACCATGGCGAGTTGATGCTCACCACCACCGCCGGAATCCCGAAGCCCTACCATGTCGAGGCCGTGGTTCCGGGACTGCAGGGTGAATGGAAAGGCTACGCCACCATCGACACCGTCAGCGGTAAAAAAAACCCCGTGCCTGACATCGACCTCTTTGTCAGCTTCTACGAGGATGCCAAAACCCCTGGCCTCATGCGGGGGGCCATCGACAGCACGAATGCCCTGCTCTGGCCCGTGGACGTGCCCCTCATAGGCTACCGACAGAACAACCAAGGGAACACCTTTCAGTTGACCGGGGCCTTCGCCCTTCCTCCTGGCGATCAGAACAACGAGCCGTTCGACGTCTTTGACGCCACCGCCACTGGCAACGACGCCAACTGGAACAACGATACGAAAATTGACAGCGTCAATCCGTTCCCATTTCCCATTCACCGCCAGGTCACCCTTTCCGGGACACTGCTCCAGGGCTCTCCGATGACGGGTTACACCGTTACTGGCAAATACTCCGAGGTCGTCACCGGCATGTCCCCCCAGCCCATCCGGCTGGAGGGCTCCTTCTCCATGGACCGTGTCGCCAGCCGCCCCTTCTCCTCCCGCCTGTCCGGAGCCCCTGACACCCGGCTTGGCGCCAGCCTGCCAGCCAATCAAGCCGACCGTGCCGTCAAGCCGGTCAAAGCCTCCTCAGACACTGGCATTGAGCCGGTGGTCATCAAGAAGGACGAACTCCCGCACACCATCGCAGCCGGTGCCAACAACTTCGCCGCTCCCTTCAAGGTCAGCGTCACCACGGATCAGGAACTTCGCAACCTTTCGCTCGCGCTGAACTGGAGCACCCTGACCCACACAAACCTCATCGTCACCCTTCGTTCACCTGCTCCCGCGCGGGACCTTCTTATTCATAACGGCGCTTCCCTCACTCCGGACGGCTTCAAATCCCTCATCTTCCCCGACAACCGGCCCACCGCCGGCAGCCTCTCCACCTTCCTTGCCGCCCTCACCACGACCAAGGGCGACTGGGAACTCCGCATCCAGAACAACGGCTCCACTCCTGTGACCCTGAGTTCCTGGTGCCTCAGACTGGAAGGGCAGGCTGTCACCAGCGTCGCTGGCCGCGTGCTCAATGGCACCACCGGTGTGGCAAATGTCCCAGTGAGCCTGACCGGTTTCCCTTACAGTCAGACGGCGACCACGGATTCCTCCGGAAATTTCACCATGACGCGAGTGCCGCTCATTCCGCTGAATTTCACCGTCAATTCCCCCGCTTTCACCGCAGCAGATCCGGCCACTCCCGGCCTTTCCTCGGCCTTTACGGTCCCTGTCTTCCCCAATATGAATTCTACGGAGGCTGGCTACGCCGCCGGGTTCCTCACCATGCCCGGAGCGCCACCCGCCGTCACAGGCGTCGGCGGTTACGATGACGGCTCCAGCGCCTCCCCCTTTGTCCTGAACGTCAATCCTGTCGTCACCACTGGCCCGGCCGCCATCGTTGGCGGTCCGCTCATCGGCTTTGCTCCGCTCTCGGTCAATCTTGCCGCCGTGAATCCCGGAGCCTCCGTCTCGTGGAATTTCGGCGACGGAACCACCTCCACTGCCACCTCCCCGCCGGAGAAAACCTATACCAGCCCCAAAGTCTACACCGTCACTCTGGACTCCCCTGTCGGAGGAGCCGTCGAGGATACCGAGAAGGTCATCGCCATGCCCAGCCCGAACCACGCCCCGGCCAGCCCGGCAGCCGTGGTGGCAGGAGCCTCCACCACGCCCTACACCGCCTGGTGTTTCCAGCCATTCTTCACTTCCGGCGGTGCCCTCCCGGCAGGCGTCACTCTCCCTACCACCGCGGGCAGCAACACGTCGGCATCCGGGGCGAAATACGCCGAGCTGTTCATGCTCCAGCACACCTACGCTGCCAATTTTGACCTCGATCTGGCCCCGAAGACCACCGTCGGCTCCAATTTCTCCGCTGATTCGTTTGGCACGTTCGCTCCCTCTACCTTCGTTTCCCACAGCTCAAATGACGCTTTCAGCGACCCGCTGAATTATGGCTACCAGCAGGAGGATCATAATTACACCCTGTGGACCGGCGCGTGGGTCTCCTCACAGGTCCTAGGTCTGGATCAGGGCCAGAACCGCGGCTACACCACGGAGGACGCGATCCTCCACCCCCCGAACCGTTTGGGAGCTGTCGATGACGGCGTCACCTACGCCCAATACCGCCTCACCTGCAATATTGGGGCTACTATCACCCCCAGCGCAGGACTCGGAGCCCAATCCGTGCAGACGAGCGCAGTTCACGCCAACCCGGGCACCCGACCACCGCTGGTTGAGGGGACTTCGGGTCTGGCTAAAAATCTCTACAACATCCTCCTCACCGGCCCCCTGGCTCAGGATTGGGTCCACCAGTCGGACAATCCTTGAGCCCCGTTCCATCTCTCAATCAGCACGAACATGAAAACCCACTTTCTTCTCGCCTGCTCTCTCGCCTTCGCCACCTCCACGTGGCGGGCTCACGCGGATGTGAATGCCGACCTGACCAGCGCTTTCAACTCCCTCACCAGCGGACGGGCCTACAAAAAAGATTACCCGCCCAATGGAATCGCGACCAGAAACCAGTTGGTGGCCGGATTCATCCAGCCACCCTCAGCAGGCCAGCCTCCCACCAGGCCGCAGGCCCTGCGATCCGCCCGGGATACCGCCGTTCAGATTCGCAAAGATTCCGCCGCCACCGCGGCCCAAGCCAATGCTGCCCAGGTGATTGCGTGGGAAAGTCTGGAGACGCTCGCAGAAGGCTATCTTTTCGCAGGAAACAAGGATTTGCTGTCTGCTGTGCGGGTCTCCTATCCGAGTGGGGCCGGTGGCACCGACAACCGGGCTCTGACAGCCGACCGCTCGACCGTCTACAATATCCCGTCGCTCAAAACTCTCGGTTATGGCCGCGCCTACTTCATGCAGCCCATCAAGGACATCCTCCAGTTCATGTCCCGCGACAAGACCGGGCAGGTTCGCGCCACAGGAGGTGCCTCAGACTTCCCGGTCATGCGCCACTATGTCAGGTTTGACAAGGCTTCCAGTATTGACCTTCCGCACGTCACCTACGACGACCCCAACTACTCCGATCCCGTAGGCCAGGCCAGCCAGACTGCCGCTCGTCTTTACGGAGCGGCCATGGAACGCGTAGCGATGGCGGCCACTGCCACCGCAGATCAGTTGTGGCGGGGAGCCTACGGAGAAAAAAACCGTACCTCCACCGAGCGGGATGCCATGTTGGCGGAGGCCGCAGATGGCCTGAAATCCCACATCCACGCCCAGTTCCTTGCAGCCCTGCCCATGGCGGCCTCACTCGAAGACAGCAGCACCGGCACGGGTGAATACGAACTAGCCCTCGTAGACCAGGCTCGTGTCGCTACCACCAGCGCCCAGCGCCTGCGGCAGCGCATCCTGGAGGGAGAAAAACCTACCGTCCCAGCCCTCGTCAGCTCATGGACTCCTGCCGACATCCAGAACCAAATCACCAAGGTTCAGCAGGCATACAACAATACTGTCGCCAAATACTCTGGTTCCGGGGGAGCGGGGACCGTTCTCTTCGAAATGGCCCGTTCAGAGCAGGCGCAAACGGAAAATTTTGGCCGAGCGGCCACCCTGCGAGGACAATACAACACCCGGCTTCTTACGCTCACGGGCATTGATCCCGCCAGCAGCACCTACCACAACCTCAAGGACCCGGTGGACCGCACGGCTTACCTCAGTGCCGTAAAAGCCAAATATGATGCCCTTGTAGATGGAGCCAATACCCAGGCTGCAGGCTTGGGTGACGGTCGGGAAATGTCCGGAGCGGCCCTGCGTTTGGTTCAGGCTCTTCTGGAAGTTAAGAGCGCTGTATCAAGAATTCGAAATTACCCACAAAAATTGCGTGTCGAATTAGAGCGGAACAATGATGTTAATGCGACCATTGTTCAAGGGGCCAAGGCCGTCAGTGCCATAGATTCGGCAATTGCGTGGGGAAACGCCATTCAGGTTGCATACTGCGCGTGCGGCGCGAACAGTGGTGTTTCGGTTAAGACCGACACTGGCTCTATTCTTGCTGCCATTCTAGGTCCCTCAAAAGCAATGAGACAGGCTTCTGACACAGTTTCCATCAACTCAACTAACTCAAAAGCGGCAATACAAAACCTGCTCATTGAGCAGCAAGAACAAATCGACGCCCTCCCCGTCGTGGCGACTGGTGTTGACATCGCCCGGAACGAACTCCTTAAGCTTTACAACGAGGCCCAACGCCTGGTGGAGGATCACATCTGGTATCAGGACGCCACCGGTCAGCTCTGGTATTCAGATCCGGCGCTGGCCTTCCGTCTTGAGGCTGCGGAGGAGGAATATCAGGTTCTGCTCCAGCAGTTCCGGATCGAACTTTACAAGCTCTGCCGCATGATGGAGTTCGCCTGGAATGAGCGCTTCACCAATCCCGTCTTCGACTCCTCCGGCGTCATCGGCCCGATCTCCGGGCTTCCCGCCACTGCGGACGACTTTGTGGAAGCCGAAAGCGTCTTCGCTGCCCGCGACCACGATTCCGGCAAGAAATTCTACACCACCCTTTCAGACTGGGACACCAAACTCCGTGATCCACAGTTCCGCGGCCCCTACAGCGCAGCCCTTCAGGATGTGAATACCTTCACAGCCTATCCGATCAGTCTCCGTCAGGACATTTATGGCCTGGTCGATTACGTCTACGAGGCCGGCACAAACCGCTACGTGGTCGATTCCCTGCGCAAGAAGAAAAATATTCAGGAGTTCAGGTCCATTCTGCTCCGCCTCGCCGCCGAGCGCCCGGACAATACGCCCAACCTCACCAAGATTCGTCTCGATTTTCCCTTCACCTACGGACGTGCGCGGCTCATTGAAAACCAGTCCACATCCGTCCCTCTCGTTCAGCGCAACATCGGCCTCAGCGGCTATGACCAGTTCTGGAATCACCGGCTGAAGCAGTTGGGCATGAAAATCAAGGGGACGAACGTCTTCACCGTGGGAACTGGCACCGTTCCGGTGAACATTGAATATTTCGGCAACCTGACCCGCACTGGTTACTTCGCCGACAGCCTCTACACGCAGACTCGCCACACCAGCACATTCCAGGTGCCCCTTTACCAGCGCGATCCCGAGCAGCGCCTGGTCCAGGAGCCCTTCTTCGGCACAGGCGTCGCCCCCATCAATGCTGCCATCGGCACGACAGCCGTCACCCTCCAGCCGGTGGCCGACTGGCCGCTCTTCTGTGACCGTGTCGTCCTCAGCATCACGGGCCCGCTCGTCTCCACCATGAAGCTGGAGAATATCGAGGACATTGAACTGACCATGAAAATGGAAGTCGGCCCGCCCCAGCAGCCCACCATGTCGGCATTTTAATCCATCCTTGCCCTAAATTTCCATCCAGCCGAATCCCATGAACAAATCAAAGCTGTCCATCCTGGCTTGTGCCGCTTGCTTTGCCCTCACGCTGCAGCACGCCACCGCTCAGGCTCCCCCCGGAGTCCCCGAACCAGGCCTCATTCTTTGGGGCAAACTCACCGACGCCGGAGGGAATGCCGCCACCGTGCCCGCAGCCGCACTCAACTGGATCGCCGACAATGGCACGGAGAGCTTCAACATCACCGGAGCCTCCACCCCGCCGGTGCAGACGTGGAGCAGTGGCGGGCAGAACTTCTACATGGTGGAGATCCCTTTCAACACCTACAAGGTGGGCGCGGCCCCCCTCTCGCTCATCGGAAATTCCTTTGAATTTCCCTCCCCGGCGCCCGTCACGCCCCCCTCCTACGTTTTTCAGGCGAGCGCCAATGGGTCTGCCGCCACCATCAAAGCCGTGAACGGTGTCGCCTCCGGCCAGCCCACCTTCACCGTGTCGGATTTCACCGTGAGCGGCACAGCCGGGCGCGGACGCGTCACGCAGGTTGACCTCACGGTCGTTTCCTCAGCCGACCCCTACACCGCCTGGATGAACGCCTACCTCTCCAGCTCCGACCCCAGAGCCGCCCGAACGGCCGACGCAGACGGAGACGGCCAGACGAACGAACAGGAATTCGCCGCCAACACCAATCCCCTCGACGGGACCGTTTTCCTAAAAATCGTGACCATCACCCGCGTCAGCGCCACCTCTGCGTCTATTTCCTGGACGAGCAACCCCGGGCAGTCCTACACGCTGGAGGCCAGCGACACCGCCTCGTCAAACCCGCTCGGCTCCACGCCCTGGACCACTCTGGGCACCTACAGCGGCGCGGCCGCCCCAGCGCGGACCACCACCGTCCCGGGGGTGCCCATCACCGCCGGGCAGCGCAAAAGGTTCTACCGCGTTCGCACAACCCGCTGATTACAGTTGCCGCCCCCTTTCCATATCAGACCTCAAACTTCTCCCTTCATGAAATCACCCACCCTCGCCTGTATTCTTGCTGGAGCCACCGGAGCGCTCGTCGCCACCGGCCTCCCCTGGGTCCTCACCTCTTCCCACGCAGACACCAAACTCCTCCCCTTCCAGGGCCGCCTCACCGACGCCACCGGCGCTGCCGTGGGGGACGGAGCCAAGGTGGTCGAATTCAAACTTTACGACGCCCCCACCGGCGGCAACGCGAAGAACTGGGCCGGGGAAGTCCACAAACTCTCCGTCAACGGAGGCCTGGTCAACACCATGCTCGGCAGCAAAGCCTCCCTCGGGAGTGTGGACTTCAGCACTCCCACCTACCTCCAGATCACAGTGGATGCGAATGCGGACAACCAAATCACGGCAGCCGACCCGCCACTGCTGCCCCGGCAATCGGTCATCGGCAGTGTGTTTGCCTCGGTGGCGGGAGGAATGCAATATCGCACGGGGACCGGCACGTTCGCCACAGCGAACTGGGATGCCATCTTCAACAATGGAAGGCCTGATACCGGACGTGTGCCGACGACAAAGCTGGCGGCGGATAATGGCATTACGGCGGCACAGTTGGCACCCTTGGCTGTGGTGACTGCGGCGCTGGCCGTCGGGGCAGTGACTACGGAAAAAATCGCCGATGGTGCGATTTTGCCGCAGGATTTGTCCCTCGGTTTGCAAAATTCAATGACGCCGACGGGAGGAGTCATCGCGTATGCGGCGACAACGGCTCCTTCGGGCTGGGAGCTGTGCGACGGAAGAGAGGTTTCGCGCACCGACCCAAAGTACGCCGCCTTGTTCGCGGTGATCGGGGTGACGCACGGAACGGGCAACGGAACGACGACTTTTAATTTACCGGACTATCGGGGAAGGTTTTTGCGCGGCGCTGATGATGCGGATGGCCCTGGGGGGCTGGCGGCCGCAGGGCGTGATCCGGGGGATGGTCGAGAGCCGATGCAAGCGGGTGGAGATGGAGCGGGAATCGGGAGTGTGCAGGAAGACGCGTTTAAACAACACACCCACCGGATAAACTCGGACGAGCAGGGCAACGCAGGCCTCTTCAGTAACGGTTTCACTCACTACGGGAACATCGCAGATACCGGTCCCAACTCGAATCTTACCACAGGTCCGATGGGAGGCAGCGAAACCCGCCCCAAGAACGCCTACGTGAACTACCTGATCAAATACTGAGGAAAACCCATGGATGATCCGCCGGCAGGGCTTTTGAATACCCCGTGGAGGTACGGCGGGAGGCTGGTGGGGCGTGGCATCATGTTGGGGTTTTCATCAGACCCCGCAAAAGGCGCATTGCCTTCGTTTTTCCTTGACTGCGCAGCCAGGAGTACTGGGAGTGGCGGAGTCTCTGCGCCATATTTTGGGATCGCGAAGCCACTTTTCTCCCTGGAGCCGGCCCTGCTGGCAAGGCTCGCGAAGAAAATTTGGCTTCGCACTGTTGGAAAATGGCGGAGAGACTCCGCCACTCCCAGTCCAGAAGGGCTTAAATTTGATGGACTCCGGCCGGGCAGAAAGGGCCAAGTGATCGCAAAGCTCGATCATCCCGTCATTGGGAACATTTTTGTAAAGTCTGCCGGGCATCGTTCCACGGGCCGATCGTTAAAGCAGTCAACTCTGCTTGTCGTATTTTTTCCGCAAGCCCTCAAGTTGCTCCATAATGCCAGGGTCTTCCTTCAGGGCCGCCAATTCATTCAAATATTTGCTGATGTAATTCCAGTCCAAGGCAGCCACGCCTTGGCGGACAAGGGTCATGCGGACGTCATTCCAGTCCTGAGGGCGCCCGGCAAAGGCTTTCATGACGATGAGGTCCTCGGCAGAGCAGATATTTATAAACACCCCTGGATAGGCTTCAACGGGCTTTGCCCTCCGGATGGCGGATTCCTCATACGGCAGGGCTCCCATGGCAATATCGATTCCGATGCCGTCTGCGTTTTGCAGCAGCAGGACGCGGTTGACAAGAGCAAACATGCGGGCGTCAGATCGTCGTGGCTGGTAGCGTTCCAGCAGGGCATCGATAAACGGTTCCTCATTTCCAAAACCAGTGAGCAGTGTAAGGTCGACGTCCTTGGTATAGCGCGGCTCGCTCCACGACTGGACGGCAACGCCACCGATGAAGCAAAATTGCCACTTTTTGCTTTCGAAGAAATCTTGCAACTCGCGGGCCAGCGCCACGAGTTCGTTCAACTGGCGCGGAGTTTCCGGAACCATTGTTGTTGTTGGACGAGTCCGGAGGTTGGTGCTGCGGGAAGGAGGGCGGCGTTGCGTCGCGGCATACCAGCAAAAAATGAAAACGCGGAAAAGGTATCACTCCGCCGCACATCCTCCTCCCGTTGCTCTTCCAGGAGCGGCCCCAGCACCTTCCAGCGGTCTACATGTTCCCTCATCCGGGCACGAAGCTCCTCCGCGCTCAGGACGCCCGCATCCTCATCTGGTTTTTCACTCTCCTGACTCATGCCCCACTGTAGGCTTCTGCCGTCTCAATTCAACGCCTTTCGCCGTCACTTGCTCATGGTGGCGGGGCTTTGCGCTGCGGCCATCCTCCCTGTCTCCGCCGCCCCCCCCGACAAATCCTCCGTCAAGGCCAGCAAGATCTCCCTCCCCAGCGGCCCGGGGAGCATTGAGGGGCTGGGGGAATCCTTCGAGCCACAACTGAATACCGGGGCTTCCTCCTACGGCGTTAAAATCTCCCTCCCGCCGGGCCGGGCCGGATTGCAGCCATCCGTCCGGCTGGCCTACAACTCTGGTCTGGGCAACTCCATTCTCGGCATCGGCTGGACGATGGAGTTTCCGTGCATCAAGCGGCAGACGGACAAGGGCTTTCCCCACTACGACAGCTCGGACACGTTTGTCTTCGGCGGAGAGGAGTTGGTCCCGCTGAACAACGCAGAGCGGGACTGGCGCTGTGAAAATGAAAGCGCCTTTCAGCGTCTGAGGCAGATCGACTCCAACGCGGACGGCCTGCCGGACGCTTGGGAGGCCACTGACAAGGACGGCACCCGGCACCTTTTCGGCCAGTATCGCGGCACTGGGAACCCGGCACGCTGGAGTGCCATCGTCCATCCCGGAGCCCCGGCGGGACCGTCCAATCCCCAGGCCAATGCCTATTGCTGGATGCTGGACACCACCATTGATCTCCATGGCAACCGGATCGACTACGAATACACCTCCGGCACCGGTGTGCTTTACCCCAGCCGGATTACCTACAGCCAGCTCGGCACGCACAAGCACGAGGTGACCTTCGCCTACGAGCCCAGGTCCGATGCCTTCGACGACTACCGGCCAACTTTCAGCGCCCGAATCGACAAACGGCTCACAGGCATCACCGTCTGGTCGGACTCGGCCCTCGTCCGCAGCTATGCCCTGGCCTACAACTACGCATCGGGCGACCTCGCCATGCTCACGGCGGCCGAGGTTGCCGGGCGAAACGGCGCGCTCGACACCGGTGTCAGCATCCTGAAAAAGATCACCCAGCAGGACCGCAGCGGTGTGGCGGCCAACTACCTGCCTCCGCTGGTTTTCGCCTACTCCACGATGAACCCGGGAGCCGCAGCCCTGCGGACCGCCGCCCAGCCCCCCACGCTCGATCTCTCGGAACCCGGCGGAAACGTGCAGATTGCCGACATCAATGGAGACGGGCTGCCGGACATCTTTTCCTCCACGCCCGGCGGAGCCACACAGTATCAGGAAGTCTGCCTGAACCGGGGGGAATCCCCCAGCGCTCCCACACGCGAGGTCAGCTTTGATCCCGCCACCATCGTCGAGCCCCTGTCCGGCGTCAGCCTTTCCGCTCCCGAGTCCACCCTGGCCGACCTGGATGCCGACGGCCTCACGGATTACGCGATTCTCGAGGACAGCATTCCCGGCAAGGTTCTGAAAATCTTTCACAACAAATCCCGCCTCGACTCGTGGGACGAAACGCGCCTCGGCTTCCAGCCGGACTCTGTGCCTGAGGAGCAGGAGGAAATCCCGGATGCGCCAGACTACCTGTCCTTCCACGATCCCGCCACGCGCCAGATCGATCTGAATTTCGACAAGGTCTCCGATTTCCTCCACCCGGTGTCCGCCTTCCTGGTCAACGAACTGGAAGCCAGCTACCGGGATGAATCCGGCACCTGGATTCATGCCAGCTGGCCAGGCCCCGACGGGCTGCCAGGTGACTTTCTTTTCTCCGATACCTCCACCACACCGCCGCAGTCAAATCCAAGAGCCCAGCTGGCCGACCTGAATGGCGACCGGCTCACCGACCTCGTTTACCTCGAAACCAGCGGCGGCGTGGCGCAAACCCTGACCGTCACCTACTGGCCGATGTGCTCCCTGGGGAAATGGGCGGCCGGCCGCATCATGGGCACGACCGCGCCGGATGCCTTTCAGCTCACCGTTTCCGATCTGCGGGATGTCTACGTGCAGGATTTCACCGGGGATGGCCTCGCCGACATCCTGGAAATGGACAACAGCAGCTCCAACGCCCGCGCCATCCTGCGCATCAACATCGCCGGACAGCGCTGGTCCCAGCCCTACACTTTCACCGACCTCCCGCGCTATGATCCACGCGACCCGGCCAACCCCACCATCTTCCGCACCGCCGACCTGAATGGGAACGGCAGCACCGACCTCATTTTCCTGAACAACGGCATCGGCGGCGGCTTCCAGTATCTGGAGCTGATGCCCCAGGGCAAACCCAACCTGATGGCCAAGATCGACAACTCTCTCGGGAAGGTCACATCCATCATTTACGGAGAGGCCACCGACGACATGATCCGCGCCTGGGAGGCTGGTGCCCCCTGGCAGACGAAATGCCCCTTTCCCATGCCCGTGGTCCGCCAGATCCGCACCTCCTGCGGCTACGACCTGAATGGAGACGGAAAAACCGACACCGCCGTAGCCGAGTTCCGCTACCGGGATGCCTTTTACGACAGCTTTGAGAAGGAGTTTCGCGGCTTTGCCTTTGCAGAGCGCATCGACTACGGAGACGACAAAGTCTGGGATCCTGCCCTCCAGCGCATGGCCGTTTCCGGCACCTTCAATATCGCCCAGACCCCGACCGGCCAGGTCAGCGGCCCCTCCCTCATCACCCGCTACCGCTTCCACACGGGTGCCGCAGACCGGCAGGACAACGACGTTTACCCCACCGCCTCGCCGCCTGAGAAGCGAACGGACGAGATCAGCCTCAAAGGCGGCCGCGAGGAAGAAATCCTCAAGGGCAGGCAGCTCGTGGAGGAAAAGATTGACCCCCGCATCCTCCACTCTTCCTGCCTGGCTCCTTTCGATAAAAACTGCTTTGACGCCGCCCGTTCCCTCACCGCCACCGGCCCGTTCACCCTCACTCCCGATGCCTACGTTTACACCCGCAGCCATCAGGACTGGACCGTCCGCCGGCTCTACCGCCCCGTCGCCGCCGAGCCCTACTATGCCGATCAGGATCGGGATGGCGTGCTGGAGTATTATGCCCCGCCCAATGCCACTGTCACCCCACCCGTTCCTGCGGGGCGCTTTGCTCCGGCGGGCATCGCGGTTCGGCCCGGATCGGGGCGTTCCGTCTCCTTCGCCTTCGTCAGCAAAGTCGAAACCCAAGTCTTGGAGGCCAACGGCACCCTCGCCACCTCCACCATCACCCCCGCACCACCAGTCCGCGCTTCCCAGCTCACCCGCAAGACCTTCGACCAGGACGACTATGGCAACGAAACCCTCGAATTCGACGAAGGCTTTGTTGACGGCACTGTGGACGACGAACGCAAAACCATCACCACCTACGCTCTCGGCGGAGAGGCCCTGACTCGCTGGATCATCGGCCTGCCGGATAACGTCAGCGTCACGGACGAAAACGGCATCTTTGTCAGCAGGGCGAAGCACTACTACGACGGCTCACCCTTCACCGGCCTCGCAAGCGGACAGGTCGGAGCCCGCGCCTTGCTCCACCGCACCCAGGAGTTCAAGACCGCCACCACAGCCATCGAGGCCACCCGCACGCGCTATGACGGCTACGGAAATCCCGTTGAACTCCGCGACCCCATCGGCAATACCCGAAGCGTCGCCTACGATGCCGCCTTCCAGATCTACCCCACCACCGAGACCATCGTCGTCGGCGGGGGAAATCCCGACCTCACCGTCTCCGCCACTTATGACACTGGCTTCGGCACCGTCACCTCGTCCACGGACTTCAATGGCAACCGGACGGAATACCAATACGACTCCTTCGCCCGCCTCGTGAAGATCATCCGACCTGGCGACACCCTCGCCAGCCCCACGCTCGCCTTCGAGTATCAGCCTGCCGACCCCACCCGCTCCCAGCTTTACAGCTACGATCCCGCCGGAAATCTCACCATCCTCGCCGCCCCCAGCCGCAGCGCCAGCCGCGTCCTCACCCGCCGGAGGGAAATCGCGGGCGGCAGCGAATTCATCACCGCCTCCTTCACCGACGGCTGCGGAAAAAAACTCGGCACCGTCGAGGAGGGCGCAAACACCGGCACCTGGATCGTCAAGGCCGCCACCCGCTACAACCTGCGGGGCTCCGCCCAGAGCACCTGGCTGCCCTACCAGATTTCCGCCGCCGCCGTTCCCCAATTTGGCGAATTTTGGACCGCCGCCGGTCGCCCGCCGCTCACCGATGGCTACCTCCGCTCCACCGAGACCACCTCCGCCACCCTCACCGCCACCGACCACTTCTACGACCCCACCGGCCGGGAAATCCGCAGCGTCAATCCCCCCGAGACCTGGGCCGCCGCCGCCCCGCGCAAGTTCACCGCCGTCCAGTATCTCCCATTTGAGGAGCGCCACTTCGATGAAGAGGACACCGATCCCGCCTCCCCCCACACCGGCACCCCCATGGTCCACTACATGGACGGCCTCGGCCGCCTCACCGGCGTGGATGAAGTCGTGAAAACCACCGACACGGGCGATCCCGGTCCGCTCGCCGCCTGGCAGACCCGTTACCTCTACGACCTGAACGACCAGCTCCGCCGCATCACCGACAGCCAGGGAAATGTCAAAACCATGGAGTTCGACGGCCTCAAGCGCATGACCGGCATGAACGACCCCGACCGCGGCGTGATGACCTTCCTCTACGACGACGCCTCGAACCTCAAGGAAACCCTCGACGCCAAAGCCCAGCGCATCGCCTACACCTACGATGGCGCAAACCGCATCAAAACTGAGGACTACCAGGACGGCGGCCCCCGCGTGTTAGATGTCGAATATTTCTACGACACCCCGTTCCCCGGCGGCCTCGCCGTGGGCGATCTCCTCCCTGCCGTCGCGGAAAATACCAAAGGCCAGCTCGCCTTCGTCCGCGACCTCTCGGGCGAGACCCATTTCTCCTACGACACCCGCGCCCGCGTCACCTCCGAGATCAAGCGCATCCCCGACCGCCTCACCGGCCAGCTCGTCAATTTCCGCACCCGCTTCGGCTACGACAGCGCCGACCGCCTCCAGACCCTCACCTACCCGGATGGCGATCAACTCCAGCACGCCTACAATCCCCGCAACCTCCTCACCCGCCTCTACGGAGCCACCCTGGGCGATATCGTCCAGTCCATCACCTACCAGCCCTCCGGCCAGCTCTCCGCCATCAGCTATGGCAACACCGTTGCCACTGCCTACCAATACGACCCCAGGCTGCGGCTGAAAAATCTCAACACCGCCAAAGCCGCCGTCTCCCCGGCCTTCGTCTCTTTCGATTACACCTTCGACGGCGCGTCCAATATCACCCGCATCGACGACCGTCGCGACCTCACCGCCGCCCTCAAGGCTGCCGAGCGCTTCAATACCCAGTCCTTCACCTACGACAGCCTCTACCGCCTCACCCGCGTGGACTACCCCGGGCTCGGAGTCGGAGCCGCCGCGCGCTTCGTCGAGTATCGCTACGACCGCATCGGCAACATGCTCCGCCAGACCTCCGATCTCACCCATCAGGAAAACGGCCTCCCCGTAGCAGATCTAGGCACCATGTCCTCCGGCGGCACCCCCGGCCGCACTAACCGTCAGGGACGCGCCGCCGCCGATCCCCCCGGCCCCCACGCCCTCACAAAAATCAGCCGCGCCGGCACCCCCGACCGCACCTACGACTACGACCCGAACGGCAACATGAAGGTCATCGACGGACTAACCTGCACCTGGGACTTCAAAGACCGCCTCATCGTCGCCGAAAACGCCACCATGCGGGCCACCTACACCTACGACTACACCGACCGCCGCATCACCAAGACCGTAGTGGAAAAACTCCCCTCTACCCCTGGGAGAGGGGCCGGGGGTGAGGGTTTGTTCACGGCCTACGTGAACAAATACTACGAACTCCGCGAAGGCGACTCCCCTGTCAAATACGTCTGGAATGGCGACACCCGCGTCGCCCGTGTCACCGCCACCTTCAGCAGCGCCCTTCACACCCAGCACCTCCGCCTCCATCAGGGGTGGAATCTCGTCTGCCTCACCGTCGGCGGCCCCCAGCCTAAGCTCGATTCCGCTACCAATCCCACCGTCCCCGCCGCCCTCCTCTGGTCCGCCACCACCCCGGGCAATGGCTATACCGCCCTCACGGGCACCACCCCCATCCCCGCCGGCAGCACCGCGTGGATCTGGTCCACCACCGCCCAGACCCTCCTCCTCACCGGCACCGCCCCACCTGCCAACCTGACCGTCCTCACCGGCACCGGCCAGTTCCTCGGAAATCTCCTTCCCGAGCGCCTCGACCTCGCCACTGCCTTCCCCGCCAGCGCCTGGCTCACCCGTTACCAGTCCGCGGCCACCGACGGACTCACCACCCCCGGCACCTGGCTTCACCGCTTCCCCGCCGGGCACGATCTCGCCCCCCTCTCCGACGCCCCCGCTTGGCTGAACCCCGGCGAAGCGCTCTGGACCACCCAGGGCACCCCCGGCCCGCTCAATCTCCCCGCCGCCGCCCTCGCCATCCGCTACTACCACCAGGACCACCTCGGCTCCACCTCCGTCATCACCGACCAATCCGGCTCCCTCATCGAGGAAACCACCAACTACGCCTTCGGCCACCCCCGTAACAGCTACAAACCCGGCCCCGTCTTCCCGGAAGCCTACGGCTTTACCCAGAAAGAACGGGACAAGGAATCGGGGCTACACTACTTCAAAAGTCGATACTATGTAGCAGCTTTGGGCCGCTTTCCATCTGTTGATCGGATGGTTATTGGTAAAAAATGGCAATGGCCTTACGCCTATTCCACGTTAAATCCTGTTAGATTTGAAGAGTTTCTTGGGATGGGGCCTTTAGATCGAGTCGCATCCGCACGGGCGCAAAAAGATATTCCCTACAAGCAGGAATCCGATCCGGTTATGAGAACACAAGACTCAAAAGACGCCTTAGCAAATATGGATTGCTCCGAATTTGTGACACGAGTTCTTGTAAAAGACAGTCAAATGCCAGAGGGATCAAGTCATGACACTAAATCACTTCAGAAAGTGCTGTCGGATACTAAAAAATGGACAAAATCGGACACCCCTGAACCTGGTGATGTCGCACTCTGGAAGGGGCACACAGGAATTGTTGGTGAAGCAAACAAAGCAGGGGAAATAAAACTGATACACGCAAGGGGAGCTGGGAAATTGTCCGGAGAAAACAAGTATGCCATTCCGCCTCAAAAGTATCGGGATGGGTTCATCGGTTACTACAGGCCAACCAAAGAAAATGATCCTGCCACTAAAGAGCCTTCCCCTCAACCCAACTCAAAACCGCCCGAAACATCTGGATCTCCAACTGATGTCCCTTCTCAGTCTGAACCAGCACCAGAACAAAATGCAAGTTCCTCAGAGCCCCAGGCTCAAGAAATTCAATGAATATGCTATCCGGAATTGGAGATTCAGACATGAATACGCCCCTGCTCTTTCGCCCACTCCTCGTCACCCCCACCCCGGCATCTGCCGCCGATTGGAGCACCTACCAACCCGTAGTCACGGAACTCACGGTGGAGAAGCTGGCGCAGCCGTTGGCGGAAGCCCCGGCCCGGATTCAGGTGCGGTTTGCGGATCAGGGCCTTCCCGCCGTGCTCCCGCTCCATCTGGACCGCACGGAGCGCACCCTGCGCGATGACGGCCAGGGAGCCTATCCCGTGGCCGGGGACGGCCGGTATGCCGCCATGCTCCCGCTGGACGCCGGTCCTTTGGCAGCCTTGGACGGAAAGGTGAGACAGCAGCCCGCGCTCCTGGACCGGAAAGGGCGCTTCCCCGGCCACCGACTCGAGGGACGGGAGCCGAGACCCACCGCCGCCGTGGCCCCCATCAGCTCAGCCGCCCGGCAAAACCGCCAGCCAACCCCTCCGCCAGCCTCCCGCCCAACCCCGGCCCCCAACCGGCTACAGCCCCAATCCCACCGCGCCAGCCCGCCACCACGAATCCTTTTCCCACACCACCCATTCCAACCAACCACCCTCAACTCATGAACACCAAATCAGCCCTCCCCTACATGCTAGCCGGAGCCGCCGGAGCCCTCGTCGCCTCCGTCACGCCCCTCCTCATCAGCAAAAGCCAAGCCGAAACCAAACTCCTCCCCTTCCAAGGCCGCCTCACCGACGCGGCCGGAACCGCCATCGCCGACGGAGCCAAAGTGGTCGAATTCAAAATGTATGACGCCCCCACAGGCGGCAACGTCAAATGGGCCGGAGAAGTGCATAAGCTTTCAGTCAATGGAGGGCTGGTGAATACGATGCTGGGCAGCAAAGCCAGCCTCGGCAGCGTGGACTTCAGCACTCACACCTACCTCCAGATCACCGTGGATGCCAACAATGACGGCCAGATCACCGCCGCTGATCCGCCGCTGCTGCCCCGGCAGAGTGTCGTGCCAGCCGTATATGCTGTCGTTTCAGGACAGATGCAATATGTGGTGCCTGCTGGGGGAGGAAATCCGGCCAGTGTGGCGGCGTCAGGATGGGAGGCTGTTTTTGATAACGGAAGGCCTGATACCGGTAGAATCAGTGGTGCCAAACTGGCAAATAAGACAGTCACAGCCGCGCAAATCAAGGACGACTCAGTAGGTTCTGCGGTCATCTTGGACGGAACCATCTCGTCAGCGGACCTAAGTCCGGCATTGGCAGCCCAACTCGATCAGGCAGCGCCACCTGGAACCATCATTGCCTATGGCGGTTCGCTTGAGTTTGCTCCGCAGGGCTGGCTGCACTGCGACGGCACTGCTGTCAGCCGGGCCAAGTACTCCAGATTGTTTTCCAAGATTGGCACGGCCTGGGGAACCGGTGACGGCACATCAACCTTTCATCTGCCAAATTTGCAGGGAATGTTCCTCAGAGGGGTGGATGGGCCTCGGGATTTGGACCCAGACAAAGCGTCAAGAAACCCTAACAACGGTGGCAATGACGGAAACATGGTCGGTTCATGGCAGCCAGACGAGTTGAAAAGCCATTCTCATTCGTGGACCCTTGGCGCCGCAAGTAATCCAACAGCTGGAGATAACTCATTAATAAACGGTTATGGATTTACAAGATTTATTAATTTTGGCGGAAATGCCACGGGTGGAAGCGAAACCCGCCCCAAGAATTCCTACGTTTACTATCTCATCAAATACTGAATCCCATGAAACTCACCGAAGCCTCCCTTCTTGCCCGGCTGCCTCGTCGGTGGCATGGGGTCGCTGTCATACCGGTGGACCGAACGGGAGAGGAATTACCGTCATTGATTGGCTTCAAAACCGCCATGGATCGCCGCAAAAAATCACAAAAGGCGCAGAACAAAGGATTCGCGGAAAAACAACTGGCGCAATACTGTTAAGGCATGTTAACAATTCCCATGCTCAAAACGCCCATCACCCTTTCCGAAAAGTTCGCGGCGGTCCGCGCCACCCTTACCGAGAGAGGGAGGCGATTGTGGGCAGCGGCGGAAGCCCGGGGACTCGGACATGGCGGCATCAAGAAGGTGGTCGAGATCACGGGGCTTTCGCGCCGCACCATTGACCGGGGAATCAGAGAGTTGGCGCAACAGCACGCCGACACTCCGCCGTCCCCACCCCTGGCCCCGCACGCCAGTCGCCGCCCTGGCGGAGGGCGCAAAAAGCTCACATTCAACAATCCCGATCTGGCCACCGCCCTCAAGACGCTGGTTGACCCCGCCACCCGCGGCCACCCGGAGAGTCCGCTGCTTTGGACGGCCAAAAGTACGGCAAAACTTGCGGGGGAACTGCGCGCCCAAGGGCATCAAATCAGCGAGCGGTCCGTGGCCGCTCTGCTGAAGGCAAGCGGCTACAGCCTGCAATCCATGCGCAAGACCAGGGAGGGCGGCTCGCACGAGCACCGCGACGCCCAGTTTCAGCACATTGCGTCCATGGTCAACGAGTTTCAGGCGGCCGGGCAGCCCGTGGTGAGCGTGGACGCGAAAAAGAAGGAACTCGTGGGCGACTTTGCCAACAAGGGGAGGGAATGGCAGCCCAAGGGGGAGCCGGAGAAGGCTAATGTATACGACTTCATAGACAAGGAGCTGGGAAAGGTGACGCCCTACGGTGTTTACGACCTCAAGCACAACACAGGCTGGGTGAGCGTGGGCGTGGATCACGACACCGCTGAGTTCGCCGTTGCGACGCTGGGCCGGTGGTGGGACGAGATGGGGCGGGAGCTTTATCCACAAGCCACAAGACTCATGATCACCGCGGACGGCGGAGGGAGCAACGGGAGCCGGGTGAGACTTTGGAAGGTGGCATTGCAGAGATTTGTCGAAGAGACTGGGCTTGAGGTCCATGTGTGCCACTTCCCGCCAGGCACGAGCAAGTGGAACAAGATAGAGCACCGGATGTTCTCCTGTATCAGTTTGAACTGGAGGGGGCGGGCTTTGGCCACCCGCCAGATCATCGTGAGTCTGATCGGAGAGGCGACCACGAAGGCGGGGCTCAAAATCCAAGCCGCGCTTGATGAGGGGGAGTACCCGGTTGGCAAGAAAGTGCTCGACGAGGAGATGGCCGCCCTCAATTTAAAACGCCACACTTTTCAGCCCAATTGGAACTATTCATTGGGCAGACTTCGCGACATTTAATTTTGCTTGCGTCCAAAGTGTTTGGAACGGCTGAGGGCATCACCTTTTATGCGAATGGATTTCAAACTGATTGGCACCGCCGGTGTCCTCGACCGGCCCCTCAAAATGCGAAGCCTGCCTTTCCCACCGCAGCAAGAAAGTTGGCCTTCGGCAATGGGGAGAGGCCACTCGGGAAGGTGGCGGTCCCAGTAGGAAAGCCCCGCTGGCGGACCCACGGCGGCTGTCGGCAAGTCGATTCGCGCAAAGAAGTGGCCAGTCACCGGCATTCCACGGAGCCTGCGACACTTTGAACGTCAATCATCCACCCCTACGGACCAACACAACCGTGAAATCCGCGAAATCAGCGGTTCCTTCTTTCCCAATGGCCCATCACGATTCTCCAACTCCTCGACTCAAATAATCATTCACAGACAATCCAATCCATCCTAATCCATCATGAACACCAAATCAGCCCTCCCCTACATCCTCGCCGGAGCCGCCGGAGCCCTCGTCGCCTCCGTCATGCCCCTCCTCCTCACCCCCAGCCACGCCGGCACCAAACTCCTCCCCTTCCAGGGCCGCCTCACCGACGCCGCCGGCAAGCCCCTGCAGAAAGTTTCCAGTTCACAGCAGTTGCGGGAAGCCCGGCCTCCCCTTAATCTTCACCCATGAACGCGCCTCTCACCCATCCGCTCTTCACAGCCAGCCCTGACTATGCGAAGGACCTGGCCGCCATGAAGCGCACGGCAGCCAAAGCCAAAAAGGATCCGGCCTACGCCATGAAGCTCATCCTTTCCTCGGGAATGCACACGAAGGCGGGAAAGCTGAAAAAGCAGTTCCAGTAATGCTGCCTCCGCAACCCGTCTTTGGCTACCACGGCTGAGATCTTTCCACCCTCCGCATGGTGCTTGACGGTGGTGAACTCAAGCCTTGAGGGGCTGAATCCAAAGCACGCTTCCTCGACTGCGCAGTCATGAACCACCTCCACAAACTCCGTGAAGAGGCCGGACTGCCCCCCTTCGACAGCGTGCGTGGATTTTTCAACGAGGGAGAACCCGTCTATCCCACCGCCGGACTCCGCACCCTGGATCACGTCCAAATCTGCATCCGGAATCCCGTATGCATCACTGGTTTTTTCCGGCCAAAACTTGGATAGCCCTGCGTGCCCTCCGGCGGGGGGGCACCGGGCTGGCGACCTTTTGGACCCAGGCGCGGCCAGTCCAGCCGGCGAAAGGTCTCATGTTTCTCTCATCCAGCAGGGAATCCCCCATTGGCCTCCCCGTCGAAGGAAGCCACACCACAGTTTAAAAAAACCGCATTGCTTCACCGCCAATCGCCCCCATTTTCCTCCCCCGATGTCCAAACCTGACCCAGCCGCCGCCCCCGCCGAAGCCCAGCCTCTCGATTTCATCCGCCAGATCGTCGCGGATGACCTCGCCAGTGGGAAGCACCCGTTCATCGTCACCCGGTTTCCCCCGGAGCCAAACGGCTACCTCCACCTCGGCCACGCGAAGGCGATCTGCCTGGATTTCGGCCTTCCGCTCGAGTACCCCTGCGGCGGAAAATCCCGCGCCCACCTGCGCATGGACGACACCAACCCGTCCCGCGAGGAAATCGAATACGTCGAATCAATCAAGGAGGATGTGAAGTGGCTCGGCTTTGACTACGGCGAACACTTCTACACCGCCAGCGACTACTTTGACTTCTACTACGAGTGCGCCCTCCACCTCATCCGCAACGGCAAGGCCTACGTGGACCACCAGACCGCCGAGGAGATGCGCGCCAATCGCGGCACCCTGACCGAGGGTGGCAAGCCCAGCCCGTGGCGCGACCGCAGCGCAGAGGAAAACCTGGCCGAGTTTGAAAAAATGCGGGCCGGCGAGTACCCCGAGGGCGCCGCCGTGCTCCGGGCGAAGATCGACATGGCCGCGGCAAACCTGAACCTGCGCGACCCCGCCCTCTACCGCATTCTTCATCAGGAGCACCACCACACTGGCGCCAAGTGGTGCATCTACCCGATGTACGACTACGCCCACCCGCTGGAGGACGCGAAAGAGGGCGTCACCCACTCCCTCTGCACCCTGGAGTTCGAGGCCCACCGCCCTCTCTACGACTGGGTCATTGAGCACTGCCCGGTGCCCGCCCGGCCCCGCCAGATCGAGTGTGCGAAGCTCCAGCTCGCCTACGTCCTCATCAGCAAGCGCAACCTCCTCCGCCTTGTCAACGACGGCATCGTCGCCGGTTGGGACGACCCGCGCATGCCCACCCTGGCTGGACTGCGCCGCCGCGGCATCCCGCCGGAGGCCATCCGCTCCCTCTGCAAAAAAGTCGGCCTCACCAAATTCAAGAGCCTCACGGACATTGCCGTCTTCGATGGCTGCGTGCGCGACTCGCTGAACCCCGTGGTGCCGCGCTACTTCGGCTGCCTGCGCCCGCTCAAGGTCACCCTGACCAACTGGCCCGAGGGCAAAGTGGAAATGATCGAGTGCGTCAACAACCCCGAGCGCCCGGAACTCGGCTCCCGCCAGGTCCCCTTCTCCGGCGAACTCTGGATCGAGCGTGACGACTTCATGCAGGATCCACCCAAGGAATTTTTCCGCCTCGGCCCCGGCCGCGAGGTCCGCCTCCGCTACGCCTACAACATCACCTGCGACGAGGTCGTCACCGACGCCGCCGGCCACGTCACAGAACTCCGCTGCACCTGCGACCTCGAGTCACGCGGCGGCGGCCGCAAAGTGAAGGGCATCATCCACTGGGTCAGCTCCGCCACGGCAAAACAGGTCACCGTCCGCCTCTACGACCGCCTCTGGACCGTCGAGGAGCCCACTGGCGATGTGGAGAACGAGCTGAACCCGAATTCACTCGAAACCCTGACCACCAGCCAGGTCGAGCCCGCCGTGGCCGCCATGCAGCCCGGCGACCGCTGCCAGTTCGAACGCCTCGGCTACTTCATCGCCGATGCCAAAGACTCCACGCCCGGCACGCCGGTCTTCAACCGCATCGTCGGGCTGAAAGACTCGTGGGCCAAGGCCGTGGCAAAGGCGAAGTAACTCCGGAGCCGCCGCCCGCCCAATACGGCTACCGCCGCACTGTGATGCGGGTGTAGACGCGCGGATCGGGCCCGGCACCGAAAGGCTGCGGGCTGCGGAAGGTGATGTCCACAGTGCCGTTCGCGTTGTCCGTGCGGCTGTGGACGACCATGCTCGTCGGCGTCCAGGTCACCAGGTCGCTGCTGGACTCGACACGAACGTCGGCATCCGTGGCCAGGGAATTGAACTGAAACGAGCACGTCTGGTAGGTGGCATCGACACCGCCCACATTCAGCACCTGCAGACCGGTCGCAGGGGCACTGGAGGTGCCGGCCAGGGCGTATTCCTGGAAATTGGTGTAGCCGTTGTTGTTTGAGTCCGCATCAGGACTGCCGGTGAAGGTGGTTTCGCCAGGCTCTCCCAGTCCAGGCGTGCCGCCGGTCACCGAGCTGGGCCTCCAAGCCAGCGGGTTTGACGCTGCTCCGCTCAACCGCAGCGCCGCCAGCGTTAGGCTCGGGCCCGTGCCATCCGGGGTGGCGGGCCAGGGGTAGCTGTTGTCATACGTCACCGAGCACAGCGGCAACAGCGCGGCGGTTTGCAGGGTCAGCGTCTCTCCTCCGTTGTTCAGATTGCTCTTCGGCCCGAGCGCGCCCACCGGCCTGCCGAGTCCGTAGGTCGTATTGATGTCCCACAGGCTGCGGGCCACCACCGTACGCTGACCGGCGGCAAGAATGGTGTCCCGCGTGGCAGGGAAGCTGGAGGTGAAGCCGCCCGGGAACCCACACCCGCGCAGGTTCACCGCGTGATTCGAAATGTTCGTGATCTCCACAAACTCCGTCTCCAGCCCGGTCACCGGGTTGTAGTGAATTTCTGAAATCGCCACATCCCCGGGTGCCACCGGCGCGGCCCCGCCCACGGTGAAAAAGGCCTCGTTGAGCGGCGACCACTCCGCTCCATTCAGGCAGCGGGCCTTGATGATGGAGTTTGCCGTAAAGGTGAGAGCCCCCGGGGCGGTCGAAGCCTTCGTCGCGGTCAGCTCCAGGTCAAAGGAGAGGTCGCTGCTGTTCGCCGCCTGCTGGTGCAGTTCCACGGCTATCACGTTCGTCCCCTCCACGAGCAGCGAGGACGGCACCCCGGCCACAGGGTACGTCAGCGGCACTGCGAAAAAGGCCTCCTCATCCGTACCGGACACCACATTTGGCGCCAGCGTGTTGTACTGGTATACCGTGCCCGCGGTCATGTTCGTCCGGCCGGCTTCACGCCCGTTGATGTAAATGATGGCGCCGTCATCACGCTTCACACGCAGGTTGAGGGCGATGATCTGGGCGGCATTCGCCACCGTGAAGTTTTTCCTAAAGTGCGTGGTGATGTAGCGGGCCGTCGTGACTCCGCCATAGCCTACAACCGTCACCGGACTGTCCCCGTAGCCCAGCTCGGCATTGCCCGTGCTCCAGAGCGGAGACTCGGTGTTGAAGGACGGGTGCTTCCAGTTCGTCACCCCATACGAGGCGTGGCCCACGACGATGTCGCTGGCTCCATAGTTCGTTCCCGTGTCGCGGTAGCGCCAGCTGGCACCTGTCGGGACCAGGGTCTCCACCTGCTGGTTGGAGATGTACTGCGTGGCGGAGGGCGAAACCGCTCCACCCGGCAGACGGGGATCCGTGTTGTTCGTCGTGTAGTAGATGGTCCCAGTCCCGGTCATGTTCAGCTCAAACCCGGACGGCACCGCCCCGCCCTGCTGGCTCAGTGCCGGCGCATTCGTGGCCGGCAGCAGTCCGTTGGTTTTGAATCGACTGGTCATCGTCGTTGTCAGGCTGCTCAGGATGGAATTGCGGTACGAGTTTTTCGCCGCCACCCACGAGTCCACTGTCCGGTAGCCCCAGCGCGCCGCCTCCAGCACGAACGGCGTCTGCAGCTGCGTGGCCCGCGCATCGTGCCGGGCCAGGAGCGCCGCCTGGGTCATCGCGCCGCCGTTGAAAAAGTGCTTCTGAATCCGGTCGGCGAGGGTCGTCTTGTAGTCCGGATGCGCCTGGGTGCGGAGCATGGCCATGATGTTGTTCGGCCCCTCGTTCAGCGTGCGGTCCGGCGGCGTGCGCGTCCAGCCGTCCGCATCGTTGAGGTAAAATTTGAACCCGCTGCCCGCTGTGTTCGGGCTCACAGAACGCTGCTCGGCCTCGGAGTCGCCGGACATGAAAAGGAGCATGAAGTCCAGGAACTGGTTTGTGTCGATGTAGGGCTGGATGCCCAGCCAGTCGCTGCGCTTGGTGAGCATCGTATTCCAGAACGCCCCCGTCCCGTCGTAAGGAAGCCCGTCCGACCACGGGCCGCCGCCCTTGTTGGACACGATGGCTTCGTAGTTCTCCGGCTGGCCGCCCAGGTACTGGGAGTGCATGGAGGCCCCCCAGCGCTCGCGCAGGTGGTAAACGCCCCAGTATTGCCCGTTCACCATTATGTGGATGAAGCGCCCGTGCGGATTGAGATGGCCCATGTCCAGCAGGGTGTCGTCGCAGAGCGGGTTGGAGAGGTAATAGCCGCGCTCCACCATGTCGTGGGAGCCGTTTCTCAGATCCAGCGCATCAAATTCATCCGTGGCCGGGATGTCGTGATCATGCCCTTTGAAGAGCGGGTACTTCAGCTTCGAGGCTCCGTATTCATTGCGGAAGTAAACCCGCAGGCTTTCCTTCGCGAAGTTCGTCACATACCCTCCGTAGTGGGCCATGCCGCAGTCCTGCTGCACGTCACCGTCGCCAAACCCGATCAGTTCCATGGATGTCAGTTTTTCCGACCTCGTGATGCTGCCGCTGAGCACCAGCGAAACCACCGGCAGCGAGGTGAGCGCGGTCGTCAGCGTCGGCTGGTAGGTGGGGTTCGTCATGATGGACTGGTTCATCACGGCGGAGCCGAAAAGCTGGGCCGGAAAGATGTAGGTGTGCGTGTCCACATCCGTCGACTGCCACTCGGCCTTGAACGCAGCCGAGCGAATAATGGTCGTGGTCGTCACCGGAATGGGCCCGCTGTAAACCAGACCTGTGGTGGCCGTGGGCCGGCTGCCATCCACCGTGTAGCGGATCTGCGCTCCGGAGGTGGCGCAGGTGATCGCCACATTGAACGGCGTGGTGTAGATGCCCCGCTTCACGCTGAAAACCGTGTCCGCCACGCGGCCGAGGAAGTAACCCACGTTATTGACCGCCCCGGGTGTGGGCGAGGCCAGGTAGGCGGTGACGATCTCCGGCACGGTGGAGGTGAGCAGCCTGGCATTGAAGAGGAAGTCCTCATCCCCTGCCGCGTTGTTCAGCATCTGCACAGCCAGCACGTTGGCCCCGCCCAAGACGAGGTTCGGCAGGAAGGCACTGATGTCGATGATTTCCTCCCGGTAGGCGAGGGCGTCGTCGCGGTTGATGGTGGCCGCGCTGTTCCAGGCGGGCGAGGCCGGGGCGTTGCGCTCTGCGACTTTCACCCCATTCAGGTAGGCGACGAAGCCGTCATCATACCGGACCGCCAGCTTCAGCGTGTCCAGCGGCGGTGCGGCGGCCACGTTGAAATTCCACCGGGCCAGCGCCGTCGCGTTGTTGTTGTAGGCCGGGGTTTCGATGTCCGTGGCGATGTACGCGTCGTAGTTCACCACCGGGATGCCCATGACCGTCACCTCCCCGAGGGAAATGACATACGCGTCGTCCGCACTGCCCGCCACCCCGCCCTGGCCGCTGAAATCCGGATCCCCCGTCCGCCTCACCCGCACGTAGTTTCCGACAACGGGCCCTCCCGCCAGCCCTTCCACATCGAGGTTCAGCAGCTGGGGATCATGGTCGGAGTTTTCCGGATTCAACAGCGGCGAGGTCCAGACGACCGTGGTGCCGTCCGCATCCAAAATTTGCACCGTAATGTCCCGCAGCCGGAACTGGCAGCAGCCATCGCCCCGGTTGTTCAGCACGATCTCGGAGATCAGCGCCCGGCGGCCCAGATTGAGCGTCCACGCGGGAGTGAGGTCCGTGTTCAGCGTGTGCGTGAAGTTGCCCGTGCTGCCATCGATGGCCAGCGCGGCGGAGTAGCCGCCGAGAGTGGAGGTCTGGCTCGCCGTGCCGGCCGGGGCCAGATTTTGCAGCACCGGAGCCGGGTTCGTCCCGTTCGGGTCGGGGATCAACACCGTCACCTCGGCCAGGCTCAGGGTGTAGGCATCGTGGGCATTGCCGGGAACAGCCCCGGCTCCGGACCAGTCCGTGTCAGCCGTCCGGCGAATCTTCACCGCCCGTCCTGTCACCGGCGCTCCGCCATTTCCGGCCAGCACGTCCACCGTGATGGCCGCCGGGCTGGTCAGCGCATTTTCAGCATTCAGCAGGCCGGACGTCCACACCACCGTCGTCAGGTCCGCCGCCAGGATGTCCACCGTGATGTCCCGCAAGCGCCCCTGGCAGCAGTCCGCACGATTGTAGATCACAATTTTGTGAATCGTCCGGTCCGCCGTCCACGCCAGCTGCCACCACGAAGCCGTGGCCCCGTCAGTGTGGGTGAAGTTTCCATTCTGCCCGTCGATGGCGAGGTTTGCGGGAAAACCCGGATACTCGGAGCTTTGCGTCGCGGTTCCCGTCGTCGCGGTGTTGATCAGGTTTGGCGGAGCCACTGCGCGGTCATAGCCAATGCCGCCGGGGGCCGTGCCCGTCGTCCACCCAGTGGGAGTGAAGGCGGGGAAATCCCACCCCGCAGGCATGTCCCCGGCGGCGGCCGGCACGCGCACCACCGGCGTCGCGGCAGCCAGCTGGTCGGTCGTGATGATGCGCCGGCCCAGCCCGTAGGTCAGGTTGTCCTGCTGCTTGGGAAAGGTGGGCGCATACTCCTGCACCACCGCACCACCCGGAGCGATCAGGCCCAAGTATTCCCCGCCCGCAGAGAGCTGGAAATTCGTGTGCAAATTCGCCGCCGGGTTCGTCCGGTTCTTGCTGGAGGCAAAGATGATCCGGTAGCCGCCAGGCGCGATCGTCACGGACGGGAACACCCACTTTTGCGGCAGGGCGGCCGTGTCTGTCAGGGCGTAGCCGGCAAGATTCACCGGTGCCGGGTCGGGATTGTAGATTTCGATCCAGTCCGAAAACGTCCCGTCCTCATCCGCCAGCGAACTGGTGTTCGCCGCCATGAATTCATTGATCACAGGAGCGGCGGAGAGCGCCCAGGGCAGCAGGAGCAGGGCGAAAAAATGAGGCAGGAGACGTTTCATAAAAGGGTTGGGGGGACGAATTAAAATAGGGGGGGAAAGACGGATCAGAGCGGGGTCACCTTGATGGTGTGTTTCACCGGGACGAGCGCCTCGCGCGCCTTCGCATCCAGCGCCGCCTGCCGGGCGGAAAGTTTGGTGCGCAGCGTGGTGAAGGCAGCCGCCACTTCAGGGTCGGCCTTGGCGTCCTGGGCGAACAGGCGGAAATTTGTCACCAGTTGCTTGATGAGCACGGTCTCAAAATTCTGCTTTTCTCCAAGGCTGCCCAGGTAGGCATTGAAGGGTCCGTCAAACGGAGTCGAGGCAAACTCCGCCGCCAGATTGATGCCGGCCGTCAGCTGAGCCTTCGTAAATTCACGGCTCTGCCCGCTCCACTCGACCTTGGCCTTGTCAGCGGAAAGGTTGGCCACTTTCAAGGTCAGCCGGTTCAGGTCCTGATTGAACGGAACAAACGGCGCGATGCTGCGCGTGCCCTGGGAGGATTTTTCATCCCCCTGGAAGCAGAACGGATAGCGCGTGCTCTCCAGCTCCACCGCACCGGCGCTGCTGGACAGCACCTTGTGCCCCGCGCTGGCCGTGGTCTGGCCGGCCGCGTCCATCGTGATCTCACCGATGTTTCCGTCAAAGCCCAGCCCCTTCAAAAAGGCCGCCGCCATCACCAGATGGCCGTTCGCGTTCGGGTGAAACCCGTCGCCACCGCACACGTCATACTTCTCCCCCAGCACCGGCTTGGCCTTCGCCATCGCGTCCACCATCGGCTGGTGCACGTCCGCGAACCGCCATTGGAAATCCCCCGCCAGCTTCTGCCCGATCTGCCCGAGATGGGCCAGGTTGTCATTGTACCCGTCGGCACCGGTCTTCGGGGCAAAGTTGTCCCGCTTGAAATAAAACGTGTCCACCGCACCGGGCGAGCCGACCACCACCTGCTGCACGCCGGTTTCCTTCAGCGTGGTCAGCACCTTGCGCATCGCCCCTTCGTACGCGTTGCCGATGTTCTCATCGTAGGGCCGGTAGCCACCATCGTTCATCCCGTAGCAGAGCGTCACCGTGGTCGGCTGGAACACCGCCAGATCATTCGCCGCCCGTCCGGAAAAACCGCCCGCCGTTTCCCCGCCCCAGCCAAACTGAAAAACGTGAACGTCCGGGCGCCCCGCACAGGCCACGATGTACGCCTCCATGAAACGGGTGTACTGTTTTTGCTCGGTGATCGAGTCCCCTACAATGGCCAGACGACCTCCAGGTGGCAGGGTGGCGGTGGCACCAGCCGGAGCCTCCGCGAGAAGCGGGCAGGTGGATGCGGCAAGGAGGAGCAGGGCGGAGAGTTCTTTTTTCATCGTACGGGATTTTCCATCATGAGCAGTGCTTTGTCACTTTTCATCTCCCCTGGCGTGCACGGGAGCAGTGGGCAAAAAGCAGATAAAGAAACGCGCCGCCCCGTTCCCGGAGCGGCGCGAGAAACCAGTCGACCAGGCAGATTACTGCTCGGTCACTTTCAAAAACAACCGGTCCGCGCCTGCAGGAATGGTGAGTTCAGCCGTGGTGTTCAGTCCACCCGAAGCCGCCAGGCCGATGGCCAGGTTGCTCCAGACCGCCAGGTCCGTTGAATACTGCACACGGTAGGTGCAGCCGGGTGTGGAGTTCCACGTCAGGCTGATCATGCCGCCGGGCAGCAGGCTGGTGGTGGTGATCTCAAAGGCACCACTTGCAGACGGCGTCAGCACGGTGCTGGGCGACTCACCGGCAGTCAGACGGCAGATCTGCTGGTGGGTGAGCGTGCCGGCAAAGATGGCGAAGTCGTCGATGGCGCCGTCCATGAAGTTGTCGCCACCACCGATGGTCAGCGTGGTGAAATCTGAAACGAGCGGAGCCGCACCTGTGCCGTCGAGGGAGAGAATGCCGTCCACATAGACCTGCTTGGTCGTCCCGCTTTTCACAAGCGTGAAATGGTGCCATTCGGTCGTGTCCATGGAGGGGAGCGGACCGGCCAGCCGCTGGGGCCCGTCGCAGCAGCCAGAGTGGTCGAAATACAGGTTCCCGTCCCCCCAAGGCGTGTGGATTTGCATGCCACGCTGTCCCCCGCCGGCGGAGGGGGAATAAAGCCAGAAGGAGGAGGAGTTTCTCACCACGTTCAGTTTCTGCCAATAGCTGATGGTGATGGAATCGCCGACTGAGGCCGCATTCACGAAGGCCGCACTCGCCGTCACGACCTGGTTGGGAATCTGGGGGGCGGAAAACTGCATCGCGTAGTCACCCGCAGCACCGGTGTAACCCCCGGCATCGGCAGAGTAGGCGCCGTTGGTCGTGCCAGGGAAATTATGCACCACATCATTTGCCACCGCAGGGCTGGACGGGTCATTGAATGGCCAGAATGCCAGCAGCGCGCTGGTGCCAGGCTGGAAAGGCTTGCTCGATGCACTGTTCGGGTCGGCCGCGTAGAGCCCTTCGACACCGTCGGGGAAGGTGTCACCATCCGTGTCCTTCAGGTTTGGATTCGTGCCAGGGTTGGCCTGGGAAAGGTAGGAGCCGGAATTGTTTTCCACGGAGTCGGAGAAGCCGTCCCCATCCGTGTCGGCCTTGTTCGGGTTCGTCCCCGTGTTGGTGGTGGAAACAAAGTTGCCGGAAGTGTTTTCCATGCCGTCCAGCAGGCCGTCGTCGTCGGAATCATTGTCGAGCGCCTTCGTGCCAGTGTCGGACGCGCTGACGTAGGTCCCCGTGCCCGTTTCCGCTCCATCCAGCAACCCGTCATCATCGGAGTCGCTGTCATGCGGGTTCGTCAGGCGGATGTATTCGTCCAGGTTGACCAGCCCGTCACTGTCCGGATCCAGCGCGGCGTCGTTGACGTTTGGATTGAGGCTGTTGGCAATCTCGTAAGCGTCAGGCATCCCGTCACCATCGGTATCCAGGGTGCTGCCACCGGTCACGATCACCTCGCCAAGGGCGAGGATGTAGCCCGTGTGACCGCCCAAGGCAAGGTTCGACGTCCGCGTCACCCTCACCTGCGCACCGATGACGGGATTGCCACCGTTGGCCGCTTGAATGTCCACAAGGATGTTGCCCGGACTTCCCAGGGAATTCCCCGGATTGAGAAGGGGCGAGGTCCACACCGCCGTGCCTGCGGCGTCGAGCACCTCGACGGTGATGTCCTGAAGCCGCTCCGGGCAGCAGCCGTCACCACGGTTGAAGAGCTGCACCTGCTGGAGGCGCATCGCCTCGCCGAGATTCACCTTCCACCACTGGTTGGATGTCTGGCCATCCGCCGTGTGCGTAAAGTTCGTCGTGCTCCCGTCCCACGCCCGCGACGCGGGAAAAATGTTGCCGCCCCAAATCGAGCTTTGGGAGAGTTCCAAATTCGGCAATCCCACCGTGCGCAGGTTCGTGCCGAGCGGGACCACCACGTTGGTTTTCGTGAAGAGCTGCACCTCGCCGAGGGAGAGGAATTGGTTGTGGTGCGTCACATCCAGAGCCCTCACACTGAGTGGCGAGGGAAACACGTAATCAATCTTCCCGGGGCTGCCGGAGATGGCGGCGGAGGTGAAAACGGTGGAGGCCATGCCCGCGTCATCGAAGGCGCGCACCACCGCGCCGTTCAGGCGATCTCCGCAGCAGTCACTCCGGTTGTAGATGCGGATGCCGTCCACCGTCTGGTTGGCCGGGAGGACCACATTCCACCACTCCGTGGATCCGTTGTTCGTGTGGTTAAAGTCAGGATTCGCCCCGGAAGTGTTGCCATCAATGGCCCGGCTGGCCGGAAAACCAAAGGGGTCTGACGATTCACTGGCCACACCGCCTATACTGGACAAGGTGATCGGTGTGTAGACGATGGTGGCCTCGGATTTCACGGCCACAAGGACCATGGAGATCGCTGCCAGTAAGGCGCTTCGGTATTTCATGAGGGCGGATGGGTGGTTTTTTGGGTGATTTTTGCCCAGCCACTAGGGACTGGAATTCACCTGTGATACGGGTTCGTGAGGTTTTTGTCACGAAAAAAGCAAAAAAACTTCCGTCCTGCCAATTCGCCGCGCACCCCTCTCTAATCCATCACGATAACCGGCATTCCCTCGGTCGCGTTTTCGAAAAAATTCTTCGCCATCCACTCCGGCATGCGCACACAGCCGTGGCTGGCCGGGTAGCCCGGGAGGTAGCCGGCGTGCATTCCCGTGGCAGGCGCAAACTGCATGAACCAAAACATGTTCGCCGCATCAAACACCGCTCCGGGCGGGCATTTGTCCTTGCGCACGTCGATGTTTTTCATCACAGCATCCCGCGTCACCCTGTCCACGTAGTCGCCGTAAAGGCTGGAATGGTGCCCGGCATCCTTCATCGTCAACCGGAACGACCCGGTCGGCGTAGGGTGCGTCGGCATCCCGGAGGAAATCTTGGATTTTCCCACCACCTGCCCGCCGCGGTAAAAATACGCCGCCTGCTCGTCAATTTTGATCACGATTTTCTGCGGCCCCGCCCCGCCTCCGGTCCACTCGGAAAAATCATCAACCGGCGGCTGGTTCGCCGCCACCTGGCCATGCGCCGGGCGCGGCACGGTGACTCCGTCGATGAAAAGGGTGCGACCCTGCAGCCTCGGTGGTGCCTGGCAGCTGGTCAGCAGGGCCGGCAGCAGCAGGGAGATGGCGAGAACGGGGGTGGTTAAAAAGCATTTCATGTCTTGCAGCGTCAGGGGGGAGGGAGCATTCTTCGGACCGCTCTTGGGTTGAGGCGGCGATCCTGCCGGGAAAGCCTGCGCCCTGCAACCAGTTTTTTAAAACCGTTGCGGCCTGCGCCAGCGCCGCTATCCATTCCCCCACCCCACACTCACCTCCCTCCATGCCCACCTACGAATACGTCTGCGAAAAGTGCCACAAAGAGTTCGAAGTCTTTCAGTCCATGAAAGATCCGCGCCTCACCGACTGCCAGGACGCCGCCTGCGGAGGACACGTCAAGCGCAAGCTCGGCACCGGTGCCGGCATTATTTTTAAAGGATCCGGCTTCTACACCACGGACTACCGCAGCGATTCCTACAAAAAATCCGCCAGTGCCGACTCGGCCAGTTCGACTCCCGCAGCGGCTCCCGCCGCCGCCGCCGCCACTCCAGCCCCGGCAGCCGCTGCTCCCTCCACCAGCTCGTCAGGTGGTTCCGCTGCATCGACCTGAGCGCCCTCCAGCCCGGCTGGCCCGGCTCAGTTCCTCCTCCAGCCGCCGATCTTGCCCTTGATGGCATCATCCTCCAGCACGTGGAGGTTTTTGAAAAATTCAAGCGGGGCAGATCCGTCGGGAAGCTCGTCCATTTTCCGCTCCGCATCCTCCTGGCTCGGCTCCGTGATCAGCGCCAGCCCCCGCTCCACCAGCAGTTCCTGCAGGAACCTCAGCTCGCCCTTGTCGTCCTCCACCAGGATCATCACCAGGTAGTGCGGGGATCCAGCGCTCTTTTTCTCCCATTTGGTGAAGAGCTTGAACGGCTTCGACAGCATCCTTTGCGAAAAGTCACGCGCATCCTCCCCGATCTGCAGCACATGCTCGGAGCTGATCCCGAAATATTGGGACTGCTTCTCCAGCGCATCCGCACGGGTTTTCACCAGCTCCACAGCATCGGCAAAATACAGCCGGGCCAGGATCTGCCCGCCGCCATACTTGATGTCGAACGTGTCTCCGTCATTCGTCGCCTTGGGCACCAGCTCGCAGCCGCGCAGCACCTCCCACTCGCTGTGCCCCGGCTGCGCACGCAGCGGATCATGCACCACCACCTCCTCCTGAGGCGCATCAAGGTATTTTTCCCGCGCCGTCACCACCGGAGTATCACTCCGCGAATTAAGCACCGCAAAGCCCACCGTGAGCGTGATCAGGCTGATCACACCGGTAATGCCGAGACTGAATCCTAATCCGCGCGTTTGCATGACCGAAATTTTATTTAATTTTTCTAAAATTTCAATAAAATTATCTAAAAAACTTTACCTCTTTTGCGGAAAAAGTCTACCTTGTTCCATGACCGACTGGGAAAACCACTACCAAACCGCCAACGTCCCCTGGGACAAAGGCGGCGCCCACCCTGGCCTGCTGGCCACACTGCACGAGACCCCGCTCCACGGCCGCATTCTGGTGCCCGGCTGCGGGCTTGGCCATGATATTCAGGCTATTGCCGAGGCAGGCGGCGTGAAGGAAATCACTGGACTGGACATCGCTCCGAGCGCGGTGTCCGCCGCCCGGACCCGCCTCACTGGCATCGGTCCTGCCGCCATCAGCGTGGAGGAGGCGGATCTTTTTGCCCTCCCCCGCTCCTTCCGCCAGGCCTACCATTGGGTGTGGGAGCACACCTGCTTCTGCGCCATCCCCGTCGCGAAACGCAACGCCTATGTGAACGCCGTCGCCGACTGCCTGCGCCCGGGCGGCCACCTGCTCGCCGTCTTTTACCTGAATCCTTGGGATCCCGGTGAGGACCAAACCCAGGGCCCTCCTTTCGGCACCAGCCTCGACGAACTCGATGCCAGGTTCGCCCCCCGCTTCGAGATCATCCGCACCTGGGCCCCCGCTGCCACATATCCCGGACGGGAGCACAAGGAGATTATGCGCCTGCTTCGCAAATCTTGACCGGCTCGACCGGGGTGCTAATTATGGCATTTATAATAAGTTTTACAATTTTATAAAAATCGGTTAGGGTAGGGGGCTGTCTCCTTCTCCCCGCCCATGAGTTCCCCCTCGCGATTTGGCTACAATTCGACTCCGCACGGCCTCCTAGCAGGGCTGGTGTGGAGCGTTTGTCTTGCCGGCGGAGTTGCCTCGATGAAGCACTTCGCCGACACGGGCTCCTGGATGGCCCGGAACATGTACTGGCTGCTCATCGCCGGCAGCGTCATGAAAATCCTATCCCTCTGCACGCGTCAGGAGACCTCGCTCCGGCGGTTGATCACCCTCGTGAGCCTCACCGTCATGGCCTTCGTCCTGATGGTCAATCGCATCCCCGGTCCGGAACAGCAGCTTTCCGATCTTCAGGAACTGGCCATCGCCCTCATTCCCGTCGGCCTATTCCTCCTCTCCTTTGGCGCCCTCGTCATTTCGCTCATCTTTCTGGTCCTTCCCAGGAGCGAGGCATCCGTAGTTGGGAATCGCGGCGGCCAGGGCGGGGGAAGCCTCGCCAGCGTCTGCACCAACTTGTTTCTCTGCGTGCTGGCCGGCACCCTCACCGCCAGAAACCTGAAAACGCTGCGGCCCAGCGCCGAAAACGTCGCCTCGATAATGATGACCCGCCAGGAGGAGACCAGAACGGCCATCGAGGCCATCGAAAGGCTTCCGCTTGAGCCCGATGCTCCTGTGGCAACCAGCCCCCCTCTCCCGCCCATCGACCCGGGTCCCATTGAGATTCACCCACCGCAGCCGTTTCCCCACAGTTCGCGGGAGTTCATGTCAGGCAGCCTTGACTTGGGCGAGTGCGAAGTTTGGGGCACCTCCATGCGGGAACTCGCCCTCCAGACCCACTCCGCCCGGCCGGATGATCCGCGCCTCTTCCACAACGCCGTCCGGGCGATCGCCTCCACGGGGGACCTCGACCGGGCCTACCGCTACATGGCAGACCACTCGAACCGCTTTGCCGGGCAGGCCGCGTGGGAAATCGAGCGGGCCTGGCTGTTCGGCCAGTCCGGCGAGATCGCCGCCTCAGCCGCTCTCTATGAAGCCCAGTTTTCCCGGGGTGGTGCGGGTGATGAGGATCTCCAGGATTACGTGAACATCCTCATGAAGAACGACAAATCTGCCCGCGCCCTCGCCACGCTGAACCGCAGGCTGGCGGGTAGGCCCACCCCGCAGCTGCGGCGCTGGCAAGCCTGCCTCCAGGCCGCCCTCGGCCAGTATGATTCCGCGCTCGCCACCCTCCGGCAGCTGGCAAAAGTAAAGCCCTTCGACCAGATCAGCGCCTGGAAATGGGGGGAAATCGCCCTCCAGGCCCGCCGCCCGGCCGAGGCACTCGCAGCCGCCGGATTGTTGAAAAAGAATGGTTTCAACACCCCGCGCACCCGCCAGATCTTCGCCGCAGCCGGCGGCAACCCGCAGCCGGAGAAAAACCCCGCCACCAGCCTGGCGGCCCAGCTCGCACGAGCCGCTGCCGCTCCGGCTTCATCCGGCAGCTCCGCCGGACCGTCGCAGCAGACCGGTTCCCCGCCCGCCGCCCGCCCCGTGGCGGACGGCAGCCCGGGGCGCAGCGTCCGTTGACGGGCCTACTTCCCTGCTTCCACGCAGACCACTTCCTTCGTGCTGCGGGCGTAAATCCTGCCCCCGGTCAGCACCGGTGTGGACCAGCATTTGCCGTCCAGCACATCCGCGCGGGCCAGCTCCTGGTATTTGTTGGGCTTCGCCTCCACCTGCACCAGCTCGCCCTTGTCGCTCAGCGCCAGGATGGTGTCCCCCGCGATGATCACATTCCCCGCGCCAAAGCCCGGCTCGGACCACTTCGTCTCGCCCGTCTTCATTTCCACGCAGCAGAGAGGCCCCTTCCCGTATTCCTTGAAGCTGAACATTCCGTAAAGATACCCGTCCTTCACCACCGGCGTGCTCCAGTGGTTGAAGAGCTTGTCAAAGCGCTTCACCTCCTTCGCCTCCCACTTGCTCCCGCTCTTCTTGATTTCCGCCAGGCTCGCCCCCACGCCGTAACCGGCGGAGCAGTACACCCAGTTTTTGTAAACGATGGGCGAGGCCGCCGTCGACACGCTGAACTTGAACGGATGCCTCCACAACTCCTCCCCGGTCTTCGGATCCACGGAAACCAGTCCGGACTGAAGGAAAAAGATGACCTGCTTAGTGTTGTCGATCGTCGCCGCGATGGGCGTCGCGTGCGTGGCCGTCTCCTTCCCGGTTTTCCACGCCACCTCGCCCGAGTCCGCCTTGAAGGCGATCAGCGACTGCCCGTCGCCCCCGCCAGCCACGAAGACCAGCCCGTCCTCCACCAGCGGGCTCGACGCATTCTGCCACTTGATCCCCTTCCCGCCAAATTCCTTCATCAGGTCCTTCTCCCACACCGCCTTGCCCGTCTTCGCATCCACGCAGTGCAGGTTGAAGGCCGCGCCAAAGACGTAGACCTTCCCGTTCGAGTAAGTCGGGGTCGAGCGCGGGCCGTCCCCGCCGCCATTGTCCCCCGTGCCGGAGTCCCCGCCGCCGTCATATTTCGCCAGCTTCAGCGGGAAGGCCCAGCCCTCCTTGCCGTCCGCCGCATTCAGCGCCACCAGCGTCTCGCTCGGCACGCCGTCCGCATCCCGCTTCACCAGCGTGAAGGCCAGGCCGTCCGCCACACACATGCTGCTGAATCCAGCCGTGGCCGCCGTCTTCCACACCTGCTTTGGCCCCTCCTTGCCCCATTTTCCCACCTTCTCAGCCGTCGTTCCGTCCGCCTTCACCCCGCGGTAAAAGGGCCAGCCGGCCGTTGCCGTCGTCGTCGCCACTGGGGCCGACAGCGCAGTCGCCGCCAGCGAGAGGGAAATCATCAGAGTTGTCCGGGTCATGAGGTGCATCAGTTTGGGTTGGTTTTTGGATTGGAAATTCACCGGCCCGCCGCTGCGCCGCCAGTCATCGTTCGTAACGGGGGCGGCCTCCTGGCTCAACCCCAAATTTTACACACCGGAGAGTTTTCCAGTGCTGTCGCCCACATGCTCCGCCTGCACCCCGGCGCGGTCCAGCATCTCCATGTAGAGGTTCGTCATTGGCGTCTCACCGCGCAGCCGCACATGCTTGCCCCCCTTCAGTCCGCCGCCCCGTCCGGCCAGCAGCACAGGCAGGTTGTCATGGTTGTGGCGGTTCGGGTCGCTGATGCCCGCTCCATACACGATCATGCAATTGTCCAGCAGCGTCCCGCTCCCCTCCTTCACCGCCTTCAGCCGCCCCAGGAAATAGGCAAACTGCTCGCTGTAGAATTCATCCACCTTCGCCAGCATTTCCAGCCGGTCCGGGTTGTCCTGGTGGTGGGAAAAGCCGTGGTGCGCCTCCCGCACGCCGATGCTCGGGAACGTCCGGTTGCTCCCGTCATGCGCCGTCAGGAAAGTCGCCACCCGCGTCGAGTCCGTCTGAAAGCCCAGCACCATCATGTCATACATCAGCCGCAGGTGCTCCGCGTAGTCGTCCGGAATGCCCGCCGGCTTCTTCAGCCCGGGCGGCAGCTTCTTCACCCCGCCATTGCCGGAGATGCGCTTCTCGATCTGCCGCACACTCGTCAGGTACTCGTCCAGCTTTTCCTGGTCCCGTCTCCCCAGCAGCTTCTGCAGCCCGCGCGTGTCCTCCATTACGAAATCCAGGATGCTCTTGTTGTAAAAATCGCGCTTCGCCCGGGCCACGTCCTCCTCCCCCTTCACCTGGTTGCCAAAGAGCCGCTCAAACACCTCCCTCGGGTCACGCTCCGGCGTCATCGGCATCGACTCCGTCTTCCACGACAGATTCGCCTGGTAGGCGCATGAGTAGCCCGAGTCGCACGACCCCGCCTTCCGGAATTCATCACAGCTCAGCTCCAGGGACGGCAGCCGGGTCCCCTGCCCCATCTGCGCCGCAGCGATCTGGTCCACGGACACCCCCACCTTGATGTCCGCCCCCGCCGTTTTCCGCGGCTGGCAGCCGGTCAGGAAGCTCGCATTCGCCCGCGCGTGGTCACCCCCGCCGTCGCCATGCGCCCGCCCCTTGTCATGCGCCAGACCCGAGATCACTTGGAAGTAATCCTTGTGCTCCGTCAGAGGCTTCAGCGCCCGCGTCATCTCATAGCCGGAGCCGTCCTTCTGCGGCGTCCAGTGCGCCATGTTCTTCCCGTTGGGCGTGTAAACAAACGCCATCCGCAGCGGAAACTCGCCCGCCTTTGCCCCTGCAGCCGGAGCCGCCTGGACCAGCGTGCCCAGCGACTCAAACGCAGGCAGCGCCACCAGCGTACCGAAGCCCCGGAGAAATCCGCGGCGTGAAAGTGATGAGGAGTGGGACATGGCAGGTATGGATGTGTGAAATGAAAAAGCCTTCGCCACTATCAGCCCGCTGCTCCAAGGCGCAACCCCGCGCATCACCCGCCCGCCGTAGCCGCCTGTCGGAAATTCCCCTGGCTTCCGCCTCCTGCACCGCCTCCCTTTCCACCCCGGCTCCGTGCCAAAGTCCCCCCGCCCCGGTTGATTTCCCCCGGATTTCCCGCATGATGGCCCTCCTCGTGCAACAGGGTGCCTCCATTTCAGATTCACGCGCTGCGGCCATCTCAGTGGGACTCCATCTCCTGCTGGTGGCCGCGCTCGTACCCTTGTGGCTGTTTTCCATTGCCGCAGGCCTCATCTCCTCCAGCCCCCTCGCCACCATCCGCCAGCCCGCCGCCCCGCAGGAGCAGGAAATCCTCGTCCCGGAGATCGCCGCCGTCTTCGAGCCCGAGCCCGCTCCCCGCCCGCCAGAGCAGCACAACTTCATCCGCACCACCGCCCCCCAGGCCTCCGCCACCCCGCCGGAGAAGGCCCCCTTCGAGTCTGACCACAACACCCGTGCCGGCTCCTCCTCCCCTGCGGATCCCGACGGCCCCGCCTTCCTCCCCAGCCAGGCCGGCCTCGACATCCCAGCCCTCGAGTTTCTTCGCCAGGACTTTACCGACGGCGCCCTCACCGGCACCCCCGGCCTTCAGGCCACCCCGCCCCCGCCCCGGGAGACCCCCCTCCCCCTGCCCCAGCCCGCCCCACCCGCTCCCGCCCAGCCGCCACCAGCAGAAAACCTCGCCACCTCCCCTGACGGCGCCCCCATCACCATCGCCGCCGCCACCCCGCTGCGCGAGCCCACCCCCGCTCCCGCCCCGGCCCCCAAGCCCGCCGACACCCCGCCCGAAAAACCCGCGCCCCCCGCCCAAAACCCCGGCAACGCCATGCAGTCAGAGACCCGCCCCACCCGGGTCAAAGGCGGCCTGACTCCCAACGGCGCCGCCCCCTCCGTCGATGCCGCAGACACCCCCATGGGCCGCTACCAGCGCCAGGTCACCAGCGCCATCGAGAAAGAATGGCGCACCAAACGCCGCATGAAGCCCGACGCCGTCACCTACGGCACCATCGAACTCGAATTCTTCGTCAACAAATCCGGCACCATCGAAGGCCTCCGGATCAAGAACCCTCGCGGCGCAGGCCCCATCATGCAGGACTTCACCCTCAGCGCCGTGCTCGAGGCCCGCGTCCCGCCCATCCCCCGCGACGTCCTCGACAGCCTCGGAAAAGACCGCGTCCCCATCACCTATGACATCATCGTTTACTGACCTCCTCCCCCTCGCCACCTTCACAGAGAGCATCATAAAAGTCTGGCAGTTCCTCCACGCCGGCGGCGTGTTCATGATCTTCATTGGCCTCTGCTCCATCATCGCCGTCGCCATCGTCGTCCAGAAAATCAGCGCCCTCCGCTCCCGCACCGTCCTGCCTGAAGACCTTGTCGACCTCCTCCGGGACCTCCACGCCGGCCGCCGCGTCAGCCCCGACGCCCTCCGCACCGCCCTCAGCGACGGCCAGTCCCCCCTCGCCCGCATCTCCCGCGCCGCCCTCCTCGAGCCCCATGCCAGCAAGGACGAGGCCCTCCAGTCCGCCCAGGCCATCGCCCGCGAAGAGATCGTCCACCTCGAGCGCGGCGTCGGCCTCCTCGAGGCCCTCATCGCCGCCGGCCCCCTCCTCGGCCTCCTCGGCGCCGTCAGCGGACTCGTCAGCGTCTTTTCAAACTTCACCACCGCCTCCGACACCGCCGACAACGCCTCCCTCGCCGCCGGCATCGCCGAGGCCCTCCACACCACCATCGCCGGCCTCGTCGTCGCCATCCCCTCCACCTTCGCCCACAGCTTCTTCTCCAGAAAAATCGAGAAACTCGCCGCCCGCATGGAAGTCCTCGTCGTCCAGGCCCTCAGCGCCTGCTACGCCCACCGCCCCGACGCAACCCCCACCCCCGCCATCTACCGAGCCTCAGGAATTAGCAATTAGCAATTAACAATCCAGAATTTCCGAATTCCCCCACCCCCAGCCTCCCCCCAGCAAAACCGCGCCCCCGGCTCCGTTAATTAGCAATTAGCAATTAACAATCCCCAATTAGCAATTCCCCACCCCTCCATGAGCTTCTACATCAAAAAGCGCCGCACCCCCATCATCCCCGTCGTCTCACTCATCGACATCCTCACCATCCTTCTTCTCTTCTTCATCGTCACCACCACCTTCAAGAAAAAGAAAGACCTCAACGCCCTCCTCAAAGTCAGCCTCCCCAGCGCCACCGCCCTCAAGCCCGCCCTCGAGTCCACCCCGCGCGTCCCCATCACCGTCAAGGCCGACAGCACCCTCTTCCTCGACGGACAGCCCGTCACCGCCGACACCCTCGCCCCCGCCCTCAAAGCCTGGCGCGAACTCCACCCCACCGCCCGCCTCGAACTCAAAGCCGACGAAGCCGCCCCCCTCGGCACCCTCGTCAAAGTCTGGGACGCCCTCGCCGCCGCCGGCCTCAAGGTCAACACCGACGTCCCCACCAAAATCCTCCTCAAGGC
>JANOAS010000035.1:0-21504 GCA_031411255.1 bacterium
AGAGCGCCGCCACGCGGCAAAGGTCTGGTAGCGGATGCCATGGAGCGCGGCAAACTTCGCACCGCTCAAACCGCTGGCAGCAAACTCGGCGAGCAGGGCCGCCCTGTGGGCGGGTGGTGTCAGGGTGCGAGGGCGCTTGCCCAGAGGCTGGCCGCCTGATGTGGGCGCAGGATCACGAGTGGGAGTGGGGCCGGGAGCGGAAGAGGTCGGATCGGACTTGGCGTGTGTCGTGGTCATGCCCCTCCCCTACGCGGCGGGGCGGCGGCAGGCACGGGTTTCAAGACGGTGCTGGCGGTGACGCTTACTGAGAAGTGGCCTGCGGCGGGGTTTTTGCATGGCGGCAAAATGCGCGCCACTCCCAGTGGTGGCCGCTACACCTTGGAACGGACGCGCCATGAACGCCCCGGGATGAGAAGTGGCCTGCGGCGGGATTTTTGCATGGCGGCAAAATGCGCGCCACTCCCAGTGGTGGTCCCCACACCTTCAGCGTGCCCGTGGGCACACCGCAGGGCAAATTTCTGCGGCCTACCAGACGAGTGCCCAGAGGACTTTCAGGTAGCGGCTTTCCGGGCAGTTGGACATGACGGGGTGGTCGGGGCCGGGGCCGGTGCGGTCGATGATCTGGAGTTTCCGGCCGAGGCGGTGGGCGGCGGCGATGACCATGCTCTCGAAGTCCTCGACGGAGAGGAGGCCGGAGCAGGAGCAGGTGACAAAGAGGCCGCCGGGGGCGACGACGTTGAGAGCGAGCAAATTCAGGTCGCGGTATTTCACCATGCCCTCGTCCGGTTCGTCGCGGCTGAAGATGAGCTTTGGCGGGTCGAGGACGACGGCGTCGTAGCTCTGGCCGTTGGTTTTCATCTGGCGGGCGTAGTCGAAGGCGTCCGAGTGGACCCAGTTGATGCGGGTCTGGTTCAGGTTGGCGTTGCGTTTGGCCTGCTCGATGGATTTCTCGTCGAGGTCCACGCCGGTCACCTCGGTGGCGCCGCCGAGTTTCGCGGCGATGGAGAAGCCCCCGGTGTAGCAGCAGAGGTCGAGGACGCGGCGGCCCTTGACCATCTGGCCAAAGCGGCGGCGGTTTTCCCGCTGGTCGCAGAAAAACCCGGTCTTGTGGCCGTTGGCGAAGCTGACTTCAAACCGGAGGCCGTATTCCTTGATCTTGACTGGTTTTTCCTCCTCGCCCTCCTCGCGGGCCGGCGGACGGATGCCTTCGATCTTGGCGGCGAAGTCGTCGACCTGCACGACCTCCCGCGTGGTGCCGAGGGCGTCATGCAGGACGGGCAGCCACTGGCCGAGGCGCTGCCAGACGGCGAGGTTCGTCACCTCCACGGACAGGACATCGCCGTAGCGGTCAACGGTGAGGCCGCCCAGGGAGTCGGAGTCGCCATGGACGACGCGGTAGGCATCAGTGACTTCATCCAGGCGGAGGAGGTCTTTTCTGAGGGCGACGGACTGCTCCAGCCGCTGGATGAACCACTCCTCCCCGACGGGCTCCATGCCGTGGTGGGCGACGCGAAGGGGCACCCGGGCGGTGCTGTGGTAAAAGCCGGTGCCGAAATGGCGGGCGTCCTTATCATAGACATGGACGAGGGTGCCGGGCGGGATGTTGGGCGAGACGGCTTTGATGAAGCGCGGGAAGATGGCGGGGGAGTAGGAGAAGTACTTCATGGCCACCCAGGGGGTGAGGAAGTTTTCACTCCCCTCCGGTGCCGGGGCGCGGGCGACCGCGTCATCCTGCCGGCCGCGTGCCGGACGCGGGCGGAAAGGCTGGTTGAAGGGGCGGGAAGGGGGGCGTGAAGGACGCTCGGGCCGGTCGAAACTCATGCTCTCAGATAAGCCAGCGGTTCCGGGCTGGAAACCGAAAACTGAAAACTTCTCCTGTCAGGATGAAATTCCTGGTTGCGCCTTGGGGAAAAGTCGCCACAATGCACTTCCCCTGCCGCCAGCCTCACAGGGGATTTTTCGTTTTTACCCACTTAAGTAGTTATGGCTAAAGAAATCGTCAAAGTTGTCAAGCTTCAAATCCCCGCCGGCCAGGCCAATCCTGCGCCGCCGGTCGGACCCGCCCTCGGTCAGGCTGGTGTGAACATCATGGAATTCTGCAAACGGTTTAACGCCGAGACGCAGAAAGCCGCGGGTGACATTCTGCCCGTGATCATCACTGTCTACAAGGACAAGTCCTTCACCTTTATCACCAAGCAGCCTCCGTCTTCAATTCTGTTGAAGAAGGCGGCCAAGATTGCCTCCGGTTCCAAGGAGCCGCACAAGACAAAGGTGGCCAAGATCACGAAGAGCCAGGTCATGGAGATCGTGAAGCAGAAAATGCCCGACCTGAACGCGAATGACCCGGAAGCGGGCTTCCGCATCATCGCCGGCACCGCCCGCCAGATGGGCATCGAGATCGAGGCGTAATCCGCCCCAGTCAATTTTTGACGGGAGGCCAAATCCGGCCTTCCGCCACTATCAACACAACCCAACCGCAGGAGAGCCCAACGGCTCGCCACTACTGCCCGACCCATGCCAACCAAACGCAGCAAACGCTACCAGCAGGCCGCCAAACTCGTTGACGCGACCCGCCTCTATACCTTGGAAGAAGCCGCCGACCTCGTGAAGAAGGTTCCGGCCCCCAAGTTTGACCAGACCGTCACCCTGTCCTTCCGGATGGGTGTTGATCCGAAGAAGTCCGACCAGGCGATTCGTTCGACCTGTCCGCTTCCCAACGGTTCCGGTAAAAAAGTCACCGTTCTCGTTTTCGCCCAAGGAGCCGCTGCCGAGGCAGCCCGCGCCGCCGGTGCCGAATTCGTCGGTTACGAAGACCTCATCAAGAAGGTTACTGAAGGTTTCATCGGGTTCGACGTCGCCGTCGCCACGCCTGACGCCATGACGGAAGTCCGGAAACTCGGTCGTCAGCTCGGACCTCGTGGTTTGATGCCCAATCCGAAGACTGGCACCGTGACGGACGACACCGCCAAGGCGGTCAAGGAAGTCAAAGCCGGCCGGGTGGATTTCCGCCTTGACCGCAACGGCAACATTTCCGCGACCATCGGCAAGGCCAGCTTCACCACACAGCAGCTGGCGGAGAACGCCGCCGCCCTCATTGATTCCGTTGTCCGGGCCCGTCCCGCCACGGCGAGGGGCCGCTATGTGTCCTCCATCACCATGGCCGCGACCATGAGCCCGGGCGTCTCGATCGACCCGACCAAATACGTGAAACTCTAAGCCGAACCCTGGCAACACCACGGAGACCACACCATGAATCCTGTTAAAGAAATCGTTCTTACCGAACTCCAGGGCCGGCTGAGCCAGTCGCCCTTCCTCATCGTTGTTGACTACACCGGGATGACCGTCCCGCAGTTCAATGACGTGCGCAAACGCCTCCGCGAAGTGGGCGCCAAGCTCACCGTCACGAAGAACACGCACGTTCGCATCGCCTCCGCCAAGGCCGGGTTGCCCGAGGGCATCGCCAAAGGCCTGCTCGGCCAGACCGCGATTGTGACCGGAGCCGACGACGTCGCCGCTGCGTGCAAGGCGCTCAAGACCTTTGCCACCGAAAGCAAGCGCGGTGCAATGAGAGCCGGCATCCTCGATGGCGAGGTGCTGGACGAGCGCAAGCTACTCGCTCTGGCTGAACTGCCGAGCAAGCCGCAACTGCAGGCCCAGCTCCTCGGTGTGCTGCTCGCCCCCGCCTCCAAGCTGGTGCGCACGCTCAACGAGCCCGCCGCCTCCCTCGCCCGCGTGCTCAAGGCGCTGGCCGAGAAAGACCAGGCTGCCGCCTAACCAAATCCTTTTGGGCCGCCGTTCTGCGGCGGCCCGAATACCAAAAAGAAAAACAAAACCAATCCAGTTCCTTACCGGGGGGCCGGCCGGCCCTCTTAATCGCGGCGAAGCTTCGTCGCACGGTGACACTGATCCACTACCATGGCTGATATCAATAGCATTGTTGACCAACTGAGCGGCATGACCGTTCTCGAAGTTGCCGACCTCGTCAAAGCACTCGAAGAGAAGTGGGGCGTTTCCGCCGCCGCTCCTGTCGCCGCTGCCGCCGCCGCCGGCCCTGCCGCCGCTCCTGCTGAAGAAAAGACCGAGTTCGACGTGATCCTGACCGCCGCCGGTGACAACAAGATTGCTGTCATTAAGGAAGTCCGCGGCGTCGCCGCCGGTCTGGGCCTCGCTGAAGCCAAGAAGCTTGTCGAAAGCGCTCCCCAGCCTCTCAAGACTGGTGTCTCCAAGGCCGAAGCCGAAGAGATCAAGAAGAAGCTCGAAGCAGCCGGCGCGAAAGTCGAGATCAAGTAGTCCGACCGCTCCAGCAGAATTACTGCTTTTCCAAAGCCCGTCGGGAGTTCGCTCCTGGCGGGTTTTTTGTTTGTGCGGAGCACTGGTGGAAAAGATTTGGTGTGAAGGGGTTTTGAAAACCGCGAATGAACGCGAAGAAACGCGAATGGGGAGGGGGGATTTCCGGGGGGCGGTCGGTTGATTGTTGGGAGTGAGAGGACGGGAAGCGGGGGGAGGGCTGCTTGTCTCGCTTCAACTGTTGTCTCAATTCCTGGGTTTTTACGGTGGGATTTCAACGCCACAGGTGTTGAGGTCTCCAGCTCAGGATTGCTCCGAGGGAGGAGGCGCTACCCGTGGGTCACTACGGTCGTCTAGGGAACATCACCAGTGTTCCTCCGCCCCCCGGTTCGACGGCTCCCGCAGGCAGGCCGGGTGTGGATCGATGCCGTTCAATTCGGGGGCCTGAACCGCGATGCGGTTCCCGGATTTTCTCCCGACGACCTGGGGTAGGCCTCCGTTCCGTCGGCCAACCCCAGGCTGGAGGACGCAACGCCAGTGGCGTAGAAATCAGCCTAGGGCAGCGCGTCTCCTCCTTGTTTTACACAAGTGGCTTTGGAATCGGAATGAGGGGGACGGGGAGGTGGGGAGGCGGGGTGGACGAACCACTCCGTGGATACTGCTCAATCCGCCAGGCCCCACCGGCCTCGTGCCGGTGGTGAAGGAGACTGGTGGCTAACAAAAAACCGGAAACAAGAGACCCCACCGGGCTTGTCCCGGTGGTGAACGAGAGTGGGGGCCGGGCGGACTTGTTCACCACCGGCGCGAGGCCGGTGGTGGCCCCAGGGAGGAGGGCGGCAGGGCTTGTGTTTGGCAGATGATCCGCCCCTTCAGGGCTCCCGGATCTTGGTGGGGGGAACCCGGGGCTTCGTTCGTACCTCACTTCGCCCCAGGCTGGTATGGGGCCGTCCCTTCAGGACTCGGGAATTGGGACGTCGAAACTTGGGGTGGTTTCCCGTTTCCCCATGTGTCCCCAAGCTATGGATAGTAGTGCCCACGGCATGGATGGAACTTGAACTGCCCTTTAATTTCCACGCGCAAGCCTCGGGGGCCGCAGGGGTAAATCAAGGAGGGGGCAGGCGGGTCAGGCGAGCATTTCCTCCTGCAATTCCAAGAGGGGGAGAAGCTCGGGGAGGACGTGGTAGTGGTGGATGACCCAGGCGAGGTTTTCGACGGCGCGGGGGATGTGGGTGAGGAACTCGGGGCGGTGGAGGTTGAGGGCGAGGTTTCCGTAGGCGCCGAGGGCCTGCATGAGCCGCTGGCAGGCGCACTGGGCGTAGAGGGTGTCGCTGGTTTCCCAGGCGTCGCTGGCGCGGGTGGACTTGTAGTAGTCCCAGAGGTCGACGCGCTCGGCGGCGGGGAGGGCGACGTAGGGGTCGAGGAGGAGGCTGGCGACGTCGTACTCGGGGCGGCCGGGGCGGAGGCCCTGGTAGTCGATGAAGTAGGGCTCGCCATCGCGGATGATGACGTTTTGTGACTGGAAATCCCGGTGGACGAAGTGGCGGGGGAGGGCGCCGAGGGAGGTGCGGAGGTCGCGGAGGGCGTCGCCGTCGCGCACGGTCTGGCGGGCGGCGGGGGAAAGGGTGGAGAAGTGGGTGACGAAGTTGTCGAAGAAGTAATTCTGCTCCCAGAGGTACATGTCCTGGTTAAAGGCGGGCATGAGCTGGGCGGTGAGGGCGGGGTCGCAGTCGCCGGGCTGGAGGCGGTGGATTTTGACGGCTTCGAGGAGGGTCTTTTCGTAGAGGCGGCGGCGCTCCGCAGCGGGGGAGTGCTGGAAGGCCCAGAGGTCGAGGGTGCCGAGGTCTTCGATCCAGGCGAGCTTGAGCGTCTTGTCATGATGGCGGACGCGGGGGACGCGGACGCCGGCGTGGTGGAGGATGTCCGTGGCGGGGAAGAAGCTGGCGTTGTCCGGCCGGGCGTCGGTGTAGCGGACGAGGATGAGCTGGACGGCGCGGCCGTGTTTGCGCAGGCGGTAGTATTTCCGGTCGGAGCCTCCCTTGAGAATGGGGATGACCTCCATGTCCGGGCCGGAGAGTTCGGGGAAATGCTCGGCGGTGTGGGCGATGAGTTCGTCGGCGGTGAAGTCGGACATGGGGAAGGGGAGTGGGTGGGTGAAGGGAGGTTAGACGTCGGCGTCGGTGAGGGAGCCGGTGGCGGTCTGGCCGGTGCGGACGACGCAGCGGGTGAGGCGGGCTCCGGGGGAGACGATGCCGCCGGGCCAGACGAGGGTGTCCTCCAGCACGGAGCCGGCTCCGATTTCCGCCCCCGGGCCGGCGGCGCAGGAGCCGGTGAGGACGGCGTCGGGCGCGACGCGGGCGTCCGGGGCGACGGGGCTGGTGTCCGCAGGGCAGTGGTAGAGCCGGTGGGCCTCCAGGTAGGAGGCGCGGTCGCCGAGGTCGAGCCAGAGGCCGTCATCGATGACGACGCCGCCGAGGCGGTTTTCTCGGGAGATGACGTCGAGGAAGGCGGGGACGACGGACTTCACCTCCACGGGGCCGAGCCAGGGGAGGAAATCCGGCTCGACGAGGTAGATGCCGGTGAACTGGTGGGTGCCGGGGCGGCCAAAGGTGGAGCGGAGGTCGAGGACGCGGCCGGAGGGGGCGTCGAAGGCGATGTTGCACACCGGGCCGGTGGAGCGGAGGACGAGGGTGACGAGGGCTCCGGATTTCTGGTGGGCCTGCCAGGCGGCGGCGAGGGGGGAGGTGCAGAGGATGTCGCCATTGTAAACCCAGAAGGGGCCGGACTCCGGGCGGATGAGGTCGGCGATGTTGGCCAGGCCGCCGCCGGTCTCCAAGAGGACGGGCTCGTGCCGCAGGGTGACGGGGCAGCCGTCGTGCAGGCCGCCGGGAAAGGCGGTGTCCCATGCGGCTGGCTGCCAGTGGGTGTTGACGATGAACTCCCCGGCTCCGGCGGTGCGCAGGTGGTCGAAGGCATGGGCCACGAGCGGGCGGTGCCAGACGGGGATGAGCGGCTTGGGCAGGTGGTCGGTGAGCGGCCTGAGGCGGGTGCCCAGCCCCGCCCCTAGCACGAAGGCCTGCGTGGCGGCGGGGCGGTTCATTTGTCCAGCTCGAGGAAGTTCTTCAGCAGATGTTTTCCCTCGCTGGTCAGGATGGACTCCGGGTGAAACTGGACGCCGTGGATGGGGTATTCCTTGTGGCGGAGGCCCATGATTTCCTTTTCCGCCGTCTCGGCCGTGATCTCCAGGCAGTCCGGCAGGGACTCCCGCCGGACGATGAGGGAGTGGTAGCGAGTGGCCTCGAAGGGGCTGGGGATGCCCTGGAAGACGCCCTGGCCATTGTGGAGGATGGGGGAGGTCTTTCCGTGCATGAGGCGGGGGGCGCGAATGACCTCGCCGCCAAAGACATCGCCAATGGACTGGTGGCCGAGGCAGACGCCAAATGTGGGGGTGGTGGGGCCGAAGCGGCGGATGACATCGCAGCTGATGCCGGCCTCCTTCGGGGTGCAGGGGCCGGGGGAAATGCAGATGCGTTCTGGCTTCAGCGCGGCGATCTCATCGAGGGTGATCTCGTCGTTCCGAAAAACGCGCAGGTCCGCGCCAAGCTCGCCAAAGTATTGGACGAGATTGTAGGTGAAGGAATCGTAATTATCGATGATGAGGAGCATGGCGTCAGGACGGGGAGCATAAGGGCTTCAGCGCCGCCTTGCAAACGCGGGCTTCGGGGCGATGCTTCTCCGGGTTTTTTCCGGAGCTGGTGAATAAGCGGCCGGAAATCCCGTCCCACCCCCGCAACTCCTGACACCATGACCATTTCCCAACGACTCTGCCTGCTGCTGATCGCCGCTGCCTCGGTGCTCGGCCTCTCCTCCTGCGTGACCACCATCGATGACGGCTACGGCTATGACTCCGGCTACGGACCGGCGCACCGGACGACGTACTACGAGACGGACGAGGTGTACACGCGGCCGGTGTACCGGACGACGTACGTGGACCGGGGTTATTACGGCGGCGGGGGCTACTCCGGGTATTCCAGCTATGGCAGCCTGTGCCACGTGTGCCACCATTCGCCCTGCACGTGCAACCATGGGTCCAGCTGGAACCGCGACAATGACGACCATGACCACCGCAGTTCATCCCAAAAACGGGACGATGACGAGAGACTGAAGCTGACGCGCTACAACCAGCCTGCCAACCGCGACAACGTGCCCAAGGGATACCACTCGCCTGAGTGGTTCAAGGACCGCGGCATCAGCCTGAAGAAAAACACCTTCAAAGACGAGAGCGGCGACCGCCGCGGGGCGGGCCCGCGCAAGGATGACGACCACAGGAGCAGCAGCAACCACAAGAGCGACGACGACGGGAAGAAGGGGAAGCGGCGGTAAGGAATAAAATGGCGGCAACCCCCTTCTGTGGCTTGCGATGAAGGCGGTGGATGATGGCCGGTTTCTTCTCACAGCAGTGCCTGATAAATCCCGAGGTCTGATTCAGGGGGCGAGGGGAAAAGGAAAATAGGGCTAATAAGGCCAATAAGGCGGATAGGATATATGAGACCCATGGGCCAACGACGCTGGTGATGGGCACGGGGGACGGCCTCAGGCGGAGGCTTCGTTCTTACTGTCCCTCAAATTTCCCCAGCCAGATGCGGTTGGAGCGTTTGCCGGGGCTGGTTTCTCCGCAGGGGAGGATGATGGCGTTGTCCCAGAGGACGGCGGGGGTGACGGCGGGGGTGGAACCGGGGAAGGAGCCGGCGCGGGACCATTTGTTGGTCCGGGTGTCGAGCAGGAGCATGTCGCGGCGGTAGCCGGGATGGTGATCGAGCAGTAGCTGGTTGAAGCGCTTGAAGGTCTCTGTTTCGTCGGCTGAGGCGGTGTGGCGGGCGTTGGCTTCGAGGAGGCGCATGACTTCGCCGTTATCGCCGCCGAGGACGAGGATGCGGTTCATTTCCAGCGCGACGGCGGTGCCGGCCATGACGCAGGCCGGGGTGCCGCCGGGGAGGGTGACGTCGCCGATCGGGGTCCACGCCTTGGTGGCGGGGCTGTATTTTTGCACGTCGGTCAGGAGGGTGGTGGGCTGGCCGGGGAAGGAATTCCGCCCGCTGATGAGGTAAAAGCAGTCGGTCTGGCCGTCGTTCTGGCCGGCGCAGACGGGGAGGATGCGGCCGGAGCCGGTCCAGGCGGGGAGGGGCTCCCACTTAAATGCGGCGGGGTCTCCGCGGTGGGAGAGATCGAGCCCGAAGAATTCGCTGCTGCCAGGGGAGGCACCAGGGTTGTCCGACCCGCCTGCGACGAAGATCCACTGCCCGGCGCGGGCGCCGCCGTGGAAGGCGAGGGGCTTGGGCAGGGGAGGAAAGGGGGTGGTGGCGACCTTCTTTTCCTTCGCGTCCCAGGAGAGGAGAAAGACGTCGGCATAGCAGCGCTGGCCGTCGGTGCCGCCGACGCAGAGGACGCCGTCGTCGAGCGGGATGGAGACACCGAGTGAGAGGCCGTGGGGGAGTTTCTCCGCGGCGGTGGTCCAGGTGTACTCCGGGGTGTCGCTGGCGGGGGTGGTCTTTTCGCTGAGGACGTAAATCGTGTCCGAGTAAGTCTTCTGGCCGCCCTCAAGCGGGCCTTCCTTGGCATAGAAGGTACCGCCGGCGAGGAGGATTCCGCCTTTGACCGGACCGGCAAAGAGGCCGCTGAGGCCGGGCTGTTTCTCCTGCCCGGGGGCGGGGGGCAGCTCACCGATCGCGCTCCAGCTGATCTGATTTCCAGGGATGGCGGCGGGCGTCTCGGTGGCGCCGGCGGCCTGGGTGCGCGGGGCGGGCGGGGTGGCGGGCAAAACGGATGCGGCAGGCGCGGCGGGAGCGGGAGCGGCCGGGGCGGGAGCGGGCACGGCCGGGGCGGGTGCTGCTGGAGTGGCGGGAGCCGCCGGTGCGGAGCGTGCCGGCGCGGGCGCGGGTGTCTGCGCCGGGGCTCCGGCGAGGCTGAGGGCGAGGGGCGTGAGGATCAGAAGGAGGCGTGGGCGCATGGGGAGAAATCAGGGATATTGGCGGTCGCCGAAGCTAAACGAGAACAGCGTGGCGTCGAGCAGGGAAAATTTGAGGGTGATGGTTTTTACGGAATCCGGGATGGGGAGGTCGGGCATGATGTGGAAGCCGCCCTCTGTCACGTTGACGGGCCCGGCGATGGTGGCCCCACCCTCGCCCAGAACGGTGACGGTGAGGGAGCCTCCCTCGCGGATGGCGGTGGTGAGGCGCAGCTTTGAGCCCGGATTCGGCAGGGGTCGCGTGGTCAGCTGGCCGGGTTTCTCCTTTCCCCCGGTGTAGCCGGCCAGTGACTCGGCGCGGACGGTGCTGAGGGTGAGTGTGCGGTCGCTGGTGGAGTAGAGCCGCCAGTCATCCCGCTGGGGGACGACGGAGCAGACCTCTCCCCACGGGCCGGGGAGCGGGGCGGACCAGGCTGCGCCGTCCACGGTGTGAAGCAGGCTGGTCTTTCCCCCGCTGGTGGCGAAGGCGTAGCACCCGGTGCGGTGGGTGAAGACGTGGAAGGAAGAGAGCGCTCCCTCGATGCCGGTGGCCACGGGTTTCGCGTCGCTCCAGGTGGTGAAATCATCGCTCACGGCGCTGAGGAGGCCGTCCTTCGTGAGGAAGAAGCCGGTGAATTTTTTCCCGCCCAGACCGGCGGCCAGGGTGACGCGTCCGGCGGGGGCCTTCGTGGTGGCGGGGGCGGTCCAGGTGAGGCCGTCCTCGGAAAAAAGGGCGGTCGTGCCGTCCTTGCCGGTGCCGAGGAGTTTGTAGAGGCGCTTCCAGTCCGGGGACTCCTCGTCCTCCCGCAGGAGGCCGGCTCCGGAGAGGCCGGGCAGGAGGAGGTTGGTCTTTTTCCCGGCGGCGTCCGGGTGCTTGTCCAGTCCGGGCTTGTTCCAGAGCAGGCCGTCGTGGGAGGTGCCGTAGCAGAGTCCGCCGCGTCCGTACCAGGCTTTGTAGAATTTCTCGTGCGGGTCGAGAATGACATTGAACCACGGGGCGGCCTCGCCGGACTCGACCTCGGTGTCGAAGGTGAGCAGGGGATTCCGCTCGCTGGCGGCGGGGGCTGCGGCGGTGAGGGTGGCGCTCTCCACGGAGGCGATGAGCCCTTTTTCCATGACGGAAAACTGGCTGCGCGGGGCGGGCTCTGCGGCACGGGCGGTGAAGACGCCGCTGCCGACGGTGAGGAGGGCGGTAAGGAGTGGGGCGGTGAATTTCATGCCGGGAGTGTGGTGCGGGTTGGCAAAAGTTCCAAGTTTCAAGTTTCGCCCTGCGGAAAATGCGGCCAACGGTGCGGGGTATGACGCGATTCAGACCATGCATCGACCTCCACGCAGGCCGGGTGAAGCAGATCGTCGGCGGCACGCTGACGGATGCGGGGCCGGGCGTGGTGACGAACTTTGAGAGCGACCGGCCCGCGTCGTGGTTCGCAGACCAGTACCGGCGGGACGGGCTGACCGGCGGGCACGTCATCATGCTGGGGCCGGGAAATGAGGAGGCGGCCCGTGACGCCCTCGCGGCCTGGCCGGGCGGGATGCAGGTGGGCGGCGGGCTGGGTGCAGCCAATGCCCGCCAGTGGCTGGACGCCGGGGCCTCGCACGTCATCGTCACGTCGTGGATCTTTTCGCCGGAGGGGAAATTCCTGCCGGATCGTCTCGCTGCCCTCGTCTCCGCTGTGGGCCGCGACCGCCTCGTGCTGGACCTCAGTTGCCGCCGCACTGCCGAGGGCTGGGTGGTGGCCATGAACCGCTGGCAGACCCTGACCGATCTGGCCGTGACGGAGGAAACCCTGGACGCCCTGGCCGGATCGTGCGCGGAGTTTCTCATCCACGCCGCCGACGTCGAAGGCCGCATGGCCGGCATGGACGAGGCCCTGCTCGCCCGCCTGGGTGCCTGGGGAAAGATCCCGCTCACCTACGCCGGCGGCGCCCGGAACCTCGACGACCTCCGCCTCGCGCAGGACGTCAGCCAGGGACGTGTGGACGTGACCATCGGCAGCGCTCTGGATCTCTTCGGCGGCAGTGGGGTGAAATACGCGGACTGTGTGGCGTGGAATGGGCGGGCGGGGCAGGGGCAGGGGTAGTTCAGAGATCAGAGATCAGAGTTCAGAGTTCAGAGGTCAGAAGTCAGAAGTCAGAAGGGAGGCTGGAAAGTGGGGCGGGTATTGGCTCCGCCTAACCCGCCTGCGTGCACTAAGCATTGCCCCCCCAGCTCGTAACACGACGCACGGGGCACGGGGAAGACCAACCGCGAATGGACGCGAATCAACGCGAATCGAAGCGAATAAAGAGGAAGGAAAATGGGAGGGGGGCATGGGGCTGGCACCGGGGGGGGGCGACGATGTGGCTCGGCTTTCCCATGTCGGCTTGCAGGAACACATCCGAGTCGCGGCGCAGCCGCTGTGGGCGGCGGGAACTGGTTGCCAGTCGCGCGCCCCAAGATTGGTCGAAGGAGAAGACGTTAACTGCAAATAGCTGACGGGGGCACCAATTAACGGTTTCCCCATGTCTATCCCACGTGGCTGGGCCTTGAATCTGCGTCCGGTGCTGCTTGATAACGTCCTTGTCGGAATTGGGAGCCATTCGCGCGTTTTAAAATTTTAAGGTGACGTTTGTGCAGGTGCCTGCTTCGCGGGTGGGGCCTGATCGTTGGGTTTGTCACTGAAATCAAATGTTAAAATAACGAATAAAAATGCTGCTATAATATTCCAAAATACGGCAACGGCTCCCTCGACGCACATTCGGGTAAAATTTCGCTTATTTCTAGCAGCCAGCATCGTTTGCCGGTTATTGTCGCCAGCGGATAGGCAGAATGGATGAAGTGTGCCAATTTTATGAACTAAGCTGCATAGGTGGCCAGCCAGCCATCGGGATATGAAGCCGCCTCCAAGAAAGGTAACCCAGAGCATGACTCCGTAGAGCATTGTCTGCCGAATGAAGCCGATTGATGCTGGCTGACTTTGATTCAATTGATGCGATGCGTGGAGGAAATAGGCCAGTACCGCGAATACAGCAGAAACGGGAAGTGAGTGTTTTACTAGCTTGAATAGCAGATCTGAATTCTTGCGCAGCCATTTTAAGTAAGGGGTGCTGTATTCGGCTGAGGGGCGACCACTCACCCAAGATTCAACTACGCGAAAAATATCTCCAGCAAGCGATTGCGTTGCGAACGTGATGTGGCATGCGCATCCAGCTGAAGCGAGTTCAAAAGATTCCATTTCGTCGAGGTCTTTTGAAAGTATCGCTCGCATCAAATCTCTCGGTTTAACTCCGCTTGCCAGCCGCACGAGGATATTGTGTTCCGTGGGCTTATCAGGGCTTATTGCCTCAATTAAAATGTCCCATTTTAACACTATCGAGACGGTCTCGACTGGTTGTTCCCAATTATACTTGGGCAGTTCGGTAATGGCGTGAAACTGCTTCGATCTATTGTCAGAGAACGTAACGATGGCGCTCGTTGTATAGGAAATTTTTTGATATAAATCAAGTTGCAGTTTGATTGCGCTTTCGAGAGCCATAAGGTCCTTTACCCCAATAAGCAGATCGCGTGTGTAAATCTGAGTATCTGTATCTTGTCGCTCTGTAAGGACTCGAAAAAGTGATCCAAGTGCGGATTTTCCAACAAGGGTGGTTAATTGCTGTTCGGGCATGGGGGATGGATTTGGGTTGTTTTTCAACTCAGCTAAGGATTGAGGTGGCCCGCCTCTGCGCAAATTGCGGAGGGCCGGCAAAGGCGGCTTGGTTGAACTTGATAATTAGAAAATTGAGTTCCGATTTTGGGAATAGTAAAATTTTTCCCTTATGGTGTTACGCATAGAAGAATGGATGCAAGGTGTCAATTCGGAAATGTTCCCGCCCGTTCGGATCTACATGCTCACGCGCAATCCAGAGTTCATGCAAGGGGGTGAGCTGTGGCATCGATTGGAGTCACGGTGTTCGGCCCTTACAGGGCAGCATTCCGATTTCCCGGAGGTGCCGCCGGGTTTCGGCACCGGGTTCCGGGGTGGGCCGGGTTCATTTCCCGATTTCCGGGAGCGGCTTCCAACCGTTTAGAGGGCACTTGCGGATTTGCGGGGTGACGTTCCAAACGTTTAGATGACGGCCACAAGTTTTGGGGGTGGCTGTCTAAACGTTTAGATGGCGACCCCAAGTTTGCGGAGTGGCCGTCTAAACGTTTAGATGGCAACCCCAAGTTTACGGGGTGGCTGTCTAAACGATTAGATGGCAGCCCCAAGTTTACGGGGTGGCTTTATAAACGATTAGACGGGGCTTCCGGGTTTCCGAGGGGGCCATCCAAACGCTTTTGGGGCGGGTGCGGTTTTTGGGAACGGTTGTCGATGTGGCGGGAGGCTCGGTCTGAATTTCCATAACCTGCTGAAAAATGATTCGGGAACTTGACATGAGGAGGGGAGTTGTGGCAATTTTGCGGTGTTGCACACGGGCTCTCGCAAGACTCCTCAACCACGCACTCACCAGACATATGGCCAGATATGATTCAGGAGTCCGCTATGACAGCGGAGCACGGTATGACGAACCAGAAACTCCCACCAAATCAAGCACCATGATCGATCTGAGCCGATTTCTCGACAATCCGTTCGACGACCGCGACATCAGCCTTGCGGAGCTGCTGTCCTTCTCCACGGACCACCTGCAGCGCCTGATCGCCAACAACCCTGGCGCGCTGTACAACACGCGGATCACCGCGACGACGACGGCGCTGAACGTCGTTTCCCAATGTGTGACCGATGACACGCTGAAACTGGGCCTGCGCAAGGGCCGGGTGCTGGCCAAACGGGCCTTCCGCACGGCGCTGCCGCAGAACATCGAGGACATTTACTTTGTGGTCGGGGCGAAGTTCCGCTCGGGAACGCCCGAGATGCTGGACATCTTTCCCGAAGGCCGCACGATTTTTACCCAGATCACGGATGACCTGCTGGAAAACAAGCTGACGACGCTGCACACCGCCCTGTCGGCCAAGGTGGCCGCGCTGGGCTCGGATGTGGTGGACAACGCGGCTGGTCTGCTGAGCACATGGATCACCCTGCACGCGGCGAGCGAATCCGCCACGGGCGCGAAAACGGCGACGCAGGAGGGCAAGGCGGCGGCCCGCTCCGGACTGCAGCTTCAGCTTTTCCTGAACCTCCTGGAGATCGCCAAAAACAACGCCCGCCAGTCTGAAAAGCTGCCGCTTTACATGCAACAGCACTTCCTGGAGGACCCGGCGTCCCCGGAGGAGCCTGAAGACCCGCCGACGCCGCCCGTGCCGCCCGCGCCTTAACAGGCTTCCCCGGCAGCCCGGCAGGTTGACTGGAGTGCCGAATTTGACTCAGCCATGAACCAAGAAACCGTAGCAACCGCACTTGACTGCATTCGCCGCCACCCAAAGGCGGAGGACATGGAACTGTATGAAGCACTCCTGGGGTTGGGGATTCCGACGGCGGAGGCTGTGCGCCTCTTTCAATTTCTGCCGATGGTTTACTGCCGGGTGCTGCTTGCCCCAAAGGGTGTGCCATTTCCCGACACGTATCACACGATGACTCCGGAGGGGACCGTTGGCCCCGAACTCAGGCTGGACGATCACCCTGTCTGGAGGGCCTCGGTGGAGTTTGCCCGTCAGGAGGTTGAGGCCGGAGTAACGGGGGATCAGGTGCTCCAGGCAGCCGGGCGGAGCGCGGAGTTTCAAGGCGCAGACCAGATGTGCAAGCAAGGCTCCCTTTTGGCGGATATACGTTTTGTGCCGTCGGTCTTGATCTGGTCAGAGAGTGGGCCTGGGGCGGCAGAGGTCGGGACCGCGCCGCGCAATCCGCGCCGCTGGTGGCAGTTTTGGAAATAAGTGGTACTCTGGCACCATGCGTTCACTCATCGCCATGCTGCTGCTCGTGGTTTGCTCTCCGGTCCTGGCTGAGGAGGCGCCGCAGATTGACTGGGACCCGCTCCTGCGGGTGCCGAACCTGGCACCTGCGCTGACGGAGGAGGAGGTGGCGAAGGATTTTACGCCGTGGGCTGAGAGGATCAGGAAGTCATCCACGCAACCCAAATCTGAGGCAGAGCGAAAAGTAATACGGGAGGCCGTTCTCGGAGCCAGGAAGGCACTGGCGGACCGCATTCCGAAGGTGGTGAAAATAACGCTGTTTGCCATCCATCCCACCAAACGGGAGGACCTGAAGAAACAGGAGACCGACCGGGCGGCGGCGCTGGTGAAGCTGCCGGCGTTTCAGGGCTATCCCGTTCTGAGTTCGATCGTGATCGAGAATCCGGAGGAGGCGAATCGATGGGCTGGGATGCTCCGGGACCAGGTGGGTCCGGGGCCGATGATGTTGTGCGGTTTCGAGCCGAGGCACGGGTTTCGCTTCAGCACAGCGGAGGGTGATACGGATGTGCTGATGTGTTTTGTCTGCGCCAAGCTCGCCCTCGCCGGTGGGAAGCCGCTTGATGAGAAATATACGCCCATTTTTTCCCGGGTGGTGAAGGATCTGGTCAACCAGCTCTTTGACAAGCGGAAGCTCGAAAGGGACACGAGCGGCGACAAGTGACGGAGCGGGCAGGGCGCGTGTGGCGCGGCTATTTTACGACGATGGTGCCCTCGACGGCGGTGAGGAGGCGGCTGAGGTTGAGGGGGAGGGGGATGATGCCTTTCACCCGGACGTCTGAACGGAGGTGCTGGGCGCGGGTGGCCTCGGGCTCGCCGAGGTAGATGATGGCGGGCAGGGGGCGGGAGCCGGCGCGGTCGTGGCGGTAGGCTTCGTGGATGAGTTCGTAGAGGAGTTCGCCCTCGAGGACGGGCATCTGGTGGCCGAAGATGAAGAGGCGGTAGTCGCGCTGGAGGGCGTTGGAGAAGCCGGTGACGGGTGAGGAGGCGGAGTCGACGGTGCACTCGGCCAGCCCCTCCAGTGCCTCGCGGATGAGGCGGCTGGTGATGGGGTCGGGGTGGACGAGGAGGACGCGTGGGAGATCTGCCATGGCTGGAGGGGATGAAGCGTGCAGGAGGGGGCCTGCGCAAGGGCATTTCCTCACGAAGTGCAGGGGGTGGGGGAGTGCCTGATGCGGAGAATGGGCGTTGATCCCAGTGGTGGAGCGCTCTAAAAGAGGAGCATGAAATCCCAACTCGCCCGATTTTTCCTGCCCGCCCTGTGCGTGCTGCCCTTCGCCCCGCTGACGGTCCATGCCGCCGGCTCCACTGGTTCCCCGTTCTACGGTGATGCTCCGGACGAGCACCACCCGTGGGCGATCCACGACCAGAACCGCCCGGAGCCAAAGATCGTGACGCCCGGCACCCCGAGCACTCCGGAAAAGCCGGGCCTGCCGCCTTCGGATGCTCACGTCCTCTTTGACGGGACGGAGGCTACGCTGGCCGGGTGGGAGGCGGACAAGTCGCCTGCGGAGCCGACGAAGTGGATCGTGAAGGATGGTGCGATGCAGTGTGTGCCGGGAGCGGGCTACATCCGGACGAAGGAGCAGTTCGGCGACTGCCAGCTGCACGTGGAGTGGGCGGCACCGGCGGAGGTGCACGGTGACAGCCAGGGGCGCGGGAACAGCGGGGTCTTTCTCATGGGGCAGGTGGAGGTGCAGGTGCTGGACGTTTACAACAACCCGACCTACGCGGACGGCGGTGCGGGATCCGTCTACGGAGTGAACCCTGCCGCTGCGAATGCCGTGCGCCCGCCGGGGCAGTGGCAGTCGTATGACATCATCTTCCGCCGTCCGGTGTGGAAGGACGGGAAGGAGCTGGACCCGGGCCGCGTGACGGTGCTGGTGAATGGCGTGGTGACGCAGGACGCCACCCCGCTGGAGGGCGGCACGGGGCACCGCGGGCGTACGAAACCCGGCTCCCTCGGTGAAAAAGGGTCACTGAAGCTGCAGGACCACGGGAACCCTGTCCGCTACCGCAACATCTGGTACCGTGACCTGCCCAAGCGCGCGGTGGACGGCGGAACTGACGGGGCGCTGAGCGCAGAGGCCACGATGGCGAAGCGCAAGGAAACAGCGGCACGCCTCCGCGAGGACGCTGCGAAACAGAAGGGGGTGAACGCCTTTTACCGCCTCGCCGAGGCGCTGACGTACGAGGCCGACGCAGCAACGGTGGCCACAGTGACGGCGGAGTCTGCGAAGGTGGCCGACGAGATCGCCGCCACGCCGGCGGACAAAATCGACAACCGCAAGGGCGACGCAATGCGCCTGAAGGAAGCGCTGGGATACCTGATCAAGTTCAAGGCGCTTCCAGAATCCCTGCCGGCGAAGGCGACGGTGGAGAAGCTGATCAAGGACCGGGAGTGGGACAAGAAGAAGTAAGCCGGTTCTGAGTTTCCAATCCAGCGGGGCTGCGTGTCGAAGGATGCGCGGCCCCGCTTTTTTCGGGGGTGGACCGGAGGCGCTTTCAGCCCCGCATCACACGCTGCGCTTGCGGAAGAGTGTTTCCACGACATTGCGCAAGAACTGTTCATCCGTGAGGCCGATGGTCACCTCGGCGGGAAACTCCACCGACTCGCGATAGTGCGAGGCCAGCTCACCGTAAAGGCGGAGCCGGTGCCCGGGCTCCAGCGTGTCACGCCGAAGCAGGGCGGAAAGGCAGAGCCGTGCCTCCTCCGGGGAGGTCCGCTGGCGCAGCCGGGCCTCCTGAAGCGGGTGGTCGCGGAAAGAGTTGTACTGGCCCGCCAGGATGGACTCCAGCCTGGGCTCCTTCGTTTCCCGCAGCCGCACCACCACGGTGCCCGCCGCCAAGTCCCCCAGCCGCTGGGAATGCCGTGTGAGCACCATGGAAATGCCGCCCACGGCATAAAGGAGCGGCAGCGCGTCCACGGTGCGCATCACATTTCTCACCGCCACCTGCCCCAGGGTGAGCGTCAGCCCGCGCTCGTCCATCACGCGCAGCTTCATCACTTTCTTGCCGATCGTCTGCCCGCGCATGAACCACTCCGAGACAAAACCGTAGCCGAGCGAGATGGCCAGCATGAGGAGCATGCGCACCGCCATCCCCCAGTCCCCGCCCACGATGGACACGAGGGCGGAGAGCTTTGACGCGCCAATGTAGAGACCCAGGATGACGGCGAAGTCGATCATCCAGGCGGCACCGCGGCTGACCGGTCCGGCCAGGGGCAGAGAAAAAGTGACGCCCTCCGGCGTCCGGATGTCGAGCGTGCTGGTCCGGCCGGTGCTGGGCGACATGGGCTGCGCGGTCGGGAATGAAAACCGCCCCCTTCGCCAGACAAGGCTGCCAGGCGGGGGGGCGGAAAATCAGACCCGGCTTTCGGCCTACTTGGCCTTCTCCAGGCTGACGATGACGAATTCCTTCGCCGTGTCGCCGAGGGCCTTGATGGCCTGTTCCTTGGTCAGTGCGGCTGAGGTCGACTCAAAGGTGGCCTTCTGCGTGTCAGCCTTTTCACCTTTTTCGAAATCAACCTTCACCACACCCGGCAGCTTCTGCAGGGAGGAGGTGACGGATTTTTTGCAGGCGCCGCAGACCACACCGGTCAGGTTCGCCACGTACTTGGTTTTCGCGGCTTCTTCAGCTGCGAGACTTCCGGCGCTGAGCAGCGCCACGATCATTACCTTCAGAGCTTGTTTCATGGATGGGTGGGTGTGCGGTTGTGTGGTTGTTTCTGCAAAAAGAAGAGAGCCCCCTGCCGGACGCTCCGCAGGGGAGCCGCCGGAGGGGGCAAAACGAGTCAGCGTGGAGCTTATTTGGCGGCTTCGGTCTTCTCACCGGCGGACTTCCAGCCGGAGATGCCGTTGGCGAAGTGCTTCACGTTCGTGTAGCCAAGGGCCTTGGCTTTCTTGGCACCGGCGGCGTAGGCACCGCAGGCGGGGCCGCCGCAATAGGCGACAACGAGGCTGGCCTTGTCGGCGGGAAGCTTGGCGGCGAGATCCTTCTCGGCTGCGAAGTCAACGGCGCCCGGAATGTGGCCGGCTTTGTAGGAATCGGATCCATTCACATCGATCAGGGCGACTTTCTTGTCGGCGATGGCCTTCTTCAGGTCAGCCAGGCTGATGTCCGGAAACTCGCCGGCGAAGACGCTGGCGGACATGGCGATGACGGCGGTAAACGCGGTGAGGAGTGTTTTCATGGTTGTCTTGGTTTTGTTGGGTGTTTTTGTTTTTTGGTCCGGGATGTTCCGATTCGGAACGTCCCTCGCCGAAAGTCTGTCTACAGACACGCCATGGACGGCGATGGCTGCGGCGATATTCATCTACGTTTCTGAAATAACTTCGGAAACACGAGATGCACGATACGCCTTCCCGGCGCTTCGCAACCCCAACGTCCCTCCCGGCAGAACGCTCAGGGATCGCCTGCCGCGGGTCCTGCATTTTGCCAAAATTACCCAAGACCGGCCTGAAAATGGCTTCACTGCCCGCGGTAGGGCTGGAGGTAGGGATTTGGCTCGCTGCTGGCGGGGGCGGAGGAACTGCTGCTGCCGCCGCGCTGGAAGAAATCACGAAGACCGCTCAGGGCGCGCTGGAGGCCGTTGCCGACGGCTTCCTTGCTCACGCCAAATCCGTAGCGGGCTTTGGCGATGAGGTTTTGGGCGGTTTGCTCTGCGGTGCTGGAGCGGCGGGCGCCGGGATCGGTGAAGCGACCGGGGCCATTGTCCGGGGTGCTGCGGGTGGCTGGCGCCGGCACACCGGTGGCCTGGGTTTGCCTGGTTTGGGCCCAGTTTTTCCGCAGGAGGGAGCCGGTCTCGCCGGAGACGACGAGTTCGCCCACTTTCCGGCCAAACTCATCGTTAAGGCGGACGAAGTAGACGGGGTCCTGGGAGAGTTCCTTGCTGCGGAGGGCGAAGTCCATGTTGTCAAAGCCGAGCTGCTCCTTGCGCGCGGCGGCGTCGGCGATGCGGAAGACCTCCGGGGTGTCGATCTTGAGCTTGCGCTGTGAGATGACGCCGCCCGGGGGCAGCTGGGCCTCCTGAAGACTGAGGCGGAGATCGCTGGTGACGCGGCCTTTTTCCACGACGAACTCCCGCACGCTGACGCGGGACTGCGGGTCGTTCGTGAAGATGCGCCACTGGGCGGGCTGGTCCTGGCCGTGGTTGCCGGAAACGAGGAGAATGTTGTTCAGCAGCGCAGCCCCCTTCGACCGTCCGAGGGCGGCGATGGCGTCCCGCGCTGTGGCCGCCTTCGGGGCGGCCCAGGTGGCGGGGCTGAAAAGGGCGAGGGCGACCAGCGTGGCGGTGAGCGATTTCATAAGGAGAGGTTGATTATCGCTCAAGTGCGGGATTTTTCCAGCG
>JANOAS010000036.1:0-34637 GCA_031411255.1 bacterium
TCAGGAGTGGGAGTGGGAGTGGGGCCGGGAGCGGAAGAGCTCGGATCGGACTTGGCGTGTGTCGTGGTCATGCCCATCCCCTACGCGGCGGGGCGGCGGCAGGCACGGGTTTCAAGACGGTGCTGGCGGTGACGCTTACGAATGAGGCGTAATTGCCTTCCCTCAACGAGCACAGCTTGGCCACATAGTTAGCGGCGCGACCAACCCAAACCAAGTCGTTCGAACCTCGAATGCCTGTGCGGGTCACAAAGAGCTTGCTGGTGTCCACTCCAACCGCCTGTTTCACTTCATAAGTGCTACTGGAGTATTGCGCTTTGAGCTTGGGATTGATGATCTTTAGCACGGCGTAGTTGATCTGAAGGGCACATTTGGCCGCCTGAGTGTTCTTTTGGCCTCCAATGAATACCCCCATCACACGATCACCATCAAACGAGGTGATGGTCCCGCCGTTCTTGGTGATGAGGCGGCTGGCGCAAAGGAGGTAGGTCTTGTAAACCTCAGCAGCAAACGCTGCCTCCATGGTATTTACCAGACTGGTCGATTCCGCGAGGTCCGCATAGAGGACGGTGCCTTCGAGTTCGACGGCGTGATTGCCAAGTTGAATGTCCTCAGGATCCGGGACCACCTGACCATCTCGCGTCTTCCAAGTGGCCTTGAAGATGTCTTCGACTTCTTTTGTGATGTCGTTGGTGAAGCTCATGGTGAGGGTTATTTGGGGCCAAGGTTTTGGACTGCCTTGCGCACTGCTGAGCAGACCGGACCGACGCGGGTGGCGATGGTGTCCTCGGTGCCTTCGGCGTATTCCAAGGGAGTTATGCCAAGGAGATCAGACGGGAGCTTGATGTCTATGCCTCGCGGTTTGACAATGAATGTGCGGTCTCGGCCTAGGGCTCCCATGAACAAGCCCAATTCGAAGATGCAGTTGTCGCGTGGGGCACTATGCTCGACTTCATCCGAGATAAGCGTGTCGTCGGCGGTGAGAACTAGAATAGCGAAGTCTGCCTTCTTAACTGCAGCGACGAGGCTATCGACGGAATCGCGCGAGGCGCGAAAGACGCCGTCTGTCCATAGCGAAACGACGAACGGATCGTGGGCGAGTCCGGATTGAAGCTCTCGGGCAATGGGCAGTGCCTCGACAGATGAGCCGATGAAGGTGCGAGGCTTTTCGTTCGGAGGTTGAACCTCATGTCCACGCTGGCGGAGACGATGAGCGATTTCGAGGGCAAGATGCCGCCAGAGATTGGGATACTTGGCGGCCAGGTTGGAAAACGCTGGCTCGGAGATCTTTGCCAGCACGGTTTGCTCGATAGCAACCACGTCTGCGCTTCGGCGGGCAGAGGGATCAATGGCGGCCATTTCGCCAACATGCTGACCTGTTTTCCGTTGAGCCTTCTCCCTTCCGTTCACGACCACTGAGACCTTGCCTGCCAGGATGAGGAAGATGTCGTTATCCGAGCCTCCTTGTCTGATAAATGTGCTTTCTGGCGTTCCTGGCTCGATTTGAACGAGATCTACCAGGTCCGCCAACTCCTTGGCGAGATCTTCATCGTTTTGAACAGATTGTTGCGCTCGAAGGGCTGCAATTAGTCTGGGCCGGCCTTCTTGTTCTTCAAATCGGGTGATCATGATCGCATCAATTTTGGTGGGAGGTCTTGGCCATGAAAGCATTCGTTGGGGGGAGGATCGTCTCGGTTCTTCGGAATCAGCGGTTCAGGCCAGCAGCGGCCAGTGGCATAGGCCGTCTCGACCTCGCTGCGGATGTCGAGAGCCGAAATGCGCACGAAGCTGCGCGGAAAACGCGCATAAGAATCGATCAGATCACTTCTAAATTTTAGAATGTTTTGCATGTCAGGCTTCAGTGTAGCGGGGAGGTGTGCCGGGTACGGGGGCCACCGTGCAGTGATCTGGTGATGCCGGGCTATTGGCCGACACATGCAAGGGAACGCAATGTCGCAAGGCCGGAGCCGCCCTCTTGGATCCAGGAGGCGGAGGTGGGGCTGCACGTCGGTTTTTGGGTATGGATGCAGTAGTCGGACTCGACATGGAATTCCTCATAGACCGTGATGCTGGCGCTGTCATGGTGATTTCTGAGGCAGCGCCGCGTGCGGGGCGGATTGCAGTCAGGGGCGAAGGGGGGCGGCTGGCTGGAGTCACCCCAGCGGTTTTCACCCGAGGCGCTGGCGGTAGAAGGCGAGGAGGGGGGGGATGACGGCGTCGGGGGCGAAGCGGGCGAGGGCGAAGTGGCGGGCGGCGGTGCCGAGGGCTGTGGCACGGGCGGGATCGGCCATGAGCCACTCGGCGGCGTCGGCGGCATTCCTGGCGGTCATCTCGGGGAGGATGAGGGCGTTTTCCTGGTGGGTCAGCTCGGCGGCGAGGTTGGCGGTGCCCATGATGACGGGCCTGGCGAGCATGAGGTACTCTGGGACTTTGGCGGGGAGGCGGTGGGTGTTGAACTCATCCGGGCCGCCGGGCTGGAGGAAGAAGCCGGCCTGGCGCATGTGGGCGGGGAGGGTTTCCCGGGGGAGGAAACCGCAGGAGATGACAGCGGCGCGGACGCTGGCGGGGAAGGCGTCGAGGATTTCGGGCAGGGTGTGGCCGGTGCGCAGGAGGCGGACGGAATGGCCGCGGTCGAGCAGGATCTGGACGGTGGCGTAGAGCTGGCGGATGTCTTCGGTGTTGCCGTGGTGGTCGTTGCCATTGTAGCCGATGACGGTGGCGCCGGCGGGGATGCCGAGGGCGTGGCGCAGGGAGGGGTCTGGCGGGGCGGGGGCGAAGAAGGCGGGATCGATGAGGGGGACGATCTCGCACGAAGGCTGGCCGGCGGGGACGAGGGCGGCGAGGGAGCGGTAGACGAGGGTGAGGCCGGAGGCGGAGCGGAGGAAATCCGGAGCATGGCGCGGATCGATGAGGCCGCGGCTGAGGTGGGGGACGAGGGCGGCATCGTCGAGGGCGCGGGCGTCTGCGACGGTGAGGCCGGTGTGGCGGTGAAAGAGGGTGTCCTCGTTGTCCTCCAGGTGGATGATGAGCCGGGCGCGGGGCCAGCGGGCGAGGGCGCGGTTGGCGAGGTCGCGGATGATCTCCCGCGGGGTCCAGACGTGGATGAGATCCGGCGCGGCGGCGGAGCCAGGAAAGGCGCCGGTCTTTTCGCCCGGGACAGTGCGGTGGGAGGCGAGGTGAAATCCATCGAGCGGCTGGAATTCGCCGTCGGGGACGGACTTGACGGAGGCGACGGTGACGGTGTGCCCGAGGGCGGCGAGGGCGCGGGCGAATCCGTTGATGTGCTGGGCGCTGTTGTTGTCGGCCTGGCCGAAGTTGACGAAAAGCAGGCGCAAGGTTTCCCGCCGGGGACGGCGCAGCAGACGGCGGATGTGGTGGAAGGGCATTGGGCCGGGGGGACGGAAGCAGGAATTTGCTAAATGCGAATGTCCGGGCGGCTTGTGCCTGGAGCGGCGCGGAAAGGGGGAGGGAGTTTTTTCTGACAAGCCGGTCCGTTCATGGTTGGCGGGAAGGCGGGCGGTGCAAGCGGGGATTCGGGGTTGTGAAATGGGGTGGGCGGTGGTTAGTCCGTGGGCGATGGACTATGTGATCGACGCTCCGGCAAAGACGAACCTCTGGCTGCACCTGCGCGGCCGGCGGGCGGATGGCTATCATGAGATCCACACGAGGATGATCCCGCTGGCGCTGCGGGACACGCTGCATTTTTCCCGGATGGCGGGGGAGGGGGTGGAATTCACCTGCGATGATGCGGAACTGCCGGTGGACGGGACGAATCTGGTGCTGAAGGCGGTCGCGTCCCTGCGGGAGCGCGGGGTGGTGCTGCCGGGGCTGAGGATTCATCTGGAGAAGCGGGTGCCGTCGGGTGCCGGACTGGGCGGGGGCAGCAGTGATGCGGCGTCGACGCTGCTGGGGCTGAATGAATGGCTGGGGCTGGGGCTGGACACGGGGACGCTGGCGGAATGCGCGGCGTCGTTTGGCTCGGATGTGCCGTTTTTTATCTACCGCACGGTCTGCGACTGCTCGGGGCGGGGGGAGATCGTGACGCCGGTCCGGGATTTCCCGTGGGTGGTGCCGCTGCTGCTGGTGAAGCTGCCCTTCAGCGTGCCGACGCCGTGGGCGTATAAAACGTGGGCGGAATCCCGCGAACTGGAGGGGGTGAGTCATGCGCCGCAGGTGTTTGAGTGGGGGACGATGGTGAATGACCTGGAGCGGCCTGTCTTTGCGAAGCATCTGGTGCTGGCGGACATGAAGCAGTGGCTGCTGGCCCGGCCGGAGGTGGCGGGGGCGCTGCTCTCCGGCTCCGGGGCGACGATGCTGGCGGTGCTGCGTGAGGGGGCAAACACGGAGGCTTTGATCGCGGACGTGCGGGCGGAATACGGCGAATGCTGGGTGTGGACGGGGAAGGGGGGCGCGATCTGATGCGTGCGGTGAAGAACTTCATTTTCGACTGGTCCGGGACGCTGGTGGATGATCTGCCGCCGGTGGTGGATGCGACGAATGCAGTGATGCGGCACCACGGAAAGGCTGTGTACACGAGGGAGGAATTTGTGAGTGCGTTTGAGCTGCCGTTCACGAAATTCTACGACCGGGTGGTGCCGGGGGTGCCGATAGAGGAGCTGGAGCCAGTATTTCACGAGGCCTTCACCACCTCCACGGCGGTGGCCACGGTGCTGCCGCATGCGAGGGAGTTTCTGGAGTGGTGCCGTGAGCAGGGGCACCGATGCCTTGTGCTCAGCTCGGCGCATCCGGTGCACTTGAAGGCACAGGCGGTGGAGTTCGGGCTGGATGTGTATTTCGAGGAAATTCACGCCGGCATCCGTGACAAGCGGGAGCGGATCCATGAGATACTGGCGAGTCACGGAATGCTGGCGGAGGAGACGGCGTTTGTGGGTGACATGACTCACGACATTGAGACGGCGAAGCACGGCGGGGTGATGTCCATCGCGGTGCTGACCGGCTACCAGGGCGCCGTGCTGCTGGCCAGTGTGGAGCCGGATGTGATGGTGCAGGACCTGGCGGTGCTGCGGCGGGTGATGGGGTAGGCGGGGCCGGCGGAGAAGTCAGCCGATTTCCTCGAAGACGCCGCCGCCGAGGAGGGTGCTGTGGTCGTAAAAGCCGCAGATCTGGCCGGGGGTGAGGGCGCGCTGGGGGACGTCGAAGGTGAGTTCCACGCGGCCGCCGGGGAGCGGGGTGAGGGTGGCATCCGCGCCGGGGTGGCGGTAGCGGGGCTGGGCCTGGAGGCGGCGGGGAGAGTCAAAAAAGCGCTCGCGAGTGTGGTGGAGGCTGCCGATTTTCGCCCGGGTGGCGTAGAGAAGGGGAGTCTCCGGATGGTCAAAGGCGACGACGAGGTGGTTTTCGGCGGGGCGCTTGGCGATGACGACGTAGGCTTCGCCAAAGGTGTTTGAGGGCACGCCCAGTCCTTTTCTCTGGCCGAGGGTGTAGAGGTGGAGGCCGCGGTGGGTGCCGACTTTTTTCCCCTGGAGGGTGACGATGTCGCCGGGCTGGTCGGGGATGAAGGCCCGCAGGAAGTCGCTCATTTTCACATCGCCGATGAAGCAGATGCCCTGGCTGTCCTTTTTCCGGGCGGTGGGCAGGGCGAAGCGTTCGGCCTCGGCGCGGACTTCGGGCTTGAGGAGGTGGCCGACGGGAAACCAGGCGGGCCGGATCTGCTGCTGATTGAGGAGGGCGAGAAAGTAGGACTGGTCCTTGTTGGGATCCGCGCCGCGGAGGATGTCCGACTCGCCGTCCTCGCGGCGGAGGATCTGCGCGTAGTGGCCGGTGGCGATGCCGTCGAAGCCCTGGTCGAGGGCGTAGTCGAGAAAAACGCCGAACTTCATCTCGCGGTTGCACATGACGTCGGGGTTCGGCGTGACGCCCTCCGCATAACCGGAGAGGAGGTAGCTGACGACGCGCTCCCGGTAGTCATCCATGAGGCTGAGGACGCGGAACTCGATGCCGAGCTTGTCGGCGACGGCCTGGGCGTCCTCGATGTCCTCCATCCACGGGCAGTGGCCGGCGATGCCCTCTTCATTGATCCAGTTCCGCATGTAGGCGGCGGTGACCTCGTGCCCTTGTTCGAGCAGGAGGGCGGTGGCGACGCTGGAGTCAACGCCGCCGGACAGGGCTGAAAGAATGCGGGCCATCGGGAAAGCCCCCACCCTTCACCCGGTCGCGGGGAGTCGCAAGCGCAAGCGGTGATTGCTTGCGAAGGAGGCGGAGCCTGGCTATGGCTGGGGGAGGCCGGTTCGCGGCCTGAATGTCCCCAAACCCAACCCCATGACCCAAACACCGATGAAAATACTCTCTGTTTCCCTCCTGATCGCGACCAGTCTGACCCTGCGGGCTCAGGTGAGTCTGCCCAACGTTTTCTCCGACCACATGGTGCTCCAGATGGGGCGAGAAGTGAATGTGTGGGGGAGATCGAAAGCCGGTGACGAGGTGACGGTGAGCTTTGCCGGGCAGTCGGTGAAGGCAAAGGCGGATGATAAAGGCGAGTGGAAAACCAAGCTGCAACCGCTGCAGGCGAGTGGAAAGGGGCAGCCACTGACGGTGGCGGGCCCGGAAAACGAGGTGAAAGTGGAGGACGTACTGGTGGGGGATGTGTGGCTGTGCTCGGGCCAGTCGAACATGGGGTTCAAGGTGGGGCAGTCGATCGACGGGGACCTGGATGCGCTCTCGGCGACGAGCTTTTCGAGGATCCGGCTGCTGACGGTGGGAAATCCCGGCAGCCAGGAACCGGCGAGGGAGCCGAACCAGAAGTGGGTGATGCCCACGAAGGAGACGGTCTCTGCGTTTACAGCGGTGGGGTACTACTTTGGCCGCCAGATCCACGAGGTGACGACGATCCCGATAGGCCTGATCGACAACTCGTGGGGTGGATCCGCCTGCGAGGCCTGGGTGCGGCGCGACCTGCTGGAGAAGGATGCCGAGAACTACGGTCCTCTGATGGAGAAGTGGAAGAAGACCGAGGCGAACTTTGACTGGGAAAAGGTGCAGGCGGCCTACAAGGAGAAGCTGGAGGAGTGGAAGAAAACGAAGCAGGGGAACCAGCCGCAGGCGCCGCAAAACCAGATGACTGGCCAGCACCGTCCCGGAAACCTCTACAATGGGCGGCTGAAACCGGTGATGCCGTTCACCATCCGCGGGGCGGTCTGGTACCAAGGGGAGTCCAATGCGCCGCGAGCGATGCAATACCGGGAGATGTTTCCGCTGATGATCAAGAACTGGCGCGAAGACTGGGCGCAGGGGGAGTTTCCGTTCTACTGGGTGCAGCTGGCGGACTTTAAAGTGGAGAAGCCCGAACCTGGCGACAGTGACTGGGCGGAGCTGCGGGAGGCGCAGACTCTGAGCATGGGGCGCGTGCCGGCCTCCGGGCAGGCGGTGATCACCGACCTGGGCGAGGGGGATGACATTCACCCCCGGCAAAAGCTGGAGGTGGGCCGCCGTCTGGCGCGCTGGGCGCTGGCACACGAGTACGGGCTGCCGGTGGAATTCCAGAGCCCTACCTACAAGGCGATGGAAAAGAAGGACGGGAAGGTGATCGTGACGTTTGAAAACACTGGGGCGGCAGGGATGGAGACCTTCGACGCAGCTGAGGTGAAGGGATTTGCCGTGGCCGGGGAGGACAAGCAGTGGAAATGGGCCACGGGCAAACTGGTGAAGGCCGAGCGGGGCCTGCCGGCCACCCAGGTGGAACTGACGCCGCCCGCTGGCGTCGATCCGGTGGCCATCCGCTATGCATGGGCGGACAACCCGGTGTGCAACCTGATGGCGAAAAACGGCCTGCCGGCCACTCCCTTCCGCACGGACGACTGGCCGGGCGTGACGACGGGGCAGAAGCAGTAGGCTGCGGCCCGGGGATTAACGCCTCGCGGCGAGGAGCGTCGCGAGGCCGTCCAGGCAGATCTGGGACCAGGTTTCGAGCTGGTCCCGGTTTGCCTGGAGCTCGTCCAGGGTGAGGAAGGCGAGGTCGATGATGTTGTCCTCGTTGGAGGCGACGTCATCACTTTCCAGCTCGAAAAGGTGGACGACGCCCATGTGGACGCGGCCGACTTCGGTCTGGTCGTCATTGAGGATGGCGACGATGCGCTGCTGGTAGCCGCCGTCGAGGCGGAGTTCCTCATTCACCTCGCGGTCCACCCCGGTGAGGTAGGTGTCCTTTTCCAGTGAGGCGGCATGGGCGTCACTGGTATTGATGTGGCCGCCGATGCCGATGGAGCCCTTGGACGCGAGGCGCTTCTCGCCGGATTTTTTCCCCCGGCGGTAGTGCAGGATGCGGCCCTGGTGGAGGAAAATGGCGTACGGGATGATCTGTTTGTGGCTGGGATCGTCCTCGGCGAGGTCCCTGGAGAGGAAGAAGTTGTTCTCCGGGTTCAGGAATGCGGGCAGGTAGCGGTCCACCTCCAGAGACAGCCCCTGGAAGGCACCCAGTTCATCAAACAAGGCCCGGCGCACGACCAGGACGTTTTCATTCTCGTACTTCGACATGGGGCGCACTCTGGCGGGGCGGGAGGGGGCGTCAAGGAAAGGCGGCGGCGGGACCGCTGTTCGGGAAAGGCGGGTGTTTTCCATGTTGACGGGGCGGGCGGTTGCGGGCTCCGTTCCGGGTGCTCACCCTGCTGCTTTGTGCTGTGCTGGTCCCGGCTGCCGTCAACCTGGCGGCGACGCTGCTCAATGTGCGTGCGCTGGTGCCGCGACTGCCGCAGGAACTTGCGGACACGTTTGACGCGGCGACGTATGCAAACTCCCAGGAATACGCGCGGGCCTCGGCGCGGGCGGATGTGGTGGAGTCGCTGACCGGGCTCGCGATCCTGCTGGGTTTCTGGCTGGGAGGCGGGTTTGGCTGGCTGGACGGCCGGGTACGGGGGCTGGGGCTGGCGGAGGTGCCGACGGGACTGGTGGCCATTGGGGTGCTCTATGTTGGGCAGATGCTTCTGGGGCTGCCGTTTGCGATTTATGACACGTTTGTGCTGGAGAAGCGTTTTGGATTTAACCAGACGACGGTCGGAACGTTCGTCGCGGACCGGCTGAAGGGGCTGGCGCTGACGGCGGTGCTGGGGCTGCCGGTGCTGGGGCTGCTGCTGTGGTTCTTTGAAAACATCCCCCACGCGTGGTTGTGGAGCTGGGGGGCGCTGTCGGTCATTTCCCTGGGGCTGAGCTGGCTGGCTCCACGCTTTTTGTTTCCGTTGTTCAACAAATTCACCCCGCTGCCGGAGGGCGAACTGCGCACGGCGATCAATGACCTCTCGGTCCGGTGTGAGTTTCCCTGCGGGGAAATCTCGGTGGTGGATGGATCGCGCCGGTCGACAAAGGCGAATGCGTTTTTCGCCGGATGGGGGAGGCACAAGCGGATCGCGCTCTATGACACGCTGGTCGCGAACCATCCGGTGCCTGAACTGGTGTCGGTGCTGGCGCACGAGATAGGGCACTTCAAGAAGAAGCACATCATCCAGGGGATGGTGCTCGGGGTGCTGGAGACGGGGGCGATGTTTTTCCTGCTCAGTCTGGTGATGAAGAATGCGGAGCTGAGCGAGGCGTTTGGCGTGGGGCGTCCGTCGGTCTGGTTCAGCCTGGTGAGTTTCAGTGTGCTGTACCGGCCCGTGAGCCTGGTGCTGTCCCTCCTCGGACTGGGGCTCTCGCGGAGAAACGAATTCGAGGCCGACGCGTATGCAGCTGAGGTGACGGGCTCTGTGCGGCCGATGATGGCCGCGCTGAAGAAGCTGGCGAAGGATTCCCTGAGCAATCTGACACCGCATCCGTTTTATGTATTTCTGCACTACTCGCACCCGCCGATGGTGGAACGCCTGAGGGCACTGGGAGGGCTTGAGTTTACGGGGAAGCCGGGCCAGGGTGCGCCATGAATGTGAATGGCTGGCTGCGGCTTTGTCTGGTGCTCGTGGCGTGTCCCGTGGCGGGCCGCGCAGGAGATGCGTGGCCGGTGTGGCGCGGGGATGCGGGCATGACCGGCGTGGCGCGGGGAAAGCTGAAGCTGCCGCTGCACGAGGCGTGGAAATTTCAGGCGGCGAAGGGGGACTCCGACACGGCCTTTGCCACGCCCGTGACGGACGGAAAGCGGGTGTTCTTTGGGGACGGAGACGGGGTTTTCCGGGCGCTCGACGTGAAAACGGGAGCGGTGGCATGGGCGCTGCCGTGTCCGAAGAAGCCGCCCATCTCAGCACCGGCGGGGATCGCCGAGGGGCGCGTGGTCTTTGCGGACTGGGACGCCATTGTCCACTGCTGCGAGGCTGACAGCGGTAAGGAGCTGTGGAAATACGAGGCGAGAAGCGAGGTGAAGGCGGGGATCAATTTTTTCCCGCTCAAGGGCGCGGACGGGAAGGTGAGGACGCAGGTGGTGGTGGCCGACTTTGGCGGTGAGCTGTATGCGCTGGACTTGGCGACTGGCGGGCTGACGTGGCGTGGGGATGCCGGCGGCCCCGTGATGGGCGCGGTGTCTTTCTCAGCGGAGGGCCTGGTCTTTGGCGGGTGCAATGGGGAGATGATCGTGACCAATCCGCAGGACGGGAAGCAGCTGCGGAAGTATGAGCTCAAGTCCTACCTGCCGAACTCCGTGGCGATTAAGGACGGGACCGGGTATTTCGCCAATGCGGCCAACGGAAAAGTGGAGGCGGTGACGGTGGCGACGGCGAAGTCGGTCTGGGAGTTTCGGGAAAAGGATCTGCCGAACTTCACCTCTCCAGCGGTGACGGCGGATCTGGTGTTTTTTGGGGGAGATGACAAGCGGGTGAGGTGCGTCACGAGGGACAAGGGGGATGAGAAATGGGCCTTCCGGGCGCGTGACCAGGTGCGTTCCTCCCCCGTGGTGTGCGGCGAGTTTGTCGTGTTCGGCGCTGATGATGCTAGGCTGTACGTGCTCGACACTTTATCGGGCACCCAAAAGTGGGAGTATGAAGTAGGGGAAGCCATTAAGGGCGGATCGGCTGTAGCGGAAGGGCGTGTGTTCATTGGCACGCAGGGCGGCGTGGTCTATGGTTTCGAATCCGCACCTTGAATCCCCCCTTGCGGACCCTTGTCATGGAAACCCTCACCACTGCGGCTGCTCCCGTCACGTCTCCCGCTCCTCCGTCGCCCAAGGCCACGGAGGCTGGGAACTATTTTGTCGCCAACTACCCGCCCTTTTCTTTCTGGCGGGAGGAGCAGATCCCGGAGATCCACCGGGTGCTGGACAAGCCGCCTCCGGCAAATGCGCCACGCTTGGGGTTTTACTTCCACATTCCCTTTTGCCGGAAGCGGTGCCACTTCTGCTACTTCCGCGTCTACACGGAGAAAAGTGCGAACGAGATCCGCTCCTACGTGCAGGCGGCGCTCAAGGAATTTGAGATGTATGCGAAGCGGCCCTACCTGAAGGGGAGGAACCCGAAGTACGTCTACTTTGGCGGGGGCACGCCGAGCTACCTGTCCGTGCCGCAGCTGGAGGAGCTGACTTCCCGGCTGAAGGACATGATGCCGTGGGACGAGGTGGAGGAGGTGACCTTCGAGGCGGAGCCGGGCACGCTGACGGAGAAGAAGCTGGACGCCATCCGCGCCATGGGGATCACGCGGCTCAGCCTTGGGGTGGAGAACTTTGACGACCACATCCTTGAGATCAACGGGCGGGCGCACCGGTCGAAGGAGATCGAGCGGGCCTACGGCTACGCGCGGAGCATCGGTTTTCCGCAGATCAACATCGACCTGATCTCAGGCATGGTGGAGGAGACTGAGGACAACTGGAAGCGCTGCGTGGACAAGGCGCTGGCAATGGAGCCGGACTGCCTCACCATTTACCAGATGGAGGTGCCGTACAACACGGGCATCTTCAAAAAGATGAAGGAGGACGGCCAGCTGGTCGCCCCGGTGGCGGACTGGCCGACGAAGCGGCGCTGGGTGGACTACGCGTTCAGCCAGTTTGAGGCGGCGGGCTACGATGTGAGCAGCGCCTACACGGTGGTGAAGAACAAGGACAAGACGCGCTTCATTTACCGTGACGGCCTCTTTGGCGGGGAGGATCTGCTGCCGCTGGGTGTGGCGAGCTTCGGCCACTTGGGCGGGGTGCACATTCAGAACAACGCAGACATCGAAGCCTACGTGGCCGCGATCAACGAGGGCCGGCACGCGCACTTCCGCGCCTACGTGACGGACCCCGGGGAGCGGCTGATCCGCGAGTTCATCCTGCGGATCAAGCTGGGCACGGTTCACACGGCCTACTACCAGGAGAAATTCGGAGTCAACGTACTGCAGAAGTTCGCGCCGCAACTGGCGTGGATGGAAAGCCAGGGCTTCGCCGTGCTGAGCCCCGGCACCATCACGCTGACCCGCGAAGGCCTGCTCCAGATCGATTCTCTGCTGAGTGAATTTTTCCTCCCACACCACCGACATGCCCGCTACACCTGATTCCGACGTGGACGAAGGCCTCATCCTGGACTGGCTGATGCCGCTCCACTATTTCTACGCCCGGGTTGAGCGGGACCTGCCTCATTTCGAGTTTCTGGATGAGGGGGACGTTCCGCTGCCGGAGCACACGCTGCTGGTGCACGAGCACGACATGACCTCGACGCTCACGCACTACCATGCGTCGGAGCTGGGCCTGTCTGTGGTGTCCCGCGTGGAGTCGCCGGACTACCTGCTGCGCGAGGTGGTGCTGAAAACGGCGGACGGGCGGGCGGCTGAATACGGAGCCATCGGCATCCGGCTGGAGGCGTTTGACGAGCCGGAGGCCGGGATGATCCGCGCCGGGACGAAGCCGCTGGGCGCAATCCTTGAGGACGAGGGCCTGCACTACCACAGCCGGCCGAAGGCTTGGTTCCGCATGGTGGCGGATGAATACATTGGCAAGCTGCTGGGCGAGCCTCCAGGGACGGTGCTCTACGGGCGGTGCAATGCGCTGACGGACTGTGAGGGCATCGTCTTTGCCGACATCGTGGAAATCCTGCCGCGGGCTCTGCACGAGATGCCGCCCGGTTACGTGCCACCCGTCGATGTCGGCTGCGACCACGGGGAGGCGCACGGGCCGGACTGCGGCTGCGGGCACGGCCATTGAGCCGGGCCTGGCGTTACTGCTTCGCTGGAGGGAGCTTGCCGAGGGTCTCTTCCCGAAGCGGCCCGGCGGTGATGCGCGCGGCCCACTCGCGGGCGCTTTCGGGGTCTTTTTTGCCGACGGACCTGGCGAAGGTGGCGATGGCGTGGTCCAGCAGGGGATCGCCAGCGGGGAACTCGCCCAGCCAGCGGGCGCATTCGTTGGGTTCACTCCGGGCCCAGCTCTGCACGGCGTGGTCGATGAGGACTTCCTTCTCCGGACCGGGCAGGCGGCTCATCGCCCAAGCGGTGGCGGCGCGGGGGTCGTGGTTCTTCCATTTCTCAAAGACGGTGCGGGTGGCCTGCCGGGTGTCCTCCTGATCGAGGCCGAGGCCGTCGATGTAGGCGGCGGAGGCTGTCGCATCCACGGGGGCGAGGGCGGTGGCGGCGGCGTGCTGCCAGTCGGTTTTGTCCTCCCCCTTTGGCAGGGCGGCGATTGCGTCGAAAAGCTTCTGTCTGCCCGCCTCGTGGGCCTGCTTGGCGATGGCGGTGACGGCCAGCGGGCGGGAGCTTTCGGGCAGGCTGCCGACGAACTGCATGGCGGCGGGCAGGTTGGTGTTGGCCAGCTTTTCGGCCACTTGAAAGACGATGTTGCCACTCATGCCGAGGGTCAGCTGATCGGGCTTGCCCTTCAGAGTTTCCGCCAGGGCGCGGGCGGCGGCCTGCGGGTCTGAATTCGCCCAGACGGGGAAGAGGACGTTCATCCACAGGTTTGCCATGGGACCGGTGCCCTGCGGCTGGGAGCTGGCGTAGGCATAGGCGGCGGCAGGGGCCAGCCTCCCCCATTGGCCAAGCAGGGCCATGGAAAGCCCGGCCTGCTCCAGCCCTTGCGGGCGCTCGTTCGCGAGGTCCATGGCCACCTTGATTTCCCCGGCGGTCAGGGTGTCCAGTTCCTCCCGGACGCTGGTGTCGTTGAATCCCATGACCAGCCCGGTGGAGTTGCCGGCCTGGAGGACGCGGCCTTTGATCGCCTCGATGAAAGCCGCAAGCTCGGCCCGGGAGCGGTCGCGCTTTTCCGCCGGGGCGGGGGCTGCGGGCGCCACGGAGAGCGGCGGGGGAGCGGCGGGCCGGGGCAGGGCGGCCAGCCGGGCGGCAGTGACGGCCTGACCGCGTGCCATCCCGGCGCGGTGGCCCAGGAAAAGGCTCAACCCAAGGGCGGCGAGGAAGAGAACTAGAGAAAGGAGGTGGTGTGGTTTCATGGCCTGGGCTTGTCGAGGGCGGCGCGGAGGGCTTTGATTTTGGGGGAGGTCGCTCCTTCCGGGTTGTCCCGGGCGAATTCCTCGATGGCGTTTCGCACGGTGGCTTCGTCGGTTTTTGTGAGCAGGGTGGCGATGGCGGCCTCCGGCTCCAGACTTCCCATGCCGACGCGAAACAGGACGCTGCTGGTGAGATACTCCCCCCGGATGGCGGGATCGGTGAAAGTGAGGGATTCGCTAAACTGCCCGCACGCAGCAGGGTCGATCATGCCGAGCATCACCGTGACCATGCCGGCGGCGGCGGCCTTGGTGCCGTCTGACTTGATGGCGGCGATGGCGGCCAGAACGGCCTCCCGCGTTTCCGGCCGGGAGGCGGCGGTTGCCAGTCCGGTTAGTTGGGCACTCACGGTCGGGCTGGGGTCAGACTTGAGGGCTTTGATGTCCGGCACTTCGGGCAGTGCTGCGACCAGGGAGACCGGGTCGGTTGCCGCCCAGCCGGTGTAAATGTCGGCGTCCAGCTGCTCGAAGGCGTCCTCGGCGATGGGGAAGTCCAGCGACTCCGCGACGCCCCGCCACCAGGCGAGGGCGGCGGTGTGGTCGTGGCGGGCCCAGTTTTCGAGGATGGCTCGCATGGGTTCCTGCCGGTGTTCGCGGGGGAGTTCAGTCGTGAGCCAGGCGAGGGCGGGTGCGGGTCCGGTCCTGCCCCAGAGGAGGGCGACGCGTTTGGCCAGGGCGAGGTGGAGGCCGTATTCGGCTTTGATTTTCGCCACGGCGGCCTGGGCGGCGGGCATTTCCTCCGGGCTGAGGGCGTCAATGATGAGGAGCGCCTTGGTGCGGAGCGACTCGTCCGTGGTGGCTCGCCATGCGGTGATGGCTTGGTCGATTTTTTCCTGGAGGGTGAGGGCAGGGGCGGGGGCGGGTGTGGCGGGGGAAACGGGCGGGCTTCTCAGCACCTCCACCGTCGGCGGCTGGGGGGCGGTGGCGGCGGCCAGGAGGGCTTCCCCGCGCGCTTCGGCCTGGGATTTTCCGGCCACGTAGGCCCCGGTGCCGCCGAGGAAACAGGCAGCCACGGCTGCGGCGAGGGTGAGTCGGGTTTTGGTTTGCATAAGGGTGTTCACGGTGTGCCAAAAGAGGGCGCCGAAGCCGAGCGAGGAGGCGGCAGCCGGGGCGGCGGCGGCGAGGGTGGCGGCCAGCCCGGCTGGCGCGGCATGAGTGAGTCCGGTGGTGAGCCCGGCGGCGAGGAGCGCGGCTGGAACGACCACGCCGCGACGGCGGAGGCGGTCTCCGAGTTTCTCCAGCGCCCGGTGCTGGTGCTGCATGAGCGCGGCCTCGCTGCGGCCGGTGGCGGTGGCGAGGTCGCGGTAGGAGCGGTCCTCGAAAAAGCGGGCGAGGAGGAGTTCTCGGTCGCGCGGCGGGAGGTCGTCGAGCGCGGCGTCGAGTTCCGGCAGGAGGCTCTGCCAGGCGCTGGCGTCCGCTGCGGACAGGGTGGTGGCGTGCTGGAGGTAGTTTTCCATGTGGCGGATGCGGTTGGCCTCTTTCCGCCGGGCGCGGGCGGCCTCGAGGACGGTGGCGCGGTGGAGCCATGCGGGGAGATTCACGTCCGGCGAGCAGAGGGCGCCGGCCTTTCGTGCGAGGACGGCGAAGACGTTTTGCGCGATCTCCTCTGCCAGCGCCCGCTGACCGGTGCGGCGCAGGGCGGCGGAGAAAACCAGACCGGCATGACGCTCCGCCAGGGCACGGAAGGCCGGCTGGGAGGCCTGGCGGGCGAACTCCTGAAGCAGGGCGGAATCTGACGGCTGGTCGGTGCGGGTCATGGCGGCGGCGCGTCCTGGACGGCACGCGGTTCACCAGATTTACTTCCCCTCGCACGCCGGACCTGACATCTTTTTTCACACGGGGTGAAAAAAAGTCGCGGACCCCGCTCAGTCTTTCCGCCCCAGCCGCCCGCTGAGGGGCCAGGTGATGAGGCGCGGGGTGGCGGGATCGCCCCAGTGGGGGAGGAGGTCCGCCTCCAGCGCGGTCACGGGATCGTGGCCGAGGGCGGTGTGGAAGCGGTTCACGGCGGACCAGGTGCGCAGGTAGGCGGTGAACTGGGGCAGAGTCCAGTGCTGCTGCATGGAGAAGGCGGGGAAATCCCGCTCCCGCCAGGGAAAGGGGAGGGTGCGGTAGCCGGCGGCGACGAAGGCGCGCTGGGGCGGCCAGTAGTCGTGGATGGGGCCGGTGTAGAAGGCGTCGATGAGCGCATCGAACGGCTGGCCGAGGTAGCAGAGTTCGTAGCACCAGAGGCAGACGAGGCCACCTGGTTTGAGCACGCGGTTCACCTCTGCGTGGAAGGCTGCGTGGTCAAACCAGTGGGCCGCCTGCGCGGCGGTGACGAGGTCTGCTGCGGCGTCGGGCAGGCCGCTGGAGCCGGGGCCCTCCGCTGCGCAGGCCCAGGTGAGGCGCGGGTGCTCCGGAGCGGCGGAGAGCTGGCTGGCGCTGGGATCCGTGGCGCGCACTGCGGAGAAGTGCTTTGCCAGGGCGAGGGCGGCCTGGCCATTTCCCGTGCCGCAGTCCCACGCCAGCTCGCGGGCGGGGCACAGCTCAGCCAGCAGGGAAAAAAGGGCCTCCGGGTAGGTGGGGCGGGCGGCGGCGTAGGCGGGGGAGTTGTGGGAGAAATGATCGGCGAAGGCCATGGAGAAGGGTGGGCGCGGGGCAGTGCTCGCGCCGCGAGGATTCTGCGCGAGGCCTTGTGACAAGCAATGGTTACTTGAGGGCGTGTGCGGCAGGATTGACAATGCTTCGGACGCTGGGTAGCCTGCGATGCGCTGAAGCAGGCGGTGATGAGCACGCCACGTGTTGTCAGCCTCGTGACCGGCTCCACCTTCCCAGACTTCGCCAATGCCGCCCTCCTCGAACAACAAGCGCCGCACAGGCACTCTGCCCGCCCGGTTTCTGGCCTGGCAGTGCGGTCTGCTCGCCGCCCTCCCTCTGGCTGGCAGCGGGGTGGCGCGGGGAGAGGCGGCGCATGATCCTGCGGCGCGCGCATTTCTTGAGCAGCACTGTTTCAAATGCCACGGAGAGGAGAAACAAAAGGGGGATCTGCGGCTGGACACGCTGGCGGCTCCGCCCGGCGAGGCCACTCGGTGGCTGGATGTCCTGAATGCGATCCAGAGTGGCGAGATGCCGCCACCCAAGGAGGCGAGACCGGATGGTGCGGAGACTGGCCGCGTCCTTGAGGTGATCTCCGGGGCAGTCGCGCAGGCGGACGGGATGGTCCGGCCCTCGCTGCGGCGGATGAACCGCACGGAGTACGAACACACGGTGCAGGACCTCCTGGGGATCGACACGCCGCTGGCCGAGCTGCTGCCGGAGGATGGGAGCGTGCAGGGGTTCGACAATGTCGCGGGCGGACTCAGCATTTCCTCCATCCTCATGGAGCGCTATCTGGAAGCCGCCAACACCGCCTTCGACGCGGTCGTCCGGCGCATTCCCCCGCTGCCGGCGGCCACGCGGCGCGTCGCGCTCATGGAGGAAAAGGAGAACATTTCGTCGGTGAAGGAGGCGAAGGGCGGGAGCATCGCGGTGGAGAATTCCTTCGTGAAATTCACGCCAGGCTGGCCGCCGGCGCGGCTGGATGGAGCGCACCCGGTCGAGGACGGCATCTATCGCGGCCGCATCGGAGTCTGGCCCTGGAAGCCCGGCGCGCGCACTCTGGTCGTGGCGGTCTATGTCGGGCCGCTGTTCGGGCCGGGCAAACGGCGGCTGATGGGCATGTATGACGTGACAGGGACGGCGCAGAGCCCCACGGTCATCGAGTTCACCACCCGCATGGCGGAGAATGACGCCATGCACATCGTGCCGTGGATCTATCCCGAGCACGTCACCTGGCGGGACAAGGAGGAGGCGCAACCCGGAGTCGCCGTCGCCTGGGCGGAGACGCATGGGCCGCTGGATCAGGATTTCCCTTCCGCGGCGCAAAAGCGGCTCTTCGGCGAAAGCAAAACTCTGGCCATGGAGGCGGGAGACTCCATCTGGATGCGCCACCGGAGCGGCATGAAGCTCCACCACGTCACCTCTTCCACGCCGGGGGAGGACGCGGAGCGCATCGTGCGTGACTTTGCGCAACGGGCGTTCCGTCGGCCCGTGGTCCCGGCGGTCATCGATCCGTTTGTCAAACTCACGCTCAGCCGGATCGAGGCGGGCCGCCCGTTTGAGCAGGCGGTGCGTGCGGGTGTTTGCGCGGTCCTTTGCGCACCGCGCTTCCTGCTCCTGAACCGCGAGCCGGTTGTGGATGATTACACCCTCGCCTCGCGGCTTTCGTATTTCCTCTGGTCCACCATGCCCGACGCGGCGCTGCTGCAGCTCGCCTCTGAGGGAAAACTCCGGGACCCCGCCGTGAGGCACGCCCAGGTCGAGCGCTTGCTGGGCGATGCCCGCAGCGAGCGCTTCGTGGAGAACTTCACCGGCCAGTGGCTCGACCTTCGCAAGCTCACCTTCACCACGCCGGACAAGCAGCTGTATCCCGAGTTCGACGAACTGCTCCAGGAATCCATGCCGCGCGAGACGCTGGGGTTCTTCCGCCATTTGCTGAAAAACGACCTCTCCGTGCGCAACTTCCTCGACTCGGATTTCACCGTCCTGAACGAGCGGCTCGCCACCCACTACGGCATCGACGGGGTGAAGGGGCACGCGGAGTTTCGCGTCGTCCCGCTCCCGCCGGAGAGCATCCGCGGTGGTCTGCTCACACAGGCCAGTGTGCTCAAGGTCACGGCCAATGGCACCAGTTCGTCGCCCGTGCTCCGGGGCGTGTGGGTGCTGAAAAACATCCTCGGTCAGTCCGTGCCGCCTCCGCCGCCCGGTGTGCCGGCCGTCGAGCCTGACATCCGGGGCGCCACGTCCATCCGCGACCAGCTGGCCAAGCACACCTCCGGCACGAACTGCGCGCGCTGTCACGCCCGCATCGATCCGCCGGGCTTCGCGCTGGAGTGCTTCGATCCCATCGGCGGCTTTCGGGATCGTTACCGTTCCCTGGGCCAGGGCGACCCGGCGCCTTCGAAAAAGGTCTCCTGGAAGCTGGGCCGGCCGGTGGAGTGCGCCGGGGCGCTGTCGGGCGACCGGACCTTCGCGGACTTTGCCGGTTTCCGCGCCCGGTTGCTGGAAAATCCGGAAGTCTTCGCCCGCACGCTGGCGTCCAAACTCCTCGTCCATGCCACCGGCCGCCCTGTGACGCCCCTGGACCGCAAGTCTGTCGATGCCGTGCTCGACGCCGCCCGCCGGAAAGATTTCGGCCTCCGCTCCCTCATCCATGCTGTCGTCGACAGCGAACGCTTCCGCCAGCCATGAACCACCGTCCTCTGAACCGCCGCACCTTTCTCCGCAACACAGGCGTCGCCCTCGGGCTGCCGCTCCTGCAGGGCATGCTCCCGCGCACCAGCCGCGCCGCCGGGGAGCCGGCGCAGGATGTCCGCCGCATGCTGGCCATTTGCGCGCCGCTCGGCATTCACACGCCCTATCTTTTCCCGGAAAAAGCGGGGCGTGACTACGCCGCCACGCCCTATCTGGAGGCGCTCCAGCCGCTGCGCGAAAAGTTCTCCGTCATATCCGGCCTGCGGCACCCGGACGTGGACGGCGGGCACAGTGCGGAGGAGAGCTTCCTCACCGGCGCTGCGCATCCCGGCCAGCCGAGCTTCCGGAATTCCATCTCCGTGGACCAGTTCGCGGCCGAGCGGATCGGCCACAAGACCCGTTTTTCCTCCCTCGTTCTCTCGGCCAATGATGCCGGCCTTTCCTACACCCGCTCCGGCGTCCGGATTCCACCGGAGACGAAGCCATCGCGGCTTTTCGCCCGGCTTTTTCTGGAAGGCAGCGCCAGCGAGAAGGCCGGGCAGATGCGCCGGATCCAGGACGGGCGCAGCATCATGGATCTCGTGCGCGAGCAGACCCGCGAACTCACCGGCAGGGTCGGGCGCGAGGATCACGAGACGCTGGACCAGTATTTCACAAGCGTGCGCGAGCTGGAGCAGCGGCTCGCCAGCGCCGAGGAGTGGGCCAAACAACCCAAGCCGAAAGTCGCCCAGCCGCCGCCCACCGACATCGAGGACCGCGCGGACTTCACTGGCCGCATGAAACTGGTCTACGATCTCATCTTCCTCGCCCTCCAGACCGACTCCACGCGCCTCATCACCTTCTGCGGGGCGGGCGGAAACGAGGTCGTCAAGCTCAAGGGCGTGGACGACGACTGGCACAGCCTCAGCCACCATGGCAAGGATCCCGGCAAGATCGAAAAGCTCGCCATCATCGAGAAGGAGGAGATGCGCCTCTTTGCGGACTTCCTCCAGCGGCTGAACGGCGCCACGGAGGGCGGGCACAGCCTGCTCGACCAGACCGCCATCTTCCTGGGGTCAAACCTCGGCAACGCCTCCAGCCACGACAACCGCAACCTCCCCGTCATTGCCGCTGGCGGTCGTTTCAAGCACGGCCAGCACCTCGCCTTCCAGCCCGATGGCGGCCCGCCGCTGGGGAATTTCTTTGTCTCAATGCTCCAGCACCTGGGGCTCGAGGCAGACCAGTTTTCGACAGGGAAATCCACCCTGGCGGGGCTGTAGCGGGGGAGGGGATTGGAGGTTTAGAGGTTTGGAGAATTAGAGGATTGGCACGGACGGAGATGTGGTGCGGGCGTGTGGGCCCGGAGGCTCTCATCACGGGGTGGAGGGGAAATAGAGGAATGGAGAGGGCGCGCCGAGCGTGGCTGGTGTCACCGCGCCACCCCAGATGGGTGGGCCGATGAATAGCCGGGGGTTTCAACCCCTGGGATCCCGGCGAAGGAATCGCCCCTGGAGGGGTGGGCCAATGCTGGCAATGCGGGCGGATGGTCTTGGCCAACCCCTCCGGGGTTGCGGGTTTGGGGCGATGTTTCCGGAGGTTTCGCTGGGCTCAACCCCCGGCTATTCATAGGGGCACCCCTCCGGGGTTGGGAGGCGATGCGGTGCGGGGCCGGGCGTTCCGGGAGGGAACGCGGATTTGGGGGCGCGTGGCTGGGTGCGTGGCGGCGCTTGGAGGACCAAGCGCCCTACCTTTCCTGCAGCGAACGTCACGCGGAAGGCAGGGCTGGCTGGTCCTCCAGCCGCCGCAGCGCACCGGGCGGGAGAACCCGGCCTCGTCAGGCTGCGTTGCGCGTGCGGCTCGGACGGCTCGGACGGCGAGTGTCCCGCCCTTGCAGGGCTTCGGAATTTTGGGTGGGGGACCTGGGGCTTCGTTCGTGCCTCACTCCGCCCCAGGCTTTGGGGTCCCGTCCTTTCAGGACCCCGGACTGGGGAGCTGGGGCTTGGTGTGCGTGGCTTGGGGCGATGCGCCGCTTGGAGGACCAAGCGGCCCTACTTTTTTCTGCTGCGGGCGTCATGTGGCAGGGGACAGGACGGATGGGCGTCTGGGGCGGATGGCTGGATGGGGCTACCCGGGCTCTGAGAAGAGGAAGTCGAGGTCGCCGAGGGTGAGGGCGGAGGCGAAGCGTTCTTCGCCGAGGACGTCGTCGGCGAGGGCGGCTTTGGATTTCTGGAGGGCGCGGATTTTTTCCTCGATGGTGTCCTTCATGAGGAGGCGGCAGGCGAGGACGGTGGAGGTCTGGCCGATGCGGTGGGCGCGGTCGATTGCCTGGGCCTCGGCGGCGGGGTTCCACCAGGGATCAAAGAGGATGACGGTGCTGGCGGCGGTGAGGGTGAGGCCGCTGCCGCCGGCGCGGAGGGAGATGAGGAAGATGGCGGGGCCGGTGGTGGTCTGGAATTTCTCGACGAGGGCGCCGCGGTTCTCGGTCTCTCCGGCGAGGTAAAAGAGGGGGACTTTGAGGGATTTCAGCTCGTGGCGGAGGATGGCGAGCATGCCGACGAATTGACTGAAGACGAGAACTTTGTTTCCGGAGGCGATGAGGGGGTCGAGGGTCTCGCGGAGGGCGTCGAGCTTGGCGGAGGGGAGGGTCTTCAGGTCGTCGCTGACGAGGGCGGGGTGGCAGCAGATCTGGCGGAGGCGGGTGAGGGAGTTGAGGACGTTGAGGCGCTCTTTGCGGGTGGTGTCGGGGTCGGAGCGGTCGGTCTTCTGGAAACGGAGGAGGTGGGCCTGGGCGCGCTTGAGTTCGGCACGGTAGAGGGTCTCCTGGGCGGGCTCGAGGTCGCAGAGGATGTCCTCCTCGATGCGCTCGGGGAGGTCGCGGGCGACCTGGAGTTTGGTCCGGCGGAGCATGAAGGGCCTCATGCGGGAGGAGAGGCGGCGGAGGGCGTGGATGTCGGTCTTGGGATCGTAGAGATCGAGGAACTGGCTGCGGGAGCCGAGTACGCCGGGCATGGCGAACTGCATGATGGACCAGAGATCGAGGAGGCGGTTCTCGATGGGGGTGCCGCTGAGGGCGAGGCGGTGGGTGGCGCGGAGGGAGGCGGCGGTCTTTGCCGTTTGAGACTCGGGGTTTTTAATGGCCTGGGCCTCGTCGAGGATGACGGCGAGGAAGTCGCGCCCGGCGAGGGCGGGGGCGAGGGTGCGGAGCTGGGCGTAGTTGATGATGTGGAGATCGTCGAACTGGACTTCGCTGGCGAAAACTTTCAGGTCGTTGGATTTCCAGACGCGGGCACGGAGGCCGGGGAGGAATTTTTTGGCCTCGGAGCGCCAGGAGTCGGTGACGCTCTTTGGGCAGATGACGAGGGCGGGGCCGGGGGAGGCGGGGTCGGGGGATGATTCGCGCAGCCAGGCGAGCCAGGCGAGGGTCTGGAGGGTTTTTCCGAGGCCCATGTCGTCGGCGAGGATGCCGCCGAAGCGGTTGGTGGCGAGGTAGGCGAGGAAGTGGAAGCCCTCCAGCTGGTAGGGGCGGAGGGTGGCGCGGAGGGCGGCGGGCAGGGGCGGGGTGACGCGGTGCTGGATCTCATCCACACGGCGGAGGATGGCGCGGGCGGCGTCGTCGGGGAGGAGGGCGGTGGTGGTCTCGTCTGCGAGCTGGAGGGCGTGGAGGCGGTGTTTGGCACGGGCGAGTTCGCCGGGGGTGAGGCCGAGGCGGGTGAGGTTTTCCTCGTCATTGGCGGTGAGCTGCCAGTCGATGCGGCGCCAGCCGCCCCGGGGGAGGCGGACCCAGGAGCCGCGGGCCTCGAAAAGGAGGCGGAGTTCGGCCTCGGTGAGGTCGGTGTCGGCGTGGTCGAGGACGACTTTGAGGTCGAACCAGTCGAGTTCGGCGGGGGTGACTTCGAGGCGGGCGGAGGCTGAGATCTCGCCCTCGCCGCCGCGGCTGAGGGAGGCGAGTTCGCCGCGCAGCTGGACGTCGATGGACGGGGGGATGGACTGCAGCCAGGTGGAGAATTTCTCGGGGAAGTCCGGGCCGACGCGGACGGTCCAGGTGCGGAGGGTGGCGTCCCAGCGGGTGCCGAGGGCGGTGAGGACGGCGGGCACGGCATCGAGGGCGGAGCGGTCGTAGACGAGGATGGCGCGGGGATCTGCGGTGCGGACCCGGTCGGCGGCGCGGGCATTGACGGCATCGCGCGGGAGCCAGCCGGAGCCGGCGAATTGATTGGTAAGGACGCCGTCGGCGGTGGCGGCGATGGCGGAGAGGGTGCACAGCTCGAGGCCGCGTGACGAGGTGGTGAGTTCGCCGCAAAGGGTGACGGGGAAGGCGTGTTTTTTCACCCGGGGCTGGAGGCCGGGCGGGGCGGGCAGGCCGATTTTCTCCAGGAGGGTGACGCCCTCTCCGGTTTCCAGGGCGGCGGTGGGAATGCGGAGGGTGCGGGCGTTGAGTTCCGGCTTGAGCGGGCCGGGGGGAAAGGGGTGGAGGGCGGTGGAGGAAAGCAGCCAGCCGCGGCCAAAGGGGACGCGGAGGAGGAAGTCGGGAGGGTCGCCACCATCCTCGAGGGCGAGACGGAGCTGGTAGTCCGCAGCGGGGTCCTCCGGGGAAATGAGCTGCCACGCGAGCGGGGGCAGGCCGCGCTGGACGGGGTGGCCGGCGTGGTTGACGAGGAAGGGCTCGGGCAGCTCCTCGGCCAGGAGGCGGGAGAAGTGGAGCAGGCCGTCATCTGAATCCAGGAAGAGGAGCGGGCCCTCCAGGCGCTCTGCGGAGCGGACATGCTGCCAGAGGACGCGGTCTGCGGGGGCGAGGCGGAGCAGGCCGTCCTGGTCGAGCTGGCGGAGGTGCTGCCAGGCGGGGAGCGGGATGGGTTGAAACGGGGCGGGCTCTGCGGCGGTGGGGTCGGCGCGGCGGCCTTCGAGACGTGCCTTGGGCAGGTGGAGGCGGAGGCGCAGCTCCCATGACTCGGGAGCGGGCGGGGCCGGGGTGCGGGAGAGGGCGCCGAGCTGCTCGCGCCAGCGGGCGGTGGTGTGGGAGCGGTGCCAGAGGTGAAAATCCGGCCCGAGCGAGTCCAGCCGGGTGACGGGCTGGAGGAAATCCGGCAGCGGCCAGCCCTGCTGCGTGGCGTGGTGGGCGAGGTGGAGCCAGAACTGGTGGTCATCCGTGGCGGGGGCGGGGGCGAGTGTGATCTCCTCCATTTCCCCGGTGGCGGGGAAGCCGAGCTGGCGGAGATCCCCCGGGCTGATGCGGGCGGAGGAGGCGCGGGCGCGGAAGGTGCGGGAGAGGCGGTCCAGGAGGTCCAGCTCTGGGGCGGTGAGCGGGCTGGTGGCGGCGGCCTGGACGCGGGCGAGGAGGACGGAGGGCTCCGGCACGGCGGCGGGGGCGGGGCTGTCTGCGGCCTCCGGCATAGAGCCGGCCAGCTCCCGCTGGTGGGCGGCGACGAGGGCGCGCATGGTGGCGTAGGTGTGGGGGCAGTCGCCCTTGCGCGGGCAGGAGCAGGCGGCGGTCCACTCCTCACCGCCAAACTCCAGCGACGTCTCGTGCCCGCGCATGATCTCCTGGACGCGGGCGGCGTACTCGCGGGCGGGGGAGAGGCAGGTGAGGTTCCGCACGGCCCCGGAGGTGAAGAACTGCTCGCCCTTGAACCTGACATCGCGGGAGAATTTCCAGAGGAAATTCCGGGCGGCTTCTGGATTGGGAAGGAGGAAGGACAAGCGCGGTGGGAGCAGGAAAAAACGGGCCGGGGGAGGGCCCGGGGCGGAAGATGTCAGGAACTCCACGTTTTCGCCATGGACAAGTCATTTTTCGTACCGCTAGTATCAGTCCACTTGTCTATGAAACGCCTCCTACCCCTGCTCCCCCTTCTCCTGACTGGAGTCCCTCTCCTGGCCCAAACGCCACCGAAGGCTCCGGCCCCGCCCGCTGTCGCGGAGGATGACGGCATCAATACGCTGACGGCAAAGGCGCAACAGGCGATCCAGCTGGCGGACTGGGCCGTCGGACTGAAGATTCTGACCGAGGTGGTGGACCGCTACGGCCCGGATGCGAAGGTGGAATTTGGAGCGCAGTTTGGCTCGATCCTTTTCAACAAGGGGGTGTGCGAATTCCAGCTGAAGAAGTACGAGGAGGCGAAAACGACGTTCAAAAAGTGCTTCGAGGAATTTCCAAACACGCTGAACGCGGACGCGAAGGCGGGCGAGGCGGCAAGAACGGTGAACGTTCACTGGCTGGTGTCGTGCTTTCAGTGGGCGAATGCGGAGCAGAATCTGGGAAACTTTGACGCGGCGCTGGCGCTGTATGAGAAGTTCAAGTCCAGCGCCTCGGCGAACCCGAAGGCGCCGAACCCAATCACGGAAGGCATTTACAACCTGAGCGTGGGCATGTGCTACGCGCGGAAGGGGGACATGGCGAAGGCGATGCCGCTGATCGAGGGGGCCATCGCAAAACGGGAGGCGTGGAAGCTGCAGGAGAAGGACATTTTCCAGGCGTTCACGCTGCTGGCGCGGGCGTGGGTGGACAACGGGAAAAAGAGCGAGGCGGACGCGATGGCGTTCCTGAACAAGCACGGAGCCTCGATGAAGATCAGCCCGTGGGAATGCGCCAAGGGCGGGTATGCCGGGCTGCTGACGAAGATAGCCGGGGATGCGACGAAGGCGGGAATGGGCCAGCTGGCGGTGCGGATGACGGAATTTGTGCCATCCACGGAGGACGTGATCGCGGACCTGTACACCTACGCGAAGGGCGGGGTGGTGACGCCGCGTCTGCAGGAGGAGATCGCCAAATACCAGATGCAGCTGACGACAGGGGAGCCGATCGAGCTTTTCTCCCTGATGAGCCTGGCCACGGCCTACGAGTCCCTCGGCAGCCACCGGGCGGGCCTGCTGGTGTATGAGCACCTGCTGAACCAGTTCCCGAAATCGAAGTACCGTCCGCAGATGCTCTTCAGCCTGGCGCGGGCGGCCTTCGGCATGGGGGACCACGCGGCGGTGCAGATGTACGGGGAGAAATTCCAGGCGGAGTACCCGAACCACGAGCTGGCCGACGAGGTGTCCGCGCTGATGCTGGACCAGCTCTTCGCCAGCGGGGCGTATGCGCAGTGTCTGGAGGTGGGAAACAAGATCCGCGCCAGCCTGAAGCCTGGGGCGAAGGAGCGGGAACTGCCCGACTACGTGATCGCGGGCTCGCTCTACTACACGGGGAAATTTGAGGCGGCGGCGGAGGAGCTGGACGCTCACCTGAAAAACTACCCGACGGGGCCGTATCGTGAGAGCATCCTCTTCCACAAGGGGGCAAACCTGACGAAGCTGGCACGCTGGGACGAGGCGGCGGTGGCGTTGGATGAGTTCATCAAGACGTACCCGAAGGCGGCCTTCCTCGACCTGGTGCTCCAGGAGCGGGCGGGCTGCCACTATGCAAAAAATGAGTTTGAACCGTGCTTGGCGGCGGTGGACCGGATCGAAAAGGAGTTCCCGGAATCCCAGACGCTGGACCGGGCTCTGATTTTGAAGGCCAACGTGCTCAGCTACCAGAAGAAGGGGGATGAGGCGCTCAAGTTTCTCCACCGCGCGGCGGACCTGGCCGGAGAGAAGGCGCACAAGGACACGGCGGCGCAGGCGTTGAGTTTGATCATCGGCATCACGGGCCGCGACGAAAAGAAGAACGCGGAGACGCTGAAGGCGTTTGATGAATTCAAGGCCAAGTACGCCGGTACCTACTGGGAGGCGTCCGCCGCAGTGGGCGCGATGCAGGCGCTGGTGGCGGCGAAGCGCGGGCAGGACGGTCTCGACCGGCTGGAGGCGGTGATCGTCGAGGTGGGGAAAAACCCGGACTCGCCGGACCTGGACAAGATCATCAACTCGTACTCGAAATTCTACGCCGAGGTGAACGGCCCGGTGAAGCTGGTGGAGCGGCTGAAGGCTTTCCCAAATGTGCCGGCGGACAATCCGACGCTGAAGTCGTGGCTGATGATTTCCCGGCTGGATGCGTATGAGGCGAAGGAGAATACGCGGATCGAGTTTCCCAACAAGGAGGGCGAGATCAAGGCGCTGATCGACGAGCTGGCGGGCATGAACAAGGCGGACCTGCCGGCGTATGTGCTGTACCGGATCGGGAGGAAGCTGCAGCTGGGCGGGCTCTCGACGGTGGCGCGGGCGATGCCGTGGTATGAGGAACTGCAAAAGCGCACCGGCACGCGGCTGAAGGACCAGGCGTCGCTGGGCATCGCGCAGGTGAAGGCGGAAATGGCTGATGCCGGCTCCCAGGACCAGGCGCTGAAGCTGCTGCGCGGGGTGATGAAGGACATGGAAAATCCGGAGCTGAAAGAGGAGGCGTGCGTCTCCCTGGGACGGCTGCTGGTGAAGCAGAACAAGTGGCCCGCCGCTCTGGACGAGGCCATCAAGCCGTACCTGACCCAGGACAAGTGGCAGAAGTCCCGCCCTGAATTTAAATGGCTGGAAGGCCGCGCCCAGCAGGAGGCGAGCAAGAAGGACGAGGCGCTGAAGGCCTACTCCGTGGTCTACACGCTCTACGGCGGCTACATCCGCTACTCTGCGGACGCCTGGGTGCGCTCCGCGCAAATGATGAACGCCGCAGGCGACACCAAAGGAGCCTACGCGCTGATGCGGGACATGGTCTGGCGCATGGGCCAGCTGGAGGGGCACAAGGACGACGAGGCGCGGAACATTCCCAAGGCGCGTGAGCTGCGGGAAAAATGGGCTGCGGAACTGGGGATCAACGTCACCAAGGAGGATGCCGAACGCGACAAGCTGAAGGCTCCGGCGAAGAAGTAACTTTAAATGCAGGAAAAGGAAGAACGAATTATGAAGAGCTTGAAGAGACTCGGGGTGGCAGGACTCACAGCGTGGGCGGCATGGACGGCGGGCGGACTGGCGCAGGCCAAGCCGCTGAAGGCCGTGGTGGAGCTGGCCGGGAAAAAGGACCCGGAGGTTTACTACGTGACCCGCGTGGATGCGAAGAACGTGATCCTCAGCCCGAAACCGGAGGGGGTGCCGGAGCTGACTTACGGGCTGGCCACGGTGAAGAGCTTGAAGTTTGATGATCCCGAGGGCTGGGCCCCGGTGATCGCGGCGTGCCGGCGCGGAGACAGCGCGGCGGTGGCCCAGGCGCTGGCCACTTTTTCCTCTGACTACGGCGGGCTGGTGGCGGCGAAGGACAGTGCCGGGGCGCTGGCTGTTTTCTACACGATGGAGAGCTTGCGCCTGACCGGCCAGTGGGACAAGCTGGCTGCGGAATACGACCGGGTGCGCGGGCTCGGGGTGAGCCTGAGTGACAGCTACCAGCCGCAGATGAAACTGTATCCGCTCTGGATCGCAGCCGGGCGCAAGCAGTGGGCGCAGGTGAGCACGGGGGTGAAGGAATACGAGCAGAGCCTGACGCCGGGCCAGCCGAAGCCGACGAACCCGCCGTTCAAGCCGATGGCCCCGACCCAGGCCGCCCAGGTGGCCTACATGCGGGCGGTTTGGATTGAAAGCACGGGCGACAAGGCTGCTGCGCTCAATGATTTCTACCGCGCTGCCACGCTGAACCAGGGCACGGAGCGCGAGCTGACCCGGCTCGCCCTCGGCAATGCCCTGCGCCTGATCAAGGCTGAGCCGGCCCTGGCCGGAGGCAGCGAGAAAAAGCCGAGCCGTGAAGGCTATGCACTGGCTTTGATTTACAAGAACCAGTTCGGCGACCTGCCGGCGGACTACGCCGCCTTCCTCACGCAAGCCCCGCCCGACGAGGCTGCGTCTGCACCGGAGAAAAAAGACGACGCGGCGCCCGCCGCCGAGGCGAAGAAAGAGGAGCCGAAAAAACCGGAAGCCAAGAAGCCGGAAGCGAAAAAAGGGAAGTAAGCAGCCGTTTCAGAAGCCGGGGAGCCAGTGTCACTGGCCCCCGCGCTGCGTTCCAGCTTTCACCGCGTTTTCCCGGGCTTCGATGAGCCTGGCGAGAAACGTGCGGAAGTTGTCCTTCCAGATGCCGTTGTGGCCGTCCACGATGGACTTGTCCGCCCTGGCCACCATGAATCCGCCGATGCTGTCCGCGGTGGTGGTCACGCCGAGGGACTCAAATGTCGAAAAGGCGGGGATGTGCTTGTGGTTGCCGGCATGCTCCTTGGGCGTCAGGGTGGCCGGGCAGTCCGGACGGGCGGCGGGGATGAGATCGTGGGTGTAGAATTTTTCGTACTGGGCTGCGGCAGATCTGATGTGGTCAAATTCCGCGTCGTTCTTCGTCACATGACTGCTGAAATCAAGCCACTGGCCCACCGGAAAAATAGTCCGGCATGGCACATCGTTTTCCGCCCCGATGACGAGCAGCCGCGGCATGCGGCCGAACAGCGAGTTGGTTGAAAAGTCCTTGTACTTGTCGAGGATGGCATACCGCTGGGCCTCGAAGGCGGGATTCACCAGCACCACGAGGTCCCAGCGCCGGGCGATGTAGGCCTTGCGGTCGCGGGCTTTGAGTTTGAGTTCGATGGCCTCGTCCTCAAAGAATCTGGAGACGCTGGAGAAGACCGCCGCCGCGCCGAAGCTGTGGCCGACGACGTAGAGCCGCGAATTCCAAAGGTGTTCCGGCACGCCCTCCACTGCGGCCACGTCCTCGCGCAGGAGGGAGATGCGGGTGAGTGTTTCCGCCATGGCCCGGTAGCCGATCCTTTCCGCCGCCTCTTTGCGGCCCCAGAAGGTGGTGAGAAGCTGGGGAGCGTCAGTGGGGACTTTCGGCTTCGTCCGCCCGCGCCAGCTCAGGTAGACACCAATGACCGGTCTGTGCTGGCCGTGCGCCGTGTCTTCAGACTGTTTGAGGGTGGAAAGCAGCTTGCGGAAGCTGTCGAGGTTGCCGTCCCCCTCCTGTGCGTTGTGGTTCCACCCGTGGGCGAAGGCGACGAAGAGCGCTCCCTTCCGGTATTTTTCCGGGTGGGTCTTCAGGTTTGATCGAACAACACTCTCCAGTTTTGAAAGTTGCCGGTCATCCCAGAAGCTGCCGTGGTCGGTAAACTCCACGTGCCCGAGGGTGATTCCGTCGTAAGTTTCGATGACGCGTTTTTTCGCCTCCGCCGGTGCCGAAATGGGGGCATCGGAAAAATCCGTGCGCCACTGTTTGTGGAACCCGCACGAACAGAGCGTGGCGGCGATGAGGAGGGACAGGCAGTGGCGTGGTTTCATGGATGGATTGTCTTGGCTGGGTTGGGGAAGGATGACGAAAAAGGAATGGGGTGTCCACAGCCGGATTGAAGTCGGGCTTTTCCCGAGCGTGGCGCAATCCCCGGCGGAATTCCGCTGTTCCCGGGGGACACGAGACTGACACTCTTTTTACAACCGCCTGACAACTCCGGCGGCTTCTTCTGCCAGGATTGGGGAGATTCAGCCGTGGTCTCACTGGTCCTGCGGCAGGAGGGGAAAATCGACCTTTCCCTCGCGAAATCCCGCCAGTGAAGCCACACCACTCAAATTCCCAAACTCCAGACTCCCATGAACACGCCCCTCGCCAAGCCGCTCTTCGTCCCCGTCTTCCTCGCCGCCAGTCTGGTGGCACCGTCGCTCTACGCGGCACAGGAAATCGGATTCATCGAGAAATTCGCCCTCGCCCCGAACCGAGAGGACGTGCTCAAAGAGCTGGTGCCGGGGACCGAAGAGTACTTCTACTACACGGCTCTGCACCTCCAGACGCAGGGGAAACAGGAGGAATTCCGCGCCCTGCTTGCCCAGTGGGCGAAACGCACGCCGGACTCTGCTCAACGGAACCAGCTGGAGGCACGCCAGGCGCTCCTCGACTACGACAAGAATCCGCAGGGGACGCTGGCCTTTCTGATGACGCATCTTTCCCCAAATCTCTCGCACGAGCGCGAGCCTGACGCGGCCCGGCCGGACCTGCCGGTGAAACTCGATCCGGCGCTGGTGACGAGGGACGCCTTCTTCACGCGAAACATGGAGGGAGTGAATCACCTGAAAAACTTCACCGCAAACGGGCTGACGAGCCTCGTGGCCTCGGCGGCAAAGTTTTCGCCTTCGCAGAAAAAGGACATGCTGGAGCGCATCAGCCGGGCTGACGTGCCGGGGCTGCTGGCCCTGCGACTTGAGTTTCTGGCCTCGGATGAAAGCCGGGGCTTCGGCCAGTTTCCCCTGGATGGCCTGCTGACGCTCGACCAGCTGGAGGAAATGGCCCGCAAGCGCCCCGCGCTGCTGAACGACTCCGCCTACGTCCTGGCCCGGCTGAAGCGGCTGGCCCCCGGTGCCGACGAAGATGTGCGACTGGACCCGGCAGCGCGCCGCGCGTGGCTGGAGCGTGGCTGGGACTTCGCGAAGGACCTGCCCCCGGCTTTCGTCTCGCTCAAGGCGCATCTGCTCTATCTGCGGCTGGACTTTGACCTCGCCCAGGGTGTGGTGGATGCGGACCGGCTCCTCACTTTTCTGAAGCTGCCGCGCCACGAGGCGTGGGTGAACCCGAAGTGGGAAAAGACGAAGCCCGAGGACTGGCGCTTCGTCATCCAGATGGACATGGACTTTAAACAGGCCACCGGTGCCGCGCCCGTGCGCACGCACGAGGAGTTGGTGCGCCGCTGCCTGCTCCAGGTGCTGGCCACGGCTGCGGATGCTGCGCTCTACGCCCCGTGGGTCGAGGAAAAATGGCTGAACGCCGTCCATGCCGAGGCTCGCCTGCTGGCGGGCGCACCGGGCGCGGAAAAGTACGTGCCGATGCTCCCGCCCTCGTCTTACGAAGCGCTGAAAAACCGGATCGACATCGAGTTTGACCCGGCGAACAAAAAACTCTTCGCCCCGGAGGAGGAGGTGACGCTGGACCTGCACGTGAAGAACGTGCCGGACTTGAGCGTGAAGATTTTCGAAGTGAACACCGGAGCCTGCTACACGGTGCGTCCGGAGGAGATCAACACGGGCATCGATCTGGACGGCCTGGTGGCCGGGAGCGAGCAGAGCCACCACTACGCCGAGCCGCCGCTCCAGCGGGTGAAGCGCACCTTTTCATTTCCAGAACTCAAGGGCCGCCGTGGCGTGTGGGTGGTGGAGTTCATCGGCAACGGTCGCAGCAGCAGGGCGCTCATTCGCAAGGGCGGGCTGAACTACCTGACCCGCCCGAGCAGCGCGGGGAATGTGCTCGTCATCCTGGATGACAAAGGCAAGCCCGTGCCCAAGGCCAGTGCCACGGTGGGCGGCGCACGCTTCACGCCCGGCGAAAGCGGGGAGATCCTCATTCCCTTCACGGCGGAGCCCGGGGAAAAGGCGGTCATCTTGCAGGATGGGGAGGGTTTTGCCTCGCTGGCGAAGGTCACGCTCCAGGCGGAGAACTACGCGCTGGCGGCGGGCTTCCACGTCGACCGGGAGTCTCTCGTGGCGGGGAAAAAGGCCTCCGTGGCAGTGAGGCCGCGCCTTTCGGTGAATGGCTCGCCCGTCACCGCTGCGACGCTCACGGACACGAAGCTCGTCATCACCGCCACTGACCTCCGCGGGGTTAATACGACGACCGCCGTGCCGAAGTTTGCCCTTTTTGATGACCGGGAGTCGAGCCAAGAATTCACCGTGCCCCAGGGGCTGGCGACCATTCGTTTCCAGCTCACAGCCACGGTGAAATCACTGAGCAAACAGGAGGACATCCCGCTTTCCGCCGACTGGACCTTTGCCGTGAATGGCGTGGAGGCGACCGACCAGATCTGGGGCCTCCAGATTTCCCGGGAGGGGGCGGACTACGTGCTGCACGCCCGTGGGAAAAACGGGGAGCCGGTGGCCGGAAGGGCCGTCACGCTTGACTTCCAGCACACGGACTGCGCCGTCCCGGCCACTGTGGAGCTGAAGACTGATGAGGCGGGACGCATCGTGCTCGGCCCGCTGGAGGGCATCTCGCGCGTGGCCACGGCGAGCATTGGTCGCACCGGGTGGACGCTGGCCGGTGACCACATCACACGGCCTGCCATGCTGCACGCCCGTGCTGGTGAGCCGGTACTGCTGCCGTGGATCGGCACCGCCGCGCCGGATCACGAGACTTTTTCCCTGCTGGAAACCAGGCAGGGTGCCTTCGTGAAGGACTGGTTCTCCGCCGCCGTGCTGAAGGACGGCTTCGTCGAACTCACCGGCCTCACGCCGGGGGACTACCAGCTGGCCCTGCCGCGCGAGGGGCACACCATCACCCTGCGCGTCACTGCGGGCGAACCGGTTTCCACCTTTCTGCTGTCGAAGACGCGCGTCCTCGAGCGCAGTGAAACGAAGCCGCTCCACCTGCGCTCCCTCATCATCCAGGGGGAGGAGCTGGTGCTCGACGTGGCCAATGCCGGGCCGCTCACCCGCATCCACATCAGCGGCGACCACTTCCTCAGCCCGGCGGGCTTCACCGCCTGGGACAGGCTGGCATCTTTTAATCCCAGAGGCCTCGTCACCGGGCGTCCGGCCCGGCCCTACAGCCAGTTTCTGAGCGGGCGGGACATCGGGGATGAGTTCCGCTACATCCTGGACCGTCGCGGGGCCAAACGCTTCCCCGGCGTGGCCCTGGACCGGCCCGGACTGCTCCTGAACCCTTGGGCGCTGCGCGAAACCAGCATGACCACCCAGGAGGCCGCCGCTGGGGAGGCCTACGCCGTCACCGCCACTGATGGCATGGTGGCGCAAATGCAGGCCCCGCTGGCACCCGCGCCAGATGCTGCTGCTCCGCGCGCGGCCAAGGACTCGCAGGAGGAGGAAAAGCTGGGCCGCCTTGCAAAAGGCAAGGCGGCTGCCCAGCCCGCCAACCCAAACTCCAGCACCGACGCCGCCAGCCTCGACTGGCTGGGTGCTCCCGCCGTGGTGGAATACAATGTGGCCGCGCCCAAGGAAGGTCCGCTGCGGATCAAGCTGGCTGATTTCGGCGACTGCACACAGGTGACGGTGACCGTGATCGGCGGAAATGGTGCCATCTCCCGCGGCATCACCCTGCCGGCCAAGCCTCTGCCCGTGCGCGACCTGCGCCTGGCGAATGGACTCGACCCGAAGGGCCACTTCGCCCAGCAGGAGCAGGTCTCCGTGCTCGCGAAGGGCACAGACTTCACCGTCGCGGATGTGCTCACGGCCAAATTCGAACTCTACCAGGACCTCGGCAGCGTCTAT
>JANOAS010000037.1:0-30779 GCA_031411255.1 bacterium
CGAAATCAAAGACGAGGCGAGTCACCTAACGAGTCTGATTGGAACCGCCCGGTGCGGAGCCGCACGCCGGGTGGTGTGGGAGGGGTGGCAGGCGCAATCCTGCCACCTCGACCCGATTACACATTATGAAATTCCAACGACACGAAATACAGGTCAGCGGGGCGCGAGTCCTTGCCAAGCAATACAACGAGCACAATCCCGAGAGCTTCAACTGGGTGGAAATCGCCACCTTCCGATTCCAGAAGGGGGTTTGTGATAACCCCAACGCCGAGGCAGAGAAATACGCGCAAAGTCTCTTTGTGTAACAGTTGGATATTAGCCCCCGATCTGTCCATATATCCGGCTGGTGGGCTGGGTTTTGGAGGGGGCGGATTGGTGGGCTGTCATTTGATTCTGAATGGATATGGCGGGGTCGCCGACGAGTATATCCAACTGGACACAACAGCAAGATTTTTGGCGGGTTTGGGGAGGATTGGTTAAGGAAAGTTGGAAGTCAGGCTGAGCGGTTCGTATATCCAGGGTTTGGTGGCACTTTTTTGGTAAAAATTTGGAGTGGAACTGATTGATGGTTCGTGGATATGGTGAGGTTGGCATGGCGTATATCCAAGGGGACAGGAGAGCCTGATGATTAAGGGAACCGAAGGATCGGGCGAATGGGTGAAAGGGCGAGGCGGGTGGTTGCTTTTTTGGCTGGGGCGGGTCTGGGGGAAGCTGTGTGGAGACTTTGGGGACTGGTGGGGCCGGGGGGGGGGGATGCTTTCACGGGGGTCAGTAGCGCATGACGCGTGAGAGAAATTTCCGGCAGACGGGGGCGGCGTCCGGGCTGAAGATGCGGGCGGGGGGGCCGAAGTCGGCGGCTTTTCCGGCGGCGATGAAGGCGATCTGGTGGGCGACGGCGCGGGCGAAGCCCATTTCGTGGGTGCTGAGGATGATGTTCTGGCCGGCCTCGGCGAGTTCCTGGATGAGTTCGAGGACCTCGGCGGTCATCTCGGGGTCGAGGGCGGAGGTGGGCTCGTCGAGGAGGAGGAGTCCGGGCTGGGTGGCGATGGCGCGGGCGAGGCCGACGCGCTGCTGCTGGCCGCCGGAGAGCTGGCCGGGGAGCTTGTGGGCGTGGTCGAGGAGCTGGAAGCGGTCGAGGCAGGACTGGGCGAGGGCGAGGGCGTCGGCGGCGGTTTTGCCGTGGACGATTTCGAGGGGGAGGGTGATGTTCCGCAGGGCGGTGAGGTGGGGGAAGAGATTGAACTGCTGGAAGAGGAAGCCGTTGCTCCGGCGCCAGGCGAGGCTGCCGGCGGGATCGCGGGGGAGGGGGGTGTCATTGATGATGACGGTGCCCTCGTCCGGCTCCTCGAGGCCGCCGAGGACGCGGAGGAGGGTGGATTTCCCGCCGCCGCTGGGCCCGATGAGGACGAGAACGCCGGAGTCTGGCACGTGGAGGTCGACGCCGTCGAGGGCGGCGGTGCGGTCGAAGCGTTTGACGAGTCCGTTGACCTCAAGTTTCATATTTGTAGCGCTGCTCCAGCCGGTGGGAGAGCCAGGCGAGGGGGAGGGTGATGATGAGGTAGCCGATGGCGAGGGGGACGCAGGCCTCGAGGCCGCCGTAGGTGGCGGAAACAAACTGCTGGTTGGCCTGGGCCAGCTCTGAGATGCCGATGACGGAAAGGAGGGAGGAGTCCTTGACGAGGGAGACGAACTGTCCGGCGAGGGCGGGCATGATGCGGCGCAGGGCCTGGGGGAAGATGACGTGGCGGTAGACTTGGCGGCGGTCGAAGCCGACGGCGCGGGCGGCCTCGATCTGGGTGCGGGGGATGCTCTCGATGCCGCCGCGGAGGATTTCCCCGAGGTAGGCGCCGGAGAAAACGGAGAGGAGGAGGATGCCGACGAACTGGCGGTTTTCGATGTAGGGGCGTCCCTCGCTGGCGAGGACCTGGGAAAAGAGGACGTAGTAGCCGACGAGGATGACGACGAGCAGAGGGGTGCCCCGGACCAGTTCGATAAAAGCACGGCAAAAGAGGCGGACGGCGGGGAGGCCGGTGCGCTGGAGGAGCATGAGGAGGACGCCGACGAGGGTGCTGCCGGCGAGGGTGGCGAGGGAGATCCAGAGGGTGCCCCACCAGCCGCGGAGGAGGAGGTCGCGGTATTTCCAGGTTTGCGCCCAGTTCCAGTGGGCGCTGAGGCGCTGGAAGATGATGAAGAAAACGAGAGCGAGGCCTGCCGTCAGGATGACGGCGGCGGCGGTGTTCGCGATGGCGGGGCGGCGGCTCACGGGGCGCATGGTGCTGCCGTTCGCGGGGAAGCGCAAGCTGGCGGGCTGGAAATGCGGTGAAGCGGGCGGGGTGGAGGTGACAACGGCGGAAGGGAGGCGAACTGAGGCCGCTTGGCGAGGCTGACAGGGAGGTGAAGGGGGCGCGCGGCGGGGGCGATTTGGGCTGAAATCGAAAAGATTCTGGAAATTAGTTTGAAAAAGTGGAGGATTGTGTTTTTCTCCCGCTCCCCTCAAAGGATGAGGGGGCCCGGCCTGCACGACCGCAGGCGACGTCCAAGATTCTGACCAGCAATGAGCAACCCAACCATCGATATCAAACCTTTCCAGCTTCACGAAGGCGACACCGGCAGTGCCGATGTCCAAGTCGCCATCCTGACGCACCGCATCAACCATCTGACCCTGCACTTGGGCACGAACAAGAAGGATCATTCTTCGCGTCGTGGCCTGCTGCAGATGGTGGCCCAGCGCCGCAGTCTCCTCAACTACCTGACGAAGACAGCCCCCGAGCGCTACGCCAAGCTCATCGAAGGGCTGAAGCTGCGCCGCTAATCTCGCTTCCGCGCTCGCCCGCCTCTGGGTGACTGCGGAGCCCTGCGCGCGCGAAAAGCTGCCCGGAAAACGGATTCTCCCAGGAGGATCGTGGACTGGACGAGGCGGGCACGGTGTGCGGGAGAGATCCGGGGTGACCCATGACAATTCGGGAGGGCAGACGGTGTCGTCTGCCCTTTTGTCATATCTGGGCACCGGCAGCGTGAAAGCGCTGCCAGTCTGCGGAATGAGCCACCCGGGAGCCGGGTGCGGGCCGCAGCAACAACTTTGAGGGAGGGGCGGAGTCCTGTGAAGGGACTCTCGGTCCTACCTAAACACCAACAGAACAGAAAGAAAAAATGAGCATACATACCATTACGAGCCAGGTCGGCTCGAACCCGATTACCTTTGAAACCGGAAAACTCGGCAAACTGGCAGACGGCGCTGTGACCGTCCGCTGCGGCGACACCATCGTCTTCGTCTCCGCCGTGTCGGCGACGAATCTGAAGCCCGGTCAGGACTTTTTCCCCCTCTCGGTGGAATACAAGGAGAAGGCCGCAGCAGCCGGCCGCTTCCCCGGTGGCTACTTCAAGCGTGAAGGCCGCCCCTCGGAAAAGGAAATCCTCGTCTGCCGGATGACGGACCGCCCCCTGCGCCCGCTTTTCCCCAAGGACTACTTCTTTGACACCCAGATCATCGCCCTCCTCCTGAGCGCGGATCAAGTCAACGACCCCGACATTCTCAGCATCAACGGCGCCAGCGCCGCCCTGTGCGTGAGCGACATTCCCTTCAAGGGCCCCATCGGCGCGGTGCGCGTGGGCCGGATCGACGGCAAGTTCGTCACCAACCCGACGCACGAAGAGCGTGAAGAGAGCGACCTGAACCTGATCTACGTAGGCACGAAGACCGAGGTGGCCATGATCGAAGGCGAGGCGATGGAGATTCCGGATGACGACTTCATCAAGGCGCTGAACTACGCGCACGCCGAGATCCAGAGCCTGATCACTGCGCAGGAGGAACTGCGCCGCCTGGCTGGCAAGCCGGCCCGGAGCTACAAGGCGCTGACGGTTCGTGAAGAGCTGCTCGCCATTGCGTATCAAGTGGCGGGCGACCGCATCGAAGGTGCGCTCTACCGTCCGAGCAAAGTGGAGCGCGGCCAGGCGGTCGGCGCACTGAAGGAAGAGGTGAAGGCGGCCATCCTGGCGGCCCACCCGGATGCCATCGACTTCGAGATCGGCCAGGCGTTTGACTACGTGCAGAAGAAGGCGTTCCGCGTTTCCATCCTGGACAAGGGCGCCCGCTGCGACGGCCGGGATGACAACACGATCCGTCCGCTCTACGCGGAGGCCGGCCTGCTGCCGCGCGTTCACGGTTCGGCCCTTTTCACCCGCGGTGAAACCCAGGCCATCTGCATCACGACGCTCGCGCCTCTGGATGAGAAGCAGAGCTTCGACACCTACGGCGGCGGTCCGGGGGAAAAGAGCTTCCTCCTGCACTACAACTTCCCGCCTTTCTCGGTCGGTGAGACCGGCCGCTTTGGCGGCCAGAGCCGCCGGGAAATCGGCCACGGCGCCCTCGCCGAGCGTTCCCTGGCTCCTGTGCTCCCGAGCGCTGAAGCCTTCCCCTACGCCATCCGCGTGGTGAGCGAGGTTTTTGAATCCAACGGCTCGACGTCCATGGCGTCGGTCTGCGCGGGCTCGATGGCTCTCTACAACGCCGGTGTGCCTCTCGACCGTCCGGTGGCCGGCATTTCCTGCGGCCTGGTGAGCGAGATCGACGAAGCGGGCAACATGACCCGCTACAAGACGCTGCTCGACATCATCGGCAGCGAAGACCACTTCGGCGACATGGATTTCAAGCTGTGCGGGACCACCGAGGGTGTGACCGGCTTCCAGCTCGACCTGAAGCTCCCGGGTGTGCCGCTGGCCATTCTGGAGGAGGGCGTGCGCAAGACCCAGGCCGCCCGGATGAAGGTGCTCGAAGTCATGAACGCCGCCATCTCCGAGCCTGCGAAACAGCTCAGCCCGCACGCGCCGAAGATCGCCTCCACGAAGATCCCGACCGACCGCATTGGCGAACTCATCGGACCTGCCGGAAAGAACATCAAGGCCCTCCAAGCCGAGACCGGCACGGAAGTCAGCATCAACGACGACGGCACTGTGCACATCTACAGCACGAGCCAGGCCGGCCTGGACGCCGCGCTGCGCCGGATCAGCAACCAGTTCGCCGAGATCGAGATCGGCGCGACCTACGAAGGCCGCGTCGTCAGCACCACGAACTTCGGCGCCTTCATGGAAGTGCTCCCCGGTCGTGACGGCCTCATCCACGTTTCCGAGCTGGCTGATTTCCGCGTGAACGTCGTCGAAGACGTCGTCCGCGTCGGCGACATCGTCACGGCCCAGTGCATCGGCATCGATGAAAAAGGCCGCGTGAAGATGAGCCGCAAGGCCCACCTGAAGTCTGTGGCCGCCAAGGCCGCCGCCAACGGCGCTCCCGCCGCCGAAGCCGCCCCGGCCCCGGCCAACGGCTAGTCGTTCTAGGATTTCCCCTAAAGACAACGAGCGGCTCTCTGGAAACGGAGGGCCGCTTTTTTGTGGTTTCGGAGCGCGGATTTTTTCGGGGGAAGCGCGAGTGGCTGAAGAGAGGCTGAGGGACGGGGTTTTTTGGAAATTGCTAATTGTTGATTGTTAATTGCTAATTGCTAATTTTTCCGGTTCGGGAGGGAAAGGGACGAGGGGGAGCGGGGTGTCGTGGTCGAGGTGGGTCTGGCAGAGGGCGAAGAAGTCGTGGCGTGTGTTGACACGGCGGACGTCGTGGAGGAAGCGGCCGGTGGGTTCGACGCCGGGGGCGAGGTAGTTGAGGTATTTCTTCATTTTCTGGACCTGCTGCAGCTCGCGGGCGTCGGGGGAGGTGACGTGCTCGTAGAGGTCGTGTAGCCAGGCGAGGACGTCGCGGCCGGTGGGGAGGATGACGGGCTGACCGGCGAGGTGCTGGCGGATCTGGGTGAAGAGCCATGGGTTCCGGATGGCGCCGCGCCCGATCATGAGGCCGCGGGCTCCGGTTTCCTGGAGGATGGCGGCGGCGCCGGCGGGGGAGTCGACGTCGCCATTAGCCAGGACGGGGCAGGGCATGGCCTGGACGGCCTGGGCGATGCGGTCGTAGTGGACGCCGGGGCGGTACATCTGGAGGACGGTGCGCCCGTGGACGGTGAGGAGGTCCAGCGAGTGGCGGGCGAAGATGGGGAGGAGCTGGTCAAAAAGGGCGGGGTCGTCAAAACCGACGCGAGTTTTGACGGTGAAGGGGAGGGAGATGGCGTTGCGCAGGGCGCCGAGGATGGCGTCCACGCGGGCGAGGTCGCGCAGGAGGCCGCCGCCGGCGCATTTGCGGTAAACGACGGGGGCGGGGCAGCCGAGATTGAGATCGATGGCGGCGACGGGGTGGTGGTGGAGTTCGCGGGCGATGCGGATGAGGGACGGGATCTCGTTTCCGATGAGCTGGGCGATGGCGGGGCGGCCGGTGGGGTTCTCTGTGATGCTGCGGAGGATGTGCCGATCAAGGGAGGAGTCGCCATGGACGCGAAAGTACTCGGTAAAGTAGAGGTCGGCCCCGCCCCGGGCGGCGATGAGACGCCAGAAGGGAAGGTCGGTGACGTCCTGCATGGGAGCGAGGGCGAGGAGGGGGGCTGGCAGTTCGGAGAGAAACACGGGTGGAGAGCGGGGGGGAAGAATGGAACTGATCCAGAAAGTGGCAAGTTGCGGAAATGGAGGTAAACTCTGCGGCAATGAAACTCCGAACCATTTTGACCACGACCCTGGCGCTGTCGACAGCGCTGGTTTTTACCGCCTGTGACGTGAAACAAAAGGCCATCGACGCCGCCAAGGCTGAGGCGGAAGCGGCCAAGGCGAAGGCTGAGGCCAGCATGAAGGAGGCGCTGGAAAAGGCCAAAGCAGAAGCTTCCAAAGCCAAAGCCGCGACGACCAAGGCGGCTGTGGAAGCCCGCTCCGCAGTGAAGGACGCGGCTGCCAGTGCGAAAAGTGAGGGGACGGAGGCCTCGGCGGAGCTGAAGGCGAAAATCGAGGCAGCCAGGGCGAAGGCGGGGCAGGGAGCGGACGCCATCAAGGACGTGCTGAACGCGCAGTCTGAGAAGAGCCGCCTTGCGATGGAGGGGATGAAGGCGCGGATCGCTGAATTCGGCAACGGGCGTCTGGCCGGGATGGTGGGGATGATGCAGAGCGGACTGGAAAAGCTGAAGTCCGGCAGCAGCCCGGAGCAGGCGGACCAGATCAAGGCGCAGGCGCAAATGATGCTGTCCCGGGCGAAGAGCATGGTGGACAGCCTGCCGACGGACAAGCAGGAAAGCGTGAAGGCAAAGCTGGCCGAGCTGGAGACTGCCCTCAAAGAGGCGGGAGTCGATACCAGCCCGGTGGCTGTGCCGCCAGTGCCGCCGCCACCGACTCCGGGGGCTCCGCCGATTCCTGGTCTGGAGCCGAAGTGATTGGTGCTGCGGGGGGCAGGGGGCAGCGGAATGGCGGCTGCAACCCGACACTCCCTGTCGCGAAGCGCCGAACGGACGGGGCACTGGCAACGGTTTTTCATCCGGGCGGTCGCCAACTCCTGCCGCCGCCCGCGCCCCAATGGCCGCGCTCCTGAGGCGCTCCCGTCGCCCGGATTTTCAAGGCACGAACCAGAAAAACACGATGGCGATGACCGTGGGCGGGAGGGCCCCGAGGAAAAGGCCGAGGGGGCTGATGCCTTCGGATTCGAAGACTTTTGATGACTGAAGGATGCCGACGCCGGCGGGGTTGGGGGCGTTGGCGATGACGGTGAGGCCGCCTCCGGTCACGGCACCGGCGACGAGGGCGTACTGCTGGGCAGGGGTGAGGTCCTGCACGAGGGTGCCAAGATAGGTGAGGGCGGCATTGTCCGTGAGGGCGGTCAGGCCGGTGGCACCGAAGTAGAGTGCGGCGCTGTTCAGGCTGCTGAGCAGGGGCTTCAGCCACCACTCCTGGAGGTTCCCGAGGGTGACGAGGCCGGCAAGGAAGAAGCCGACGAGCAGCCCCTCCCGGAGCTTGAGCGGGTCCTGGTATTCGCGGGTGGCGGAGACGAGGCCGAGGAAAAGCATGAAGACGCCGAAGCAGACATCCGGGTGGTGGGCGAAGGCGACGATGCCGGCGAGGAAACCGATGTGGAGAATGGTGAGCCACACCGGCAGGGGAGCGGCTTTGGTTTTGCTCACGGGCACGGTGGCCAGCTCCCGGCGGAAAAGGAAGGTGACGAGGGCTGTGGAGGCGGCGGTGCTGAGGGCGGCGCGCCAGCCGAAGTGGGTGAGCATGTGAAGCGTGTCCCATTTCCACGGCCCGGCCACCATGAGGACCGGAGGGGCGGCAAAGTGGGTGAGGGTGCCGCCGATGGAGACATTTACAAAAAGCAGCCCCAGCGTCGCGTAGGCAAGGCGGGGGCTGATGCCGCGGTCAAAATACCGGCGCTTGAGCACAAGGGCGAGCAGGGTCATGGCGGCCGGCTCCGTGATGAAGGAACCAAGAAGCGGCCCGATGGCCAGCGCGGCGGCGAAGAAGGCGGTGCCCTCGCCCAGCGGCAGGAGCCGGGCAAAAAGGGAGATGATGGACTCGCCCAGCCGTACGACCGGACGGGTGGCGGCCACGACCATGACAAAGAGGACGAACTTCGGCTCGGTGTAGTTCAGCCCCTCTATGTAGTGGACGGCCTCGCCGATGGAGCCCTTGAGCGCAGCGATGCCGACGAAAAGGGCGCCGGCCCAGAGACCAAAGACGACCTCGGTTTCGGCGAGGAAGTGGAGGAGGTTCTCCGCGATGGAGCCTTCCGGATGCTTGTGCGCCCAGTGGGCGAAGCGTTTGACCGAAAAAGTGTGGAGGATGGCCACGACGAAAAGAATCGTGGCAAGGATTTCCATGGGAGCTGGCTGCATCGTCTAAGGTGGCGTCTTGAGGCGGCTGGGTTGTCCTCCTTTCGCCCCGGCGGGCCCCGGCGGCAAACACAATGGCTGCAGGGGCAAAAAAAGACCGCCGACCACCTGCGCATGAACCCGGCAGGCAGTCGGCGGCAGTATCCAGCACACCATCAAAGTTTTTAAATCTGCCGCGAGGAAACGCTAAGATTAACAAAATATCAAGCCGATATTTCGTTTCGCGGGGTCCGGTGGGTTGTTTTTCTAAAAAAATAGTGGGAGGCGATGGCAAATGGGAGAGCAAGCCGCTGAGGCTGGCGGGGGCGCGGCTGGAGAGGGGAGTTATTTTTCATGGAGGGTGTGGAAAATCAGTTGCAAAGGGGGGCGGCACCGCGATAGACTTCCAGCACGCCAGTCAGGCGTCTGACCCAAGCGGCTCCTCTTCCGCGTTCTCCACACACAGTGCCCCGGCGCTCCCCCGGTTCCAGTCCGGTCCGAGAACGAATCGACAGATCAGCCCCGGACACCCGGTGTTCGTCCGGTCTTTCAATCCGAACTTTTCCCGGCCCTGTGGCGGGAGTTTTTTGGCTGGCGCGACACTTCATCCAGGCATGAGTCAATCCTTGCTCCTCACGGAGAGCAGCTTTCTTTCAGCCCCTTTGGTTCCCGTCCGGGAAGCCTCGGGTGAATTTGCGCCCGGTTCAGCCCCCACCCTTACCCTCCACCCCATCTCCCCAATCCACCATGGCAGGCCATAGCAAGTGGTCCAAAGTCAAGCATATCAAGGCCGTTGTTGATGCAAAGAAAGGCCAGGCATTCAGCAAGGCGAGCCGCGAAATCACCCTTGCCGCCAAGGGCGGCGGGGATCCGTCGCTGAACAGCCGTCTACGTACTGCCATCGAGGCCGCGCGGGCGGTGAACATGACGATGGACACCATCGAGCGGGCGGTCAAGAAGGGGACCGGTGAACTGGGCGGCGAGGCGATGACAGAAATCACCTACGAAGCGTATGCGCCGGGCGGGGTGGCGATGATCATCGAGTGTGCGACGGACAACAAGAACCGCTCGGCCAATGACGTCCGGGCGACACTGAGCCGGAACCACGGGACTCTGGGCTCTGTGGGCAGCGTGGCCCACCAGTTTGCCCGCAAGGGGGAAATCCGGGTGCCGATGAGCGCCGTGAACGAGGACAAAATGCTGGAAGCCGCCCTGGACGCGGGTGCGGAGGACGTGACCAACGACGGGGACGACCACATTGTCACCACGGAATGGACCCAACTTTTCGCAGTGGGGGCGGCCTTGAAGGATGCAGGGATCGTCCCGGCCAGCCAGAAGCTCATCCAGCAACCGCAGTCTCTGGTCGCGGTGACGGACCCGTCCGTGGCCACCCAGGTGATCCGGCTGTACGAGCTTCTCGACGGGCTGGATGACGTGCAAAATGTTTACACAAACTTTGACATTCCCGACGAGGTGATGGCTGAGGTTAATCTTTAATTTTCAATAACCCGTATTCAAAGGCGCGGCGCTCGCGCATGCCAATTTCCCCCCGGCGATTCTTCGCCAACCCACTGAATTTTCTTTTCCGCCACCATCATGAACGAACAGCCTGAGTTACTGCCCGTGTCCACCCCGGCCGCCAAAAAGGCCGCCCGGAAGGCCCCGGCCCGCAAAACTGCCGCAAGCCAGACCGCTGCGGCGGCCCCTGCCCCGGCACCAGCGCCCGTCGCTGCGGCGGCGCCCTCCGCCCCGGCTGTGGTGGCGAAAAAAGCTGCGCGGAAGGTGACGAAGAAGGCGGCTCCGGTTTCCGAAGCCCCGGCGCCGTCCCCGGCCCCAGTGGCCGCTCCAGCCCCGCGTGCTGTCGCGCCCGTTCCGCAGGAGCGACCGGTGGTGGCCGTTGATCGTGCTCCCCAGTCCGGGGAGGCCCCGCGTGCGGCCCAGCCGCAGGCACGCCCAGCCCGGGAGCCCCGGCCCCCGCGTGAACCCCGCCCGCAGCGTGAGCCCCGTCCGCAGGCAGAGGCGCGTCCGCTGCCACCGCACGAGCCCCGCGAGGCGCGTGAACCGCGCCCCCAAGCCGAACCCCGACCGCAGCGGGAAGCGCGTGAAGCACGCCCCCAAGCCGAACCCCGGCCGCAGCGGGAACCGCGTGAAGCGCGCGAACCCCGCGAGCCGCGTGAACCTCGTCCGCAGGGCGAAACATCAGATTTGCGCGAAGCGCGTCCTCCAGGGCAGCCGCAGCAGCACCAGCCGCGTCCGCCGCAGCCCCAGGGTGGTCAGAATGGCGGGCAAAACAACGCCCAGAACCAGGGCAACCAGCAGGGCAACCGCCGCATGAGCCGGTGGGAGCGCCGCCGCCAGCGGCACCGTGAGCGCCGGGACCAGGTACGGCAGGGTGGTGGCCACCAGGCTGGACCGGCCGGGGGAGGGGAGCCCACCAGCGCCCAGCCGCAACAGCACGCCCAGCCGAACCAGAACCGCCACGGCAACCAGCCGAACCAGCCGAACCAGCGCAACCAGCGCGGGGACAACCGCCAGAACGACCGGCACAATGACCGCCGCAACCAGCATCGCCAGCCGCAGGGGGCTGATCTGCGCGACCAGGAGATGCGCCCCGAGCCCATCCCGACCGGCCCAGCCGAACCAGGGGAAGGTCTGCTCGAAATTTCCGGAAAAGGCTTCGGCTTTCTCCGCCAGAAGCACCGCAGCTACGCCCAGGCGCCGACTGACATTTTTGTGACTCCGGAAATCGTGCGCAACTACGGTCTGCGTGACGGGATGATCCTCGAGGGCGATGTGCGGCTCGGGTCCCGCGGCCCGCAGCTGACTGACTTGCGCACCATCAATGGCCAGGATCCGGAGAAATACCGGAACCTCCCGATTTTCGAGGAACTCACTGCCATCAACCCGACAAAGCGTGTCATTCTGGAGACGGATCCCAACCGGGCCACGACGCGGATCATCGACATGGTTTCGCCGATCGGCCGCGGCCAGCGCGGGCTGATCGTGGCTCCGCCCCGCACCGGGAAGACGACGCTGCTCCAGCACATTGCCGAGGCGGTGGCGCAGAACCACCCGGCGATGCACCTGATCATCCTGCTTGTGGATGAACGGCCCGAGGAGGTGACGGAAATCACGCGTTCCCTGCCCAAGGGCGAGATCTTTGCCTCCAGCAACGACGCCGACGTGAAGTCGCACATCCGGATCGCCACCATCGCCATCGAGCGCGCCAAGCGCCTGGTCGAGGCGGGCGAGGATGTCTTCATCGTGCTGGATTCCATCACGCGACTGGCCCGTGCCTTCAACAACTCGCTGGAAGGCCGGGCGGGCTCCGGGCGCACCATGAAGGGCGGCATCGACGCGCGCGCTCTGGAGCTTCCCCGCAAGCTTTTCGCTGCGGCGCGGAACACCCGGGAAGGCGGCTCGCTGACCATCATCGCCACGGCGCTCATCGAGACGAATTCGAAGGCGGACGACCTGATTTTCCAAGAGTTCAAAGGCACCGGCAACATGGAGCTGGTGCTCGACCGGAAAATCAGCCAGAGCTACGTCTACCCGGCGGTGGACATCTTCAAGTCCGGCACGCGGCGCGAGGAGTTGCTCCTCCCGGCGCACCAGCTGGAAAAAATCAATCTCATTCGCCGCGGACTCGCCGGTCACAAGCCGGTGGAGGCGGTGGAAAGGCTGCTGCATTTCATCCGTCGTCATCCAAACAACGCTCAGATGCTGATCAATATCCCGAAGGGGTCGGTCGATTAGGGCGGGCGGTGAAGATGGGGCGGCTTGGTCCGCTCCGCCGGGGCAGGGATATTCCTACGGTGCCGGTGGCAAAGAATTTCCTGGTATTGGGAACGCAGAGGGCCACCGTCGAGCAGGGGTCGGCGGATTGCCGGGTGCCTCAGACCATGACTGGTATGAAAACACGATACGGATGGGCAGTGGCAGGGGGCCTGGCGGTGGCGCTCCTGGCCGGGGGTGGATTTGCAGAGGAAAAGGCGGCCCCTGCGGCCGTGAAGCCGCTGCCTTCGCCTGCTGAGGCGCGGGTGCGGGCTCAGCTGGTGCATGCCTCCATCGACGGGGCGCTGCGGGTGATGCACCGCGATTTTTTCCGCAAGGGAGAAAGCAAGGCGATCCCGTCTGACTCACTGCGCGATGTCTTTAAAAATCTGTCGGCAGACTGGGGACTGAGTGTGCGGTGGCTTGCGTCGGATGACACCGTGCAGAACAAGGAGAACCGGGCGGTGGACGGGTTTGGCGAACGGGCGCTGAAGGCGATCACGGGCGGGGAAAAGGAGTTCTCCGAGGTGGAGGGCGGGCAGCTGCGGTTTGCGGGGGTGATAGTCCTGCAGAACCAGTGCCTGAAGTGCCATGTGCCGAACCGGAAGTCGCTGGAGGAGAGATTTGCGGCGCTGGAGGTGTCCATGCCGGTGCAGGCCGCTCCGGCGGCGGCAAAGCCATGAGTTTCCCCGCCTGCAAGCACCGAAAGACGCCCGCCGCCCGAGCCACCGGGCCAGGCCTGCTGGCGTGGCTGGCGGGCGAGCCGTTCCGGCTCTTCTTTTTCACGGGGGCGCTCTGGAGTGTCATTGGTGTCTCGCTGTGGCCGCTTTTTTATGCTGGAAAGCTGGCATTTTATCCCGGGCTGACTCATGCGCGGCTGATGATCGAGTGTTTCGGCGGGGCGTTTGTGGTGGGGTTTCTCGGAACGGCGGGACCGCGCATGGCCTCGGCTCCGCGGCTGACGCCGGTGGAGTTGGTGGTCCTCTTTGCCCTGCATCTGGCCACCGGGGTGTGCCACCTGCTGTTGAAAATGCGGGTGGCGGATGGGTGTTTTCTGGCGCTGCTGGTGGTGCTGCTGGGCTGTCTGGTGGTGAGGCTGGTGCGCTTCCGCAAGGAGGCGCCGCCGCCGCAGATGCTGCTGGCGCTTACGGGGCTGCTGTGCGGAATTTCCGGCTCGGTGATGTGGCTGAACGCGGACCTGATGGCGCAGCAGGGCCCGCTGCGGCTGGCGGGACTGCTTGTTTACCAGGGGCTGCTTCTGCCTCCGGTGCTGGGCATTGGCTCCTTCATTTTCCCGCGCATCCTGGGCGGGGGATTTGGCGAGGCGGGCACCGAGTCCGCTGCGCGGGCGAAGCTGCTGCGGGCCGGGCTGGCGGCGGTGCTGCTGGTGGGGAGCTTTTTTCTGGAGGTGGCGGGGCAGCCGGTGGCGGCGTATTTGCTGCGGGCGGGCACGGCGGCGTGGTACCTGCTGGCTGAAATCCGGTGGCGTCGCGGGGCAGGGGACCCGCCGCGTGGATCGCTGGCGACAGGGCTGTACTGGGCGCTGATCACCGGGCTTGCCGGGCTGGCGGCGGCGGGGTGGTTTTACCCGCACCGGATCGGGCTGGAGCATCTGCTCTACGTAAGCGCCTTCGGCCTGCTGATGCTGGTGGTGGCGAGCCGTGTGCTCTTCGGCCACAGCGGGGATCTGGCGGGCTTCTCGCAGCGCTCGTGGGTGCCGCGCACGTTGATCGTGCTGGCCATCGTGGCGGCGACGACGCGGGCGAGTGCGGACTTCGTTCCGAGCATCACCATCTCCCACCACAAATACGCGGCGTGGAGCTGGGGACTGGCGGCGCTGCTGTGGCTGGTGTGGCACCGGCGGCGGTTTGTGACGAAGGACGAGGACTGACCCGGAAACAATTTTTCAACAAAACGGGGCCGGGCGCACTCTCAGTGGCGTGGGAATGACGCTTCATCGCCGAAACTGGAGGACGCTGGCCGTGTTGGCCGGAGCGTTCCTGGCGGGCGTGTGGGTGTCTCCGCAGTTGAGGTCCGGGATTTCCCCCGTGCGGGCGCAGGCAGCCGCGCCGGTGGCAAAACGCCCGGCCCCGCTGGCGTGCAGGAATGCTGGCGGCGGGCGTGTGGCGGAGGCTGGGAAACCGGCGGACGGCTGGCGTGCAGCATGGCGTGAGCTGGGGCGGGAGAAGGATCCGGTGGAGCGCCAGCGGTGGCTGGCCGAGGCGCTGTCGCGAGTGACGGAGGCGAACTGGGAGGAGTGCTGGGCGGCGGTGCGCGAGGGGCGCGGGCGCGCGGAAATTTCCGAGGCTGAGGCGCAGATTTTCCTCCGCAGGCTGGGGGAGTGCGGGCGGGAAAAGCTGGCGGCGCATTGTCGTCCGGACGACGTAGTAAAAGGGTGGGAGCGGCATGGCGGCCGGCACGCCGTGGCAGGCTGGGCGGCGAAGGATCCCGACGGCTGCCGTGCGTGGCTGGAGGGGCTGCCGGAGGGAAATTTCCGGCGCGGGCTCATGCTGGGGTGGTTCGAGGGAGTGGCGGGCACGGATCCGCAGCGGGCGGTGGCAGCGGCGGAAAGGCTGGACCCGGAACGCGACCGGCCCACCCTGGCCGCGCTGGCGGGGAAACTGACGACGGGTGATCCATCCCGCCTCCGCCCGTGGCTGGACGAGCTGGCGGGGCAGACGGGACGGGGGAGGGCCAATGCGCAGGCGCTTTTTTCTCAGATGCTCGGGGAGCAGATGAAGCTGGGCTGGGCGGGGGAATCGATGGACGGTCTGACGGCCTGTTATGACCGCTACCACGGGAGTGCGGCCGTTGAGCCCGGGGCGATGGGCCGCGTGGCGCAGACGCTGCTCCAGACGCAGCCGGCGACGGAGGTGCTGGAGTGGATCGCCGGTCATGCGTCCGGACCTGCGGTGAATGAAGCAGCGGCTCTGGCTGTCTCCCGCTGGACCACGGAGGCCAGTGCGGACGACGTGGCGCGCTGGCTGCTGGCGCATCGCGACAACCCGGCCTACGACGGAGCCGTCTCCGGATTTGCCTCCAGGACGCGGGCCTTTGATCCGGAGGCAGCAGAGGCGTGGGCCCGCACGATCAAAGGCGAGCCGGAGCGCACCACCGTCCTCCGGTATCTGGCGGAGGCCCGGTGAACCGGCACTCGGCTTCAGGCTGGACAGAAACGCCGAAATGGAATAGCAATCGCGACGACGATGAACAGGCTTGTTTTTTTATAGGCTGTCGCCCGGCTGTTCCGGGCGGCATGTTCATCATCCACCAGCGTCCGGCTCCGGCTTGCCGCAGGTTCTCTCTCTTACTTTCCCCTGAACTCACCATGAAATACCCCATCGCCCCGCTCGTGTTCGCTATCACACTCACCGCCGTGCTTTCCTGCCGGGGGGAGGAGTCGAAGTTCCAGCCGCTGTTCAACGGCAAAGACCTCGCCAATTTCAAATCCGCCGACGCGAAGCCCTTCTGGCGCGTGGAGAACGGCGTGCTCATTGGCGAAAACGACGCGGCGAAGAAGGGGCACTACCTCTACACGGAAAAGGAATACGGGGACTTCATCCTCGAGTTCGACGTGCGGTGGAAAGGCGTGCCCCCGCGCGGGGTGGACACCGGCGTGGAAATGCGGAAGCCGAACATCCAGCTCCAGCTCGGCGTTTCCGGCAGCCTGAAGGTGGACATGTCGGGCTCCTTCTACGTGGGCAAGGCGGGCTACCCGGAGGCCGGCCAGGCGAAGGAGGCGAAGACCCTCATGAAACCCGAAGGCGAGTGGAACACCTTCCGCATTCAGGCAAAAGGTGACACCTTCACCTGCTGGATCAATGGCAAGAAGGCGTCTGAATACACGGACGCCAAATTCTCCGGCGCCGCTCCGCTCGGCCTGCAGATTCACCCCGGCGTGGAGATGAAGTGTGAGTATCGGAATGTGAAGATCGCGACGGAATAGGGGGGAGATCAGAGTGGGGAGGGTCTCCTCTTGAGGGTGCTTTTTTCCCAAGCCCCAGGCCTTCTTTCAGGTTCGCCGGTCATTGAGAAAATGGATGGACGGACATGGAAGAATCGATTGCCGTGGCCGGGGGGGCTCCCGTAGCATGGCGGCGGATCGGATCTGGTCCCCTCATTTATGGAAGTGCTCGCGGTCATTATTCTTCTCATCGTCATTTTGTGCGTCGTTGTGATCCCCATCGCAGCCATGGTGCGGGCGGGGAGGGCCGAGAGGAGGGCGGAGGAGCTGGAGGCTCGGCTGGATACGGCGATGCGGGCGATAGGGCGGCTGGATGAGCAGGTGCATGCGCTGCGCAGCCGGGCGGAGGGAAAGGCGGAGCCTCCGGCGCCGGTCATGGTGCCACAGGTGCGGGAAATGCCGGAGCTGCCTGTGCAGTTGTCGGTTGCCGCGTTTCTCCCGCCGCCGGTGGAGCCTGCCGGGCCGCCGCCACTGCCGGTATCGCTGCCGGTGATGGCTTCTGAAAAGGCACCGTCGGAGGCGGAGCCGGCTCCGGAGCCCGTGGTGCCGCCTCCGGCCCGGGTGATGCCGTCGCTGAATCTGGAGCAGTTCCTCGGGGTGAAACTTTTCGCCTGGCTGGGCGGGCTGGCGCTGTTTTTCGCGATTGTCTTTTTTGTGAAGTATTCGTTCGACCACAACCTGATCCCGCCTGCGGGCCGGGCGGCCATCGGGTTTGTGCTGGGGGCCGGGCTGCTGGTGGCGGGGGTGGTGGTGCACCGGCGGCAGGCCTACCGGGTGCTGGCGCAGACTTTCTGCGCGTCGGGCACCCTCATTCTTTACGGGGTCTCGTTCAGCGCCCATGCGCGCTACCATTTGTTTGGCGAGGGATCGCAGGGCGCGCTGGTCGCCTTTGGCCTGATGGCGCTGACGACGGCGGCGGCGTTCCTGGTTTCCGTGCGGCTGAATGCGCTGGTGGTGGCGGTGCTGGGGATGCTGGGCGGGTTTCTCACGCCCATCCTGTGCTCGACGGGGCAGGATGCGCCGTTCGGGCTCTTTGGCTACATCGCGCTGCTGGATGCGGGGCTGCTGCTGGTGGCGAGGCACCGGCGCTGGTTCTTTCTGGCGCCCCTGGCGGCGGCGGGCACGGTGCTCATGCAGCTGGGGTGGTTCGCGAAGTTCTTTGTGCGGGGCGAGTACTTCGCCGGCAGCGCGACGCTCATCCCGATGGGGATTTTGCTCTTCTTCATCGCTCTTTTTTTCGCCGCGGCGTGGTGGAGCGGGCGGGAGAAATCCGGAGACGGGCAGGCCGCAGGAGCGCTGCTGGCCGTGTGCGGGATGGCGATGCTGGCGGCGTTTGGGTTTCTCGGGTTCGAGGGAATCACCGGGCGGCCGTTTCTGCTCTACGGTTTCGTGTTTCTGGTGAATGCGGCGGTGCTGGGGGTGGCGGGGCTCTTCCCGCGCCTTGCGTTGGCTCAATCGGCCTCGGCGCTGCTGACTTTCCTCCACCTGACGCTCTGGACGATGGAGCGGCTGAAACCGGAGTGGCTGGGCGCGGCGCTGGTGATCTATCTCGTCTTTGGCGTGCTGCATGCGGGCGTGCCGCTGGTCTGGCGGCGTCTGCACGAGGGAAATCCGGTCGCGCCGCGGCTGGTGTCGCCGTGGTTTTCCGCACTGGTCGTGCTGCTGATGCTGCTGCCGGTGCTGAGGCTGCCGGAGGTGTCGTTTCTGCTCTGGCCGGCGATCCTGCTGGCGGACCTGGGAGTGATCGCCGTGGCGGTGGCTTCCGGCGTGCTGGCGCCGGTGATCGTGGCGCTGGTGCTCACGCTGGTGGTGGTGCTGTGCTGGCTGCTGCGGATTCCGCCGCAGATCACGGTGCTGCCGTCCTTCCTGCTGGTGCTGGGCGGATTTGTGGCGGCCTTTGCCGGGGCGGGGTGCTGGCTGGCGCGGAGGTTTCCGGGAGCTGGCGGCACGGCGAATGACCGCGTGGCGGCGTCGCTGCCGGTGCTCTCGGCGGCGCTGCCGTTTCTGCTGCTCATCATGGCCACGCTGCGGCTGCCGGTGGCGGATCCGTCTCCGGTGTTTGGCCTCGGCCTGCTGCTGGTGGTGCTGCTCCTCGGCCTGGCGCGGATCGCGCGTCTGCCGGTGCTCAGCCTGGCGGCGCTGGTGTGCATGTTGGCACTGGAGGCGGCGTGGCACGGGCGGAGGTTCGACGCGGCGCAGCCGTGGACGCCGCTGGCCTGGTATGCCGGAGTCCACCTGCTTTTCACGGTGTATCCGTTTGTCTTTCGGGAGACCTTCCGTCGCTCCGTGCTGCCGTGGGCGGCGGCGGCGGCTTCGGGCATCGGGCACTTTTTGCTGGTCTACTCGGTGGTGCGGCTCAGCTTTCCCGGGTTCTCCGGGCGGCTCGGGCTGGTGCCGGCGGCGTTCGCCGTGCCGGGGATCATCAGCCTGCTGGGGGTGCTGCGGGTGGTGAAATCCGAAGGCGGATTCCGCACCGGGCAACTGGCGTGGTTCGGGGGCGTGGCGCTGCTGTTCATCACGCTCATCTTCCCCATCCAGCTCAGCCGGCAGTGGATCACGGTGGCTTGGGCGCTGGAGGGCGCGGCGCTGCTATGGCTTTACCGGCGGGTGGCGCATCGCGGGCTGGTCTGGACGGCGCTGGCGCTGCTCGGCGTGGTCTTTGTCCGCCTGGCGCTGAACCCGGCGGTGCTCACCGCCTACCCGCGCGGGGCGACGCCCATCCTGAACTGGCACCTCTACACCTACGGCCTCGCCGCTGCGTGTTTCATGGCCGCCGCCCGCTGGATCCAGCCGCCGCATGATGTGGTTAAAAACCTCAACATTCGCGCCGTGCTCTGGTCGCTGGCCGGCGTGCTCCTCTTCCTGCTGCTGAACATCGAGATCGCCGACTACTTCACCGAGCCCGGCAGCCGCTTCGTTACCATCACGTTCACCGGGCTGAACCTCGCCCGAGACATGACGACCACGGTGGCGTGGAGCCTCTTCTCCCTCGGCCTGCTCGTAGCCGGCTTCTGGTCCGGAGCGAAGGGGGCGCGCTATGCCGGGGTGGGCCTGCTCGCCGTCACGCTGGTCAAGCTCTTCCTCCACGACCTGGCCAGCCTGGAGACGTTCTACCGCATCGGCGCGCTCATGGTGGTGGCCGTCATCGCCCTGCTTGCCTCCTTCCTCTACCAGCGCTTCTTCGATAAAACCCGGAACCCGTAACTCCCTTTCCTTCATGAAACCAGTCATCCTCTTTTTCCTGCTGTCCGCTGCGGTTCATGCAGCCGGGCTCGATGCCACGGCGTGGCGGTTTGAGCAGCCCGTCACCGTCACTGCACCCGGCCTGACGCGGCTGGACCTGCCGGTGGAAACGATCAACGCGTCCCAGCCGGAGCTGCACGATGTGCGGTTGCTTTCGCCTTCAGGCGTCGAGACACCGCTGGTCATCGAAACAACCTCGCTCGTCCCGCCGCGAGGCGAGGGGGTGAAGGATTTTAAAGCGAGCGCCGGGGACGGAGAGACCGTCCTGCTGCTCGAAACCGGTGCCACCGAAGCCATCCACGGAGTCATCCTTGAGACACCGGCTCCTGAATTTATCAAATCGGTCCGGGTCGAGTCCGGCGCGGACGGTGCGCAGTGGAGCGAGCTGGTGGCCGGTGCGGTCGTTTTTCGCCAGAGGGACGGTGCCGCGCGGCTGCGGGTGCCCGTGCCTTCGGGCGTCTACGCGCGGCTGCGGATCACGCTGGATGACAAGCGAGCCCAGCCGGTGCCCTTCACGGCGGCGCGGGTGGATTTCACGAAGCAGAAGCCCGTCACCGCGCCGCACGCGATCAGCATCACGAAAACCGAGCAAAAGGCGAAGGAAACCGTGCTGACGCTTGATTTGGGCGCGGCGAATTTGAATGTGGCCAGTCTCACTTTGCAGGTGAACGACCCTGTTTTCAACCGCCGGGTTTATCTGACTTATGTGCAGGATGACCACGGGGCTCCCAGAACTGTCAGCGGCGTCAATGATGTGCTTTGTCGGCTGCCGGAGAAGGACGGGCTGAAGGCGGAGTCGCTGGAACTGCCAGTGGCGTGGCAGATCCCGGTGCGGCAGGCCACACTGACCATCGTGAACGGCGACAGCCCGCCGCTGCAGGTGACGGGAATCACGGCGGCCCGGCAGCCGGTGGCGCTGGTCTTCTTTGCCCCGGAGGCTGGCGCGTGGAGGCTGCTGACCGGACACCGCACGGCCGCGCGGCCCGGTTACGATGTGACTGCCCTCGATGCCGAACTCCGGAAGAGCCCGGCAAGTGGGGCGCAAGCCGGGGGGCTCGCGCCGAACCCCACCTTCAAAGAACCCGCCGCCTTGCCCGGCGTTCCGGCGGAGGGCTCGGGGATCGATCTGGCAAAGTGGCGCTTCCGCAAAGCTGTTTCCGGCGCTGCGGCGGGCGTGATCCGTGTGGAGCTGGACGAGGAGGTGCTCTCCAGCTGCCAGGATGGGCTGGGGGACATTCGGCTCGTGCAGAAGGACCGGCAGATACCGTGGCTCAGGGCTGAATCCAGGGCCGTGCGGACCATCAAGCCCGGTGTCTCGCGCGAGAGTGACCCGAAGCGCCCGAGGGTGTCGCTGTGGAAACTCACCCAGCCGCATGCCGGGCTGCCGGTGCGCGAGCTGACCTGCACCTCGCCCACGCCGCTCTTTGACCGCACGGTCAGCCTCTGGGGAAACCAGAAGGATGAATTCGGCAATGTCCATCGCACCCAGTTTGGGTTCGCGCAGTGGGTGCGACGGACGGCGGGGGAACCGGCGATTTTTTCCCTCCAGCTCGGGTCCTACGCCCGCGTTCAGGGCGAGCTTTTTCTGGAAACCGAAAACGGGGACAACCCGCCCATCGAAATAGCCGACGTGAAGCTGCTCACGCCCGTGCAGACCCTGGTGGCCAAGGTGACCGATTCTGCCCCCGTTTTCCTCTACTACGGAAATGAGCACACGCAGGAGCCCAGCTACGACCTCCAGCTCGTCCGCCAGGAACTCCTGGCCGCAACCCCGGCCCCTGCCACGCTGGGCGCGGAGGAAGTGCTCCGGGGGCGGAAATCCGGAGCTGACGCCAGCGCTGGTTCCCCATGGCTCTGGGGGGCGCTCGGGCTGGTGGTGGCGGTGCTTTTGTGGGTGGTGGCGAAAATGCTGCCATCCAATCTGAAGCCCGAAGCGTAGTGGCAGCCAGGGGCGAGTTTTGCCTTGAATTTGCCTCCCTGCGGGTCCACCAACGTCCCGCTCAAAACGAAACCAATTTTTCCACACAACATGCCCACGATCACACCTGCTGAACTCACCGACCAACTCAACTGGCGCTACGCCACGAAGGGTTTTGACGCCTCGAAAAAAATCCCTGCTGAAACCTGGGCTGCGCTTCAGGAAGCTCTGCGGCTCAGCCCGTCGAGTTTCGGCCTTCAGCCGTGGAAGTTCCTCGTCATCACCGATCCTGCCGTGAAGGCGAGCCTGCAGCCGCACGCTTGGGGGCAGGCCCAGACGACGGACTGCTCCCACCTTGTGGTCTTGGCGGCGCTGAAAAAAACCGACGAGGCCTACATTGACAGCTTCCTGGACAGCCAGATCGCCATCCGTGGCGGGACGAAGGAGGCCCTGGCCACCTATCGCGGCATGATGACCGGATTTGTGGCGCGCATGAGCGACGAGCAGCTGCTGAACTGGGCGACGCGCCAGGTTTACATCGCGCTGGGGACGTTCATGACGTCGGCAGCGGTGCTGCAGGTGGATGCCTGCCCGATGGAGGGCATTGTCCCTGACAAGTTTGATGAAGTGCTCGGGCTGGCCGGTGGCGAGTTCACGACCGTGGTGGCCTGCGCTGCGGGCTACCGGGCTGCGGGGGACAAGTATGCGGATCTGGCCAAGGTGCGCTTCCCGGCGTCCCAGGTGATCCAGTCCATCTGATTTCCGGTTCCGGAAGTTTCTGCAAAACGATCCCGGTGCCGCGAGGTGCCGGGATCGTCCTTTTTCTGACCCAATCCTGCTGGCGGCGGTACTGGCGCGGTGGCAAAACCGGGCCAGAGTGTGCCCGTCCCGCTTCGCCCTTCTTCATCCATGATTTCCCTGCGCCGATTCCTTGCCGCCCTGCTCCTTCCGCTCGTCCTTGCCGTGTGGTCGACGGAGGTGCGTGCCCACTCCATTAACAACCTGACGGTCACCGCCGACGCGACTGCGGACGGGAAGTCGCTCGCCCTGGAGGTGAGTGCGGAGGCGAAGAAGGTGCTGGAAATTTCCGAGGCGCTTTCGCTTTTCCCGGCGCTGCTGCGTGGCGGCGCGGACGGTGAGGAGGCGAAAAAGGAAACTTTTGGCCGGGCCGGGGACTTCTTTCTCGGCGAGGTGGAACTGCGCCTGGACACGACCGTGCTGAAACCGGCCTGGCAGTGGAGCACGCTGGATGTGGAGGAAAAGGACGCCGCCGGGCCCGGGGCGGGGGCGGCGACGCCGGGGAAGAAGCACCTGTTTGTGGTTGGGCGGGCGAAGGTGCCGGTGGCGGAGGATGTGAAGGCGTTCACCATCCGTGCCTGCGGCCAGACGGCGTGCGTGCTGACCACGCTCATCGCAGGCCAGCCCACGGACAAGCGCGGCGGAACGCGGCCGTACTTCATCGGAGAAACGAGCAAGGAGTTTCTCCTGCCGAAAGCCTCTACAGCCGGAGCTGCAACCACGCCGGAGCCGGAGGCTGACGGGTTCGGTATGGTCTTCGTGCGCTACCTGCACCAGGGGTTCATCCACATTGTGCCGGAGGGGCTGGACCACATTCTCTTTGTGCTCGGCCTGTTTTTCCTGGCCCGGCGCTTCAAGCCGCTGCTCTGGCAGGTGACGACGTTCACTGTGGCGCACTCGATCACGCTGGCGCTGGCCATGCTGGACATTGTGCGGCTGCCCTCGCAGCCGGTTGAGGTCGCCATCGCGCTGAGCATTGCCTTTGTCGCCATCGAAAACCTCTGCCGGTCGGACCTCAGCGTCTGGCGGCCTGCGGTGGTTTTCATTTTCGGCCTCATCCATGGGCTGGGATTTGCCGGTGCGTTCAAGGAAGTCGGAGTGCCGAAGGATCAGTTTGTGGCGGCTCTGGTCAGTTTTAACATCGGGGTGGAAGGCGGCCAGCTTGTGGTGATTGCCACGGCTTTTCTGCTGGTGGGGTGGTTTTGGAAAAAGGACTGGTATCGGGCCTGGATTTCCATACCGGCCAGTGTGGTCATCGCCGGCTTTGGGGTTTTCTGGGCCTGGCAGCGGATGTTTGGGGAAGGCTGATGGTGGCTGCCGCCTGAGCCGGCTGAATCTGGCTACCGCCTGAGCCAGCCCAGGGTGCAGAGGCCGGCGACGGCGAGGAGGCAGCCCGCAATGGCACGCGGGGAGGGGCGGTCTTTTTCACTGAACCAGGCCAGGGGCATGATGAGAAGCGGTGCGGTGGCAGTGATGGCGGTGACGATGGCGGCGGGCAGGGACTGAAGCGCCCACTGCATGCAACCAACTCCCGCGACGGGGCCAAACACAGCCGCGCCACCCAGCCAGAACAGGAGGAATTTTTTCTTTTTCGGTGGCTCCGGGATGACCGGGCGGCGGGAGAGGGCGTGATTGAGCAGAAACCAGGCAAGCGTGCCGATGACAAGGCCGCCCCAGGCGCGCTGGCAGGCCTGGCTGAGGCCGGGGATGGCGAAATCGTGCGCACTGGCGATGGCATTCACATGGCGGCTGATGAGGGCGCCTCCCCCCTGGCCGAGGCCGGCGAGGACGGCGAAGGCGATGCCGCGATTGAACCGGAGCCGCTCGCCAGGCCGGTGGAGGGCGAGGATGAGTCCGCAGAGGATGACGGCGATGCCCGCCAGCTCGACCGGGCGGAAGGCGACACCCTGCCACATCCAGTCGCCGAAGCCGCTGAAGAGGGTGCCCGCAGCCATGAGGATGAGAACGGTGAGGCGTGAGCCAAGATGGGGGTAGGCCAGGAAGAGGGCGACGTCCCCGAGGCCGAAACCGATGACGCCGCTGAGCAGGAGCCAGCCGGTGGTCTCGCGGTGAAAGGAGTTCGGAAACAGGGTGAAAGTGAGGGCGGTGAGGAGCGTGACGGCGAGGAGAAGCCGGACGAAATTTGCCGTGATGCCGCCCAGCAGGCGGCTGAGGCGCTGGCCGCAGACGGCGCTGAGGGCGAAGAAAAAGGTGGTAAGGAGGCTGGCGAACACGGAGGGCACGGTGGCGAGGAATGCGGCGTGGGCAAAATTTGAGGTTGGAGTTTTTCCCGGACCGGAGTGAAGTGGGCGGCGATGCTGAAGGTGTGGATGAATGGAATGCTGTGCGAGGCCGGGGCGGAGACGCTCCTCGGCCGGGCTCCGGGTTTGCTGGTGGGTGACGGGGTCTACGAGACGCTGGTGGCGCACGCGGGGCGGCCGTTTGCGCTGGAGCGGCATCTGGACAGGCTGGCTGAGGGCGCGGCGCGGCTGGGGCTGATGGAGCCGGACCGGGTGGAAATCCGGAAGGCGGTGGGGGAGGTCATCGCGGCCAACGGCCGGAATGAGGAGGCGGTGACGCGGCTGCGGATCACGCTGGTGCGCGGCGTGGAGGGGGCGGTAACGCTGGTTTCAGCCGGTCCCCAGAAGGCGTGGCCGGAAGTTTCCCGTGCGGTGACGGTGCCGTGGCGGCGGAATGAACACGGGGCACTGGCCGGGGTGAAGTCCCTCTCCTATGGTGAGAATGTCCTCGCCTTGAACAGGGCCCACGCGCTGGGGGCCGACGAGGCGATTTTCTGCAACACCGCAGGCCACCTCTGCGAGGGCACGGCGACCAACCTTTTCCTGGTGCACGAGGGCCGGCTCTGGACGCCCGCTCTGGCCACCGGTTGCCTGCCCGGAGTGACCCGCGCGCTGGTGCTGGAACTGGCGGCAGCTGAGGGGATGCTCGTGGATGAAGCGCCGCTGGGCGAGGAGGTGCTGGGGGAGGCTGCTGAAGTTTTCGTGACGTCATCGACGCGGGGCGTTCACCCGGTGGCCGAAGTGAACGGCGTCGCGCTCCCCGGCTGCCCCGGGCCGGTGACGCTGCGGCTGCGGGAAAGGTATCGGGCGCTGGAGGCGGCGGGGGGGGGAGATGATGGGGATGTTTCGGAAACCGGCGCATCCCCTCATCGGGCCAGTTGCCCGTGAAGGGCTGATGTGGTTTAGTAGCGGCCTGTGCGTCGAGTCACCCCTCTCGTCATTTTTCAAATTTTGCTGGCTGTCCTCCTCCTGCGCCTAGCCGGGGCGGGGACGGTGACGCTTTACGAGACGGATTTTGAGAATTTCACGGTGGGTCAGAACCGGCTGGTGGGGAGCGGCGGCTGGCTGGGGGCGAGCACGGGGACCACGAATGGCTGGACCGGGGTGCAGGGGATAGACCAGGATGTGGAACCGGGCGTGGGGCGGAGCGCCTTTCTGGGCTACTACCGACCTCCGCTGAACACGACCTTCGTCAGTGTCTACCGCCCGGTCACCTACGCGCCGCTCACAACGGGAAATCCGATCGTCACCTTTTACACGGTGTTTGGCATCGCGGACTCGACGAACGGCTTCCGGGACAATTTCTACATCAGCTTCTACAACCAGCAGCGCCAGCTTCTGGCGGCGCTGAATTTCGACAACACGGCCGCGGGCTACGGAACCTACCGGATGGAGGGCAGTGCGTATCATTCGACCAGCAGCACGTTCCAGCGGGATAATCTGGCGGAGCTGACGGTGACTATCAACTGCGAGACAAACCGCTGGACAGCGCAGATTGGGGCGGTGCCGTTGTTTGAGGACCAGGTCTTCAATGCCACAGGGCTGGCTCGGACGCTGGGAAATGTGGCGGTGGAGTGGGAGATCACGGCGGCGGCGTTCCCGGGAAACAACTGGATGCTGTTCGACGACTTCACCGTGACGGTCCAGCCTGCCTCCACCCCCGCGGTCACCAGCCTCACGCGCAAGACGGACGGCACGGCGGACCTGAGCTGGCCGGTGGAGCCGGGCTACAACTACCAAGTGCAGTACTCGCCCAACCTGGTGGACTGGTTCACGGACCTGCCGAACTCGGTGAAAATGGCGATCCCGGCAGGGACGGAGGCGGTCAGTTTCACCGACTCCACCCTGGTGGGAACGCCGCCGGCGAAACGCTACTACCGTCTGGTGAGGACGGTGCCAGCGTCGCCGTGAGGGCGGCTTTTAGATCATCCCGAGCTTCATCTTTCCCTCCAGGGAGATCATTTCCTGGTTCCACGCGGGGTCCCAGACCAGCTCGACGCGGGCGTCCTCGATGCCGGGCAGCGTCATGATGCGCGACTGGGCGTCGGCGGCGATGGTCGGGCCCATGCCGCAGCCGGGGGCGGTGAGGGTCATCTTCACGTTGACGATCGTTTTGCCCGGCTCTCCCTCGGTCGTCATGTCGTAGATGAGGCCGAGATCGACGATGTTGACCGGGATTTCGGGGTCGTAGACGTTTTTCATCTGGTCCCAGATGGCTTTTTCCAGATCGCTGCCAGTCAGCGGATCGCCGGAATGCACGGTATTGGGCCTGGCATCCTTGTCGAGGCCGAGGGCGTCGGCGTCTTTCGAGGAAATACGGGCCAGCCCCTGGTCCGTAGCCACGGTGTAGGTGCCGCCGAGGCTCTGGGTGATGATGACTTTCAGGCCGGCTGGCAGGGAAATGGTGTCGCCGCTGGGGATCTGGATGGCTTCGACCTGGCGCTTGATTTCGATTTCGTTGTGCATGTGTGTATGTGGTGTGTGTGAAAGGAGTGTGCGGGATCAGGGCTGGAGGGTGATCTTGAGCTTGGAGGGCCGGGAGGAGGCCTGCAGGGAATCCAGCAGGGTGCCCGCACGGGGCTCGGATGCCGCCGGAGATGGAGCGGCGGGGGAGGGCGTGGTGGCGTCGAGCGCTGCCTTGAGCGCGCCTTCCACCATCTGGCCGCAGTGAATTTTCATGGGAGGAAGCGGCCCGAGTGGCGCGCTCAGCTCCGAGGCGGACAGGTCCCTCGCCTCATCGAGGGTTTTGCCCTTCAGCAGCTCCGTGGCCAGGCTGGCCACGGCGAGGGCGGTCTGGCAGCCGAAGCTCTGAAAACTGGCGCGGTCGATGACCTTGTGGCCGTCTTTTTCGGTGAACTTGAGCCACATCCGGAGCATGTCGCCACACTCGGGCGAGCCGACGGTGCCGACGGCGTCGGCGTCGCTCATTTCCCCGAGGTTCTGGGGATTGCTGATGGCTTCCTGGAGGAGTTCTTCGTTCATGCGGGGCGCCAGCCTCCATCACGCCGGGGCAAAGATCAACGGGCAAGACGGGGCGGGGGCTCATTCAGTGACACCCTCGCCGCCGGACGTTGGACGATCCCAGGCATCGCCTTCAATGGCAACGGCACCGCCAGCCGCCGTTGGTGTATAGCTTTCAGGCGATCTCACCCAACCTGCGGCGCAGCCGCCACTTCCTCCGCTTTCCCGGAAAAGATCCCGCTGCGCGGAGGGGGGGATCGGCTAAATCCTATACACCAACTGCTCCTCGCCCCCCGTCCGGCCCTCAGTCCTGCACAAACAACCGCAGGAAACGCTTCGGCCCATCCCGGTTGACCGTGGCTGTGACTTGTCCGTCCGCTCCGGGGGCCGACTGGGTGACTCCCGCCGTCGTCCATGGTCCGGTGAGGTCTGCGCTCGTCTCCACCCGATAGAGCACCCCTGGCTTCCCGGCTTTGAAGTTCAGGCTCATCGTCCCTGCGCCCATGATTGGCACCGGCAGGCGACTGGGGGTGTTTCTTACCGGGTCCACATCCAGGGCATAGGCCATCAAGAGGCTCACCCCATCGCCATCCGGGTCCGAGTGCAGGTTCGCCTCATACCCCAGCCCATACCCCAGCAACCACGCCCCCGCGGGATAAATCGCTTCGTCGATCCTCGTCGCCGGGTAGCCCTGCCAAGTGGGGGAGGTGAAACCGGTGCGGCTGCTCAAGTAGTAAACGGTGAATCCCGACGCAGCGCCGTAGAACACCGCCTCTCCAAAAGATGAAGGGGCATTGCCGAGAAAGACCGCGTTGGTCAGTCCGCTGCAGGAGGAGAATGCGTAGTCGCCCATGCTGGTGACGCTCGAGGGGATGCTCACGCTCATCAGTCCGCTGCAGTTGGCGAATGCGGAGTTGCCGATGCTGGCGACGCTGGAGGGGATGCTCACGCACGTCAGTCCGGTGCAGTCGGAGAATGCGTTGTTGCCTATGCTGGTGACGCTAGAGGGGATCGGGTAGGCACCGGCTTTTCCTCCCGGGTAGGCTATGAGCGTGATCAGCGAGACATTGAACAACACACCTCCGGCACTGGCGTATTGCGCGTTCCCAGCTTCCACAGTGATGGATTCCAGCACCCTGCAGCCGGAGAATGCGGAGTTGCCGATGCTGGTGACGCTGGCGGGGATGCTCACACTCGTCAGTCCGCTGCAGTAGGAGAATGCGAATTGTCCCATGCTGGTGACGCTGGAGGGAATGCTCACGCTCGTCAGTCCGCTGCAGAGGTAGAATGCGCTGTCGCCGATGCTGGTGACGCTGGCGGGTTTTCTCACGCTCGTCAGTCCGATGCAGTATGAGATTGCGGATTTGCCGATGCTGGTGACGCTGGAGGGAATGATCACGCTCGTCAGTCCGCTGCAGATGGAGAATGCGGAGTTGCCGAGGCTGGTGACGCCGAAGGGAATGCTCACGCTCGTCAGTCCCCCGCAGCCGGCGAATGCGGAGTTGCCGATGCTGGTGACGCTGGAGGGAATGCTAACGCTCGTCATTCCTCTGCATTCGGAGAATGCGCTGTCGCCGATGCTGGTAACGCCGGAGGGGATGGTCACGCTCGTCAGTCGGTAGCAGCTGGAGAATGCCTCGGAGCCGATGCTGGTGACGCTGGAGGGGATGGAGTAGGCACCGGCTTTTCCTGCCGGGTAGGTTATGAGCGTGGTCAGTGAGACATTGAACAACACACCTCCGGCACTGGCATATTGCGCGTTCCCAGCTTCCACAGTGATGGATCCCAAATCGCTGCAGCGGAAGAATGCGTCGCCGCCGATGGTGGTGACGCTGGAGGGGATGCTCACGCTCGTCAGTCCGGTGCAGCCGGAGAATGCGCTGCCGCCGATGCTGGTGACGCCGGAGGGAATGGGCACGTTCGTCAGTCCGCTGCAGAAGGAAAATGCGGTCTCGCCGATGCTGGTGACGCTGGAGGGGATGGTTACGCTCGTCAGTCCGGTGCAATTGAAAAATGCGCTTTGGCCGATGCTGGTGACGCTGGAGGGGATGGTGACGCTCGTCAGTCCGTAGCAGTAGTAGAATGCGGAGTTGCCAATGCTGGTGACGCTGGAGGGGATGCTCACGCTTGTCAGTCTGGTGCAGTTGGAGAATGTGCCGTTCTCGATGATGGTGACGCTGGAGGGGATGATCACGCTCGTCAGTCGGCTGCAGAAGGAGAATGCGAAGTCGCCGATGCTGGTGATGCTGGAGGGGATCGTCACGCTCGTCAGTCGGCTGCAGTAGGAGAATGAGGAACCCCCGATACTGGTAACAGGCTTCCCTGCGATCTCCTCCGGGATGACCACAGCTCCCGTGGCGCTCTCGGGGTAATCGGTGATTTCAATCGTCGTCCCGTCGACGATTCGGTAAGTGAACAGCCCAAATGAATCCGCACGGAGCGGGGCGGCGGCCAGGAACAGAAGGGCGAGGCTCAGCCAGAGGCGGCTGAGGGGGTGTGGAAGGGGTTTGGGGCTCATGGGGGTGTCAGTTTGGTGATCCTGCTGGGTTATAACAGGAAACCCGGCAGCGGGCAATCGTATTGATTGACCCGTGCCTCGTGAAAACGCTGCCGGCCCCCCCCGGGTCAGGCGCCGACGACTTTGGTGATGGTAGGGGAGGCGGGCCCGTCGCCGGCGGCGTTGTGGGCGCGCACGAAGACGGAAATGGTGGTGCCGGGGGTGAGGTTTTTCATCAAATAGTCCAAGTCCTTCGGGTCGGCGATGTTGATGAAATCCTCGTCTATGCCGACTTTTTTGAGAAAGAGGCGCGTGCCTTCCATGCGCACGGCGTAGGACCATTCGGCGGATTCCTGACCTGTGCCCAGTGCCGCCACCGTCAGGGAGGCGATGGCTTCGGGCACGGTCGGGTTGGCGGGGATGTTCAGACCGAAGAGTTCCCAACGCGGGTCCGCCAGGGTCAAAAGATCGCGCAATTCGCCGATCACCCCCGAGACCTCGGCACGCAGCGCGTTGGAGTCCGCATCCCGGGCATCGCGGCAGGAGGTTTGCTCGGCTTCCCTGGACTGGATCAACATCCTGGCCGTATCCAGCTGCTCCTGTAGCGTCA
>JANOAS010000038.1:0-5010 GCA_031411255.1 bacterium
CCGGCGAAAACACCCGCAAAGCAGTTCCCTCCAGCCCAGCGGAGCCCAGTCAAGCGGCTGGCCGGACGATTGAGCCGGAGCAAAGCGGAACGGTTCCGGAAATCACCCGGTGGTCAAAATTCAAAGTCCGACAGGCTGCTAGATCGTCGGCTAAAAGATAGACGACGTTGGGCTTTGAGGAGTCGCCAGCCCGCAGTGAAGCCGTCGATGCCAGGAGTAAAGCGAGCAGGAAGTGGTGTGGTATTTTCATGTCGTCGATTGTGCGTCAAAAACTTGTCAGACGGCGTGGGGTGTTTTTACCGAAAGAGACAAAGGCTTGCCTGCGGGAGCTGGTTTGACCGCCGGTGAAAGGTGGGAGTGAATCGGTACAGAGCAAACCCCACCCTCAGCCCGGCGCAAGCGCGGTTGTCCCCCGGCCAGAGAAAATCGAGGGCCGCGCCGCCGCCTGGCGAACCGGCCCTCCAGGAAAACCCGGGGGGGCACTCGGATTGACATTTGCCGAGTTGCTTGGGAATGTTCGCGGCCTGACCTGGAGCCCGCAGCGCCTGGCAGGCGATTTCCATTTTATGAAAAGCTCACACATCACGCATTTCGTCTGGGGCATCGGCGCGGTTGCCGCCTTTGCCCTGGGGACTCAATTTGCCAGACGGGAAACCGCACGGGCCGCCGCAGCGCGGCTGGGGCTGGCGGGCTTGAGCGCGGCCGGGGGCGCAGCGGCTGACGGTGAAGGCGCGGTGAACCGACCCCTGAAGCCGGCCGTCGCTTCCGCAGCTGACGCGGCCCATGGGGCGCTGGCCGGGGGCCCGCTGACGCCCCGCCAGATCGAAGAGCTGGCGAAGGATGCCTTTACGGATCCAAATCCGCTCACCCGGAACACTGCCTTTTCCAAGCTGCTGGCCTCGCTGACTCCGGAGAACGTCAAGTCCGTCTTGGAATCCATGAAGGCGAACCGTGCCGGAGGGGAGCAGTGGGGGCTTTTTCTTTATGCCTGGGGTTCGGTGGACCCTGCCGGGGCGCTGGCTCATGCCGGGACGCTGGAGGGCGGAGCGAAAACCAGGTTTCTGGATCAGACGATCCCCGGCTGGGCGAGCAAGGATCCCAAGTCGGCCATCGCGTGGCTGGATGCGATGAAAGAGGGGGATGAGAAAAATCATTTCCGCAGCAGCATCGTGGGTGGCCTGGCCGACCACGACATTGGGATGGCCACGGAATACGTGATGGAACGCATGAGGGCCGGGGACAAGGGAGCTGAAGATTTCCTCCAGACGGTGGCGGGCGAGGCGCTGCGGAAAAATGGACCGGCTGGCGCAGCGGCTTGGGGCGAGGGCCTGCCGGACGGTCCGCTGAAGGGCAGCGCGCTGGACCAGATCGCCGCAGCCTACACGAGGCAAAACCCCGCCGCCGCTGCCGAGTGGGCGGCCAAGTATGCGACCGTGGACTACGGAGCGCGGATCATCGAGGAGGTGGGCGACAACTGGGCGGAGCGTGATCCCAAGGCGGCATTGAACTGGCTGGGCACCCTGCAGGAGGGAGCCGGGCGTGCGGAGGGCACCTACTCTGCGCTGCGCGAGTGGACCAGGCGCGATGCGGTGGCCGCCAGCGAATACCTCGCCGCGCTTCCGGAATCGCCGTCCAAGGACTCTGCGGTGAGCGGTTTCGCCCGCAGCCTGGCCTGGGAGGACCCAGAGTCCGCCATTACGTGGGCCACAACAATTACCAACGAGGACTCCCGCGTGAAGACGCTGACTCGCGCCGGGCAGTCGTGGTTCCGCCGCGATCCCGCAGCGGCAACGCGCTGGGTGCAGTCGTCTAATCTGCCGCCTGCTGCGCGTGAAGCGATTCTCAACCCGCCCAAGGACGAGCGGGGCCGCCGCGGGTAGCCGGCCACCGGTTCCCCCGCTTACGGAAGCGGGAAGGCCTTGTTGATCTCGCGCACCTCGGCGCGGATTTTGTGGAGTTCGTCCAGCTTGCCGATGTTCGAGAGGGCGCGGGTCATGAGGCCGGCGATCTTGATCATCTCGGGCTCCTTCATTCCCCGGGTGGTGACGGCTGGGGTGCCGACGCGGATGCCGCTGGGCTTGAAGGGTGACGCGGTGTCGAAGGGGATGCTGTTCTTGTTCACCGTCAGGCCGGCCTCGTCCAGGGTTTCCTGGGCGATCTTGCCGTTCAGGTCCTTCGGACGCAGATCGACGAGCATGAGGTGGTTGTCCGTGCCGCCGGACATGATGCGGAACCCGTGCTTCGCCAGCTCGGCGGCGAGGGTGGCGGCGTTCCTCACCACCTGCTGCTGGTATTCCTTGAACCCGGGTTGGAGCGCCTCGTGGAAGCACACGGCCTTGGCAGCGATGACGTGCATGAGCGGCCCGCCCTGGATGCCGGGGAAGACCTGGCCGTCGATGGCCTTGGCAAACTCAGGCTTGCACATGATGACGCCGCCGCGCGGTCCGCGCAGGCTCTTGTGCGTGGTGGTGGTGACGAAATCCGCCAGTCCGAGCGGGGAGGGGTGGACTCCGGCGGCGACCAAACCGGCGATGTGCGCCATGTCCACAAAGAGGAGCGCGCCGGCCTTTTTCGCGATGGCGGCCATGCGCTCGAAATCAATGATCCGGGGATACGCGGAGGCCCCGGCGGTGATCATCTTCGGCTTGCACTCAAGGGCCTGCTTTTCCAGGGCGTCGTAGTCGATGCGCTCGTCCTTTTCGCTCACGCCGTAGTGGACGACCTCGTAGAATTTCCCGGAGAAGTTCGCCGGGTGGCCGTGGGTGAGGTGCCCGCCGTGGGCGAGGTTCATGGTGAGGATGCGGTCGCCCACATTCAGCACGGAGAAATAGACGGCGGCATTGGCCTGCGAGCCGGAGTGAGGCTGCACGTTGGCGTGCTCCGCGCCGAAGAGTTCCTTCAGCCGGTCGATGGCCAGCTGCTCGGCCACGTCCACGTTTTCACAGCCGCCGTACCAGCGCTTCCCGGGGTAGCCCTCGGCGTACTTGTTGGTCAGGCAGGAGCCCTGCGCCTCCATGACGGCGCGGGAGGTGAAGTTCTCGGAGGCGATCAGCTCGATGTTGTTCGTCTGGCGATCTTTTTCATGCGCGATGACTTCCGCAATGGCCGGATCGACCAGCGACAGCGGCTTCGGTCCGGCGTTCATTTTGTCCACGCGGCGGCCGTGGCGGCCGCCGTCGAATTCCGTGCCGAGAAACGCGTCCACGATGGCCGCCGCGTCCGCCGCGCTGGTGGTGGCGCCGGCCAGACAGAGGACGTTGGCATTGTTGTGATGGCGGGTGATTTCCGCCGTCTTCACATCGTGCACCACCGCCGCCTGGATGCCCGGGGTGCGGTTCGCCGCGATGCTCATGCCGATGCCCGTGGTGCAGAAAAGCAGGCCGCGATTCGCCGGGCTGGCCAGCACTCCGGCGACTACGCCGGGGACAAAATCCGGGTAATCCACGGAGTCTTTCCCCTTGGTCCCGAAGTCGGTAAATTTGACGCCTTTTTTCGCCAGATGCGCGGTCACCGCGTCCTTCAGCTCCACACCCCCGTGGTCGGCTCCGATGAAAATTTCAGCAGCAGCAACGGCGGCTGGCTGAGCGGTGGCGGTCGGGGCGGGCGTGGTGGCGGCTTGGGTCATGGCTTGGGCTGGCTTGGCTTCTTCTTTCCAGGTTTTGTCGATGTAGGCGAGTGCGCTGGGGAGCGCCTTTTTCAGAGTTTCACGGGTGAAGACGTAGGCGTCGCGCCCCATGCCGATCGGGTCGGGCACGTCGCGGCCGCGCACCTTGTCGTCGGCGGCGAATTCACACACGAGGTAGGTTTTGTCCGCAGCTTCAGGGAAGTTGTCCTCGATCGCGTCCCGGTGCCCCTGCGTCATGGCGAAGATGTGGGTCGATTCGCGCACGAGCTTCCGCGTCAGTGGCTGGCTGCGGAAATAGGAGAGGTCCACCTTTTCCTCCTTCAGCACGGAGAGGGTGTGCCCGCTGGCCGCCTGGCCCGGATACGAGGCCACCCCGGCGGAAGCGACTTCAAAATCGCCACGATTCTTCACCATGGCACGGAAGAGGCCTTCCGCCATGGGACTGCGGCAGACATTGCCGGTGCAGACAAACAGGACCTTTTTCAAAATCAGGTGGTGGGTGGAGTCGCGCAGTTAACCCCACCCCAGGCAGGATGCGAGGAAAAAAAAGCAGGCGCCTCCGGCCCGGGAGGCCGTCACCGGTCGGGGAGGCGGTGGCGGTGATGGGTGGGAGCCCGGCGCTTTCGTATTTCGGCTTCATTTTAATCTCACAAAGAATTGAAGTTGTGAATTTTTAGTCAAAATTGCTTGCGCGAGCGTGATGCGGCCTGCGGACGTGTTCGCCGCCCCGCCCCAAAGATGAATGATTCGCTTTCAGCCCGTCGCCCTCTGAAATCCCGCAGCACCGCGTGGGCCGCCTGGCTTTCCCGGGCGCTGCTGAGGCTGGGGATTCAGCCAAATGGCGTTTCCACGTTTAGCTCCGTGTTCGCGCTGGGAGCGGCGGGACTGATGTGTTTCGGCCCGGTGGTTTTGCCGCCCTGGCTGGCGTGGCTGCTGGCGGCGGCGTGCATTCAGCTGCGGCTGCTGTGCAATCTGATGGACGGCATGCTGGCAGTCGAAGGCGGGCTGAAGACGCACAACGGCGACCTCTTCAATGAATTTCCCGACCGGATCTCCGACATGGTCATCCTGGCCGCGCTCGGGCATGCCGGGGGGACGCCCCTGAGCAGCACGCTGGGCTGGCTGGCGGCCTGCGGGGCGCTGATGACCGCCTGCATCCGCATGCACGGAGCATCCCTGACCGGTACGCATGATTTTTCCGGCCCCATGGCCAAGCCCCAGCGGATGGCGTTCGCCACTTTTATCTGCCTCAGCATGGTCGGGATTTCCTTGTATAAAGTCGAAAGTGTAATTATTACATTCTCGCTGGCTGTCATGAATTTCGGCATCATGGCGACGATCATCAGGCGCCTGTCGGCGCTCTCCCGAGCCCTGCGTCGCCGCCA
>JANOAS010000039.1:0-20523 GCA_031411255.1 bacterium
GGCGTGGGGCGCGCGCCTGGTGTGCGCTGGCGTGGGGCCTCGCGGCGGCTGGAGGACCAGCCTGCCCTACCTTCCCGCAGCGTTCGCGTCCCGACGCGGGGGAAAGGCAGGCCACCCCAGTCCCCCAAGCCCCGCCAGCGCCCGGATGGACGAACCCGACAGCCGGACTCCCCACTTCTCCCAAGGACCGGCCTCCCAATGCGCCAAAGGTCTTGCTTTTGTGCCCACCTGGATATACTCGCCAACTACACCGTCATATCCATTCAGAATCATATGCCTGCCCACCATTCCACCCCCTCAAAAAACCCGCCCGCCAGCGGGATGTGCGGGCAGATTGGGGGCTAATATCCAACTGTTCGCCAATAATTTCAGAACCAACATGCAAAATCGTAAGTTCTACATTTTGAAGCACGACCTCGCATCATTACTGGCACTACCAAACTTTGCGTGGAAAACCGGAGCCGAAAAAGAGCCAAAGCAGTTTCAGCGCATACGTATTGGAGACCGATGGATTTCTTTTGCTTACACGACAAGCGACCGGCGGGAGCGGGCGCTGAGTCAGATCACGGGCTTCTATGAGTGCATAAAGGAATCTTGCTACACCAAAATTCCAGCTGAAGCCCTGGAAATATCAGAAGGAGAAAAGTTGGCTTGGATGATTGAAGGACGCGAATATCGAGAACAATTTACTGATCGAGTCAATGTTCCGCCTATTGATAAACTTTTAGGGCGACCAACTTTGAAAGCACAGACTTTCGTGCCCATTACCGAGCCTGAGTTCGAACGCATTCGCCAGATAACGCTCGGCATGTCAAAAACGGAGATGCCAAATAGCGGCCCGAAGCAGATATCCGAACGCGAAGCTCGTCTAGCGCGATTGGCCACTGCCCCAAAGGTTCCAGCAGTAATTACTGTGACCGTTGAGCAGTTTGTCAGGAATCTTGATGTAGTAACCGAAGTATTATATAGAGCACAAGGGGTCTGCGAGCATTGCGCCGAGCCGGCGCCATTTTCCAGAGTCTCCGACGGGTCTCCGTATCTGGAAGTGCATCATACGCTCCAGCTAGCCAAAGGTGGAGAGGATACAGTCGAAAATGCTGTCGCCATATGTCCGAATTGTCACCGAAAGGCACATTATGGATAAAGAGAAAAATGAGGCTAACCAGGCAGTAGAGCCAACGACCATACATGTCACGAAGCGTGCTCCGAGCAGCACGCTTCGCGCCATGTATGGTCGCGGCTCACTTTTAACGTCCGTCAGAGTTGGGCGCGGTCCGGGGGTGAAGGTGCAGATTTTTTCCGGACAGGGGGGCGAGCCGGCGGGACGGGGGCGGGCGGCGGGGTCTTGAACAGGAGGGAGCGGAGAGGAGGGAGCGGAGAGGAGGGAGCGGAGAGGAGGAAGGCTGGAGGGGCGATGGGTGAGGGGTGCGGTGGCTGGGTGTGTGGCCGGCGGGTGTCTCGCCCTTGCAGGGCTCCGGATTTTGGTGTGGGAACCTGGGGCTTCGTTCGTGCCTCACTCCGCCCCAGGCTATGGGGTCCCGTCCGTTGCCGCGCGTTGCTCGCCCTCCGGGCAGCCTGTCGGCTGGCTGTCTCCGCTTCGCTCCGGCTCAGGACTCCGGATTGGGGGCATCGAAGCGCGATCCCCCGGCTCTGACGGCACCGGCTCCCTCCTTGCAGGACTCCGGACTGGGAGCGCTGGGGGCCTGGGATGGCCTCCTATTTCCCAATCAATCCCCAGCCTCCGGCGAAACAACGCCGTTGGCGCAGGAGGGGCGCAACTGGTGTCTGTGGGGGCGCACATGGTTTCCATGCGTACGCCCCGGGCCGACGCGGCCGGGGCTATTTCCCATCCGACTGCAGCCAGGCGACGAGGTCGCGCAGGTCTGTCTCGGGCATCTGGGTGAGGAGGCCTTCGGGCATCCAGGAGTAGGTCATTTGCTCAACCTTCGCGATGCGGCTGCGCTCGATGCGCTCGCGGGTGGTCAGGCTTTGCAGGGTCAGGGTTTGGTCGTCCTCGGCGGGCACGACGCCGGTGAGGGTCTGGCCGTCGGTGAGGGTGAGGACGGTCATTTTGTAGTCCTTGGGTACGGCGGCGCTGGGGTCGACGATGTTGGGCAGGAGGTAATCGAGGCTCTTGCGCCCTGAGCCGGTGAGGTCCGGGCCGAGCTGTCCGCCCTCGCCGAAGAGGCGGTGGCAGGTGGCGCAGGTGCGGGTGAAAACTTCGCGACCGTGCTTCGGGTCCGCCGGGGTGGCCGGGGCGCTGGTGAGGAGCTTGCGCAGTTTTTCGATCTGGGCCTGCTTCTCGCCGCTCGTGGTGGTGACGGCACCCCAGGTTTTCGCCAGCAGGGCGGTGAGCTTTTTTTCGCCCAGGACGAGGATCTGGCGGGCCTGTCCGGGGGAGATGTCCGAGCGCTGGATTTTCCTGGCGGCGAGGGCATCGAGCAGGGTGCGGGCGGAATCGGCACGGCTGGTCAGGGTGTCGACGGCGGCGGATTTTTGCTCCGGGGTGAGTTCATCCCACGCCTTCAGGAGGCGGTCGGGGGCGTCATCCAGGCGGGACATTTCGCGGATGGCGGCGGTGCGGAGGACGGGCTCCTGCCAGGCATTGTTGATGAGCAGGCGGAGGTCCGCCGCGCCGGAGAGGCAGAGGGTGTGGAGGGCCGCGGCGCGGTCTGCGGCGCGCAGCTTCTGGTCCTGGAGGCGGGTGCGGAGGGACTCCAGCGTGGCGGCGTCGCCAAAGGCCAGGCCGAGGACGGTGGCGGCCTCGCGCTGGGCGGCATCCGTGCCGGCGAGGAGGCGGGCGGCGGCTTCCGGCCAGGCGGCGGGCGCGGTGAGCCCGGTGCGGCCGGTGAGCGCGGTGCGGGCTCCGGCCAGGAGGTCGGCGCTCAGGGCGGCGTTCGTGGCGGAGGCGGCCAGCATTTTGTCAAAGGCCTCGCGCGCCTCCGGGTCCTGGAGGTCGCTGGCGATGCGGCGGGCGATGAACTGGCGCAGCTTCGGAAACTGGCACGCGGCAAAGAGGTCCGCCCCCTGAACGAAATCCGCCGCCACGAGCGGCTCCACGCCATACCAGAGCATGAGGCACATCGTATTGTCCGCCAGATCATCCGTGCGGCGGACGAGGGCCGTGGCCAGCGGCCAGCGCAGGCCGGGGGCCACACGCTGGAGGGCGGCGGCCAGCCAGAGGCGGACGTGGGCGGATTTTTCACCGGCGGCCATTTCCAGCAGGCGGGCGTGCTCCTGGTCTGTGGGCGCGTGCTCGTCCAGCCAGAGGCGCACGGCGGCGGTGCGCAGGTGCTCGTCCTGGGAGCCGCTGGCGGCCAGGATGTCGGCGTCGTCCAGCCAGCCGGCGGCCTGGAGGGTGGAGAGGGCGCGCTGGCGGTTGACGGGGGAGGCGTCGTTGTGAAAAATGGCGCGCACCTTGTCCGCGACGGGGCCGGTGGTCTGGGTGTCGCCCCGGGCGCGCTCGGCCAGCAGGCGGCGGGCGTGGCGGACAAACCATTCGTTTTTCTCCGTGGTCAGGGCCACCAGCTCGTTGTCCGTCTTTGCCGCCAGGTCCTGGGTGACTTTGGCCGGTTTTCCGCCGCCGTGGACGATCTTGTAGATGCGCCCGCTGGTCCGGTGCACGCCGTCGTCATCGTGGCACTCGCCGTGGTCCGACCAGTCCGAGACGTAGACGCCGCCGTCCGGCCCGTAGATGAGGCTGACGCCTTTGAACCACTCGTCGCCCATCATGGCGAAGTCCCCGGTGTGTTTCCCCACAAAGCCCGAGGCCAGCGGGCTGACGGCCTCCTGGTTGATGCGGCGGCCGTGGGTATTGCACATGAAGTGCTGGCCGCGGTACTGGTCCGGCCAGTTGTCCCCCTGGTAAATCATGAGGCCGCAGTGGCTGTGGCCGCCGCCCATGTCGTTTGCGCTGTTCCGGCCCTTGTCCGGGCGGGTCCAGTCCTTGTGCCAGTCGCCGGAGGAGTCGTAGTGCGGCTTGTCGCCGATCATATTCAGCCGCTCGTAGTCATGCGGCCAGCTGCCCGCGCCGAACATGCGCTCATACCACGCCCCTGGCAGGCCGTACCAGAGGTGGCCGTTCACATTGCCGGAGAGAAAGAGTTCGCCGTTCTCGTCCCAGTCCATGCCCCACGGGTTCGTCATGCCGCGCAGCACCACATCGAAGCTGTCGTCCACCGGGTGGTAGCGCCACACCCCCGGCTCCATGAAGGTCCGCTGCTCCAGCGAGGCGCCTTCCTTTCCCACCATCGATGGCGTCGTGATGCCGTGCCGCCCGTAGAGCCAGCCGTCCGGCCCCCACTGGAGCCCGCTGGCCATGTTGTGCTTCGCATCCACCGTCCATCCGTCCAGGATCACCTTCGGCGGGCCGTCGGGCAGGTCGTCCCCGTTCGCGTCCGGGAAAAAGAGAAGTTCCGGTGAATTCAGCACCCAGACCCCGCCGTAGCCGACCTCGATGGAGGACAGGTGGTGCAGACCGGCGGCAAAAACCTTCCGCTGGTCCGCGCGTCCGTCCCCGTCCGTGTCGGTGAAAATGAGGATGCGGTCCTGGCCCTTTTTTTTCCACTCGCCGTAGGAGTACGCCTCCGCCACCCAGAGCCGGCCACGGTCGTCGATCTTCATGTCGATGGGCTGGCGCACATCCGGCTCCGCGGCAAAGAGCGTGGTCGTGAAGCCCTCCGGCACCTTCACCGACTTCAGCGCCGCCTCAGCCGGAATGGGCTCCTCGCCGGCCTTCTGCGTGTTCTGTGGCTGCAGCGTGTCGGCAGCATCCAGTGCGGCACGGGCGGAAAGGGCCAGCACTGGGAGGGCGAGGAGAAAAACGGCGGAGCGGATCATGCGGGCGGCACCGTAGCTGGTTCCGGGCCGGGGTCAGGGAATATTTTCCCTGACTGCCCGCAGGTGTTTGCAGCATTCCGGCTCCGCGCCATGGTGGTCCAGGCGGGGGCGATTTCTGCCCACCCCGGTCTGCTCTCATGAAGCGTCTCGTCGAATCCCTTTGCGCCTGGATGGCCTCCTTGAAAAAGTGGCAGCGGTTCGCAGTTGGCGCCGTCATCACCGGCGCGGGATGGTTTGTTCTCAAAATCAGCGCCGAATGGCTCGACACCGGCGGGCTGGTTTGCTGTGCGAGGAACGTCCGGATCGTTCGCGGATTTGTCCAGCCCCTTGCCGCTGCGGTCGCCACCCTCGGCGTGTTTGCCCTGATGTTTGCCATCGTCCACAGGGATGACGACGGGGACGACGGACCGCGGCTGGGCTGAGGCCGGCTCACAAAAAAGGCCCCGCACGGAGCATCCGCACGGGGCCTTGAAAATCGGCTGATCTGGGTGCTACCAGACGCGCTCGATGAAGCGCGTGACCGGTCCCTTCGACGCCTCGGACTGGGTGCCCTTCGCCCCGCTGGAGACGGCGGTGGCCAGGCGGGAATCACTGCGGATCAGCTTGGCGCTTGTGACGGTGATGCGCTTGAGCGGTGCGTCGTTCGTGTCCGCCGCAGCACCGGAGATGCGCTGCAGGACGTCCAGGCCGTTCACCACTTCGCCAAAGACCGTGTAGTTGCCGTCCAGTTGCGCAGCGTCGCGCAGCATCATGTAGAACTGGCTGCCGCTGGATTCACGCTTCGGGTTCACCTCGTCATTTTTCCGGGCCATGGCGACGGCACCGCGCTTGTGCTTGCCGGCGAATTCCGGCGGGAGCGGCGCGCCCGCGTCCTTGGTGCCCCACTCGTTGCGCGTGGCGTCATCTTTTGACTGCGGGTCGCCCGTCTGGACGAGGTAGCCGGGGATCACCCGGTGAAAGGCCAGGCCGTTGTAGACGCCGTCGCGGATGTTTTGCTGGAAGTTCGCCACCGCCTTCGGCGCGAGGTCGGGCCGCAGCTTGATGACCACCACCTCCTTGTTTCCGGAGGACTCGATGGTGAACGCCGCCGCATCGTCATCCGTGGCCGGAGTCACGACCGCCGGAGCGGGCTTGTCGGCGGTCTTCGCGGCTTTTTTGGTCTCCGTCTTGTCCGGGGACTTCTTCTTGCCGAGGATTTTCCCGAGCTGGGCGTGGGAGGGGGTGGCCAGCGCCAAAAGGACGCCGGCGACCAGGAAAAGGGGACCTGATGTTTTCATGAGCTTGATTTTCACTGCGACTCAATCTTTCTGATTTTTACCGTGCTGGAAAGAAGATTTTTTTCCGGACCCGCGTGGAACACGGCCTCCGGCCCGGCCAAGGTGCGCTTCACGAAGCCCATGGCAATTGTTTTCTGCCATCCGGGGTGAAATCGCACGCTCGTCACCACGCCCGCCTCCGCGTCGTCTAGGAAAAGGCGGTGACCGGCAGCGAGTTCCGCCCCGCCCGAAACCGCCTCCAGCGGCAGGAGGAGGCGGTTCACACGGCCCACACTTTTCAGCCGGCTGATGATTTCCTGCCCGATGTAGCAGCCTTTGTGGAAATCCACCGCCCGGTCCTCGAGCCCGGCCTCCTGGGGGAAGACGTCCGGCCCCAGCTCCGCACCCCACGCGGGCACACCGTGCTCCAGCCGCAGGAGGTCCAGCGACTCAGCCGTCAGGTCGGCCTGCGGTCCGGCCTCGCCTGCCGGCAGCCAGAGGTCGCGCCCGGGCACGCCGTAGCGGTTCACAGCTCCCGTGCCCAGCTCATGGAAAAGGGGAAAGTCGTCCGTCACGTCCTCCAGCTCGCAATCATCCGCGATGATGTATTTCCCCAGCCGCCCGAAGAGCGCGTCCCGCAGCTCCCCCGGGGCATCGATCAGCAGATCCGCCTCCCTGGCATGGATGTAGACATCCCCCTCCAGCTTTCCCTTGATGTTCGGGACGAGGGCATAGCCCGTCTCGCCCGTCTTCAGCCGGGCCACATTGGCCGTGACCTGGCCATTTAAATACCGGACGCGATCCCCCCCGGTCAGGCGGTATTTCGCACGGTGGCTGAGGTTCGCGACGGGCATGGCTCAGACGACGATCTTCGCCAGGTCCTTCGGCAGGGGCGATTCAAATTTCATCTCCTCCCCGGTGACCGGGTGCTTGAACTTCAGCGAGCACGCGTGCAGCCCCAGACGCCGCGCCGGGTTTGACCGCGCCTGGTATTTTTCATCCCCGATGATCGGGCAGCCCGCATCCGCCAGGTGCACGCGGATCTGGTGCCGCCGCCCCGTCTGCAGCGTCAACCCCACCAGCGCCCGGCCCGGGGCGCGCTTGATCACCTTGTAGTGCGTGATGGCGTGGCGCGTCGCCTCGCTGGGCGGGGCGCTGCGCACCCGGTAGGGGTTCGTCTCGTCCAGATGGGAGTCAAACGTCCCCTCATCCTGCTTCAGCACGCCATCCACCACCGCCTCGTACTTCTTCTCCCCCTCGTCCCAGTGCTCCTGGAGCGCCCGCTTCACCTCGATCGTCTTCGCGAAGACCATCAACCCCGACGTCTCCCGGTCCAGCCGGTGCACGATCCAGATCCGGTCCTTGGATTCCTCGTCCCCCTTCTTCACGTAGTCCGTCAGGTAAAAATAAGCCGTCTTCTGCTTTTCCCCCTCGCTCGCGATGGTGAGCAGGTCCGCCGGCTTGTCGATCACGATCAGGTGTTCGTCTTCAAAATAAACCTTCATCCCCTGCGGCAGCACCACCTTCGGCCGGGCGTGCTGAGCATTCTGCACAGAGACCACGTCCCCGCGCCTCAGCACATGGTTGAATTGGGACGTGGCCCGGCCGTTCACCAGGATCGACTGGTGTTTCAGCAGGGCCTTCAGCTTCGTCCGCTTCACCTCAGGCCAGCCGGCGAGGATGAAGGAAAGCAGTTCGGCGGGTTCTTGCACAGTCAAAGGCGCGGGCATCCCCCCACCTTAGCCGGATTTTCCCGTTGGGAATGCGGAAATCCAGGGGGCGGGGGATTTTGGGGTGCAGTTCACACCATTTTTGACGTCGCCATGCTTCCGGAGTCTTGGGCTGGCAATGGCCGGAAAGCACCTCTTAAATTGTATTCCGAATCTTGCTGGTTCCGACCTTGAGGGATGGCCATGGGGGGCGGGGGGACGAACCGCAGATTTCACGGAGGGCACGGATGAGGCAGGAATGGTGCGGCAGCGGTGTGCTGTCTGTCTCGGAGTTGGGGGGGAGCCTGTGGGGGTGGTGCGTCACCGTCCGGTCGCGTTGCAAACTTTCTTCCTTATTTTGCAGTGGGCGAAACAGCTGAAACCGGATCGTGAGTTACCAGAAAAGACTGGGGCAAAATCGTCAGGGTGTTGACGAAAAAGTGATCGTGTGTCTGAAAAAATACGAAAAGAGCCAATAATACTTGCCCCGGTTGAGCCGTTCTGGTAAGACCGAACTTGTTCCACTTCACCCCCTCTCCAATGAAAATACCAGCCAAAGTAAAAATCCGCTCCTGGCCTCTGGAGTTCGCCACAGCAGGTCTTCTTTTCTGCTTTTTGTCCCGGATTGCCAGTGCTGACATAGGGGGAGCCGTGGACCAGCCGGGCTGGACCTGGCAGGCTGGAGCCGGCTGGACGGACCAGTCCGCCACCACGCATGATGGCGTGGATGCCGCCCAGAACAATGACGGGGCGAACGCTCCCATCTCAACCACCGTCACCGGCCCGCTGGCGGTGAATTTTTGGTGGAAACGGCCCGGCACGTTTTTTGACCGGGCGGAATGCCTCGTCGACGGGGTTCCGCAGCTGGCAAATGCGGTGTCGGACGGCTCCTGGAGCAGCGGCACCGTGGGCATACCGGCAGGGTCGCACCAGATTGCCTGGCGGTGCCCCACGGGACCATTTTGGCTGGATCAAGTCACCACCTCCTCAAACACGGTCCCGGGAGCGGGGGCGGCTGTCGAATCCCCCTCGCTGACCTTCAGCTACACGGGTGCCGGTCCGTGGTCCGTCGAGACTTCGGCTTCGGCTCAGACCGGCTCCTCTTTCCTGACTTCCCCCGTGCTCAAGGTTGGCGATTCCTTCGGGGATTCCTCAACACTTTCTACGGTGATCACGGGGCCTGTCATGCTGGGTTTCTGGTGGCAGGCGGTCAACTACAGTTCACCGGCGATCCGCTGCGAAGTGGACGGTCATCCGGTGGCGGCCATCGGGATTGGTGGACCGCGATCATACGGCGGCATCTCGTCCGACGGCTGGCTTCAGGAAAAACTGTACATCCCGGCGGGCAGCCACACGGTCAGCTGGGTCTCGGTTTCCGGTAGTTACAATGGCGATGTGAACCGGCTGGACAACTTCACGGTGGTTGCCGCCCCGTCGAACCCGGTGGGGGACGCGATCGGGATGTCCGGCAAGGCGTTCCGCATGTTTGGCACCGGCAACTGGGTGGCGGATTCCTCCATCGTTTACGGGACGGGCACTTCCGCCCGCTCCAGCGGTGGGGCGGCCGCGCTGACGCTCGGGCTCGACGGGCCGGGCACGCTGCACTTCCGCATGAGGTTTTCCGATTTGGGAGATTACAGCTATGGTGCGTGTTATCTGGGGGGCATCACTTATTTGGGTGGTGAATCCACGGTGAACGGTACCTGGCTGGAGTACACTGCTGTCATCCCCGACGGCCCCCAGCTCGTTTCCTGGTTGAACAGCTCAAGCCGCACTGGTGTCTACCCGACGATGTGGCTCGATGATGTCACCTTCACTGCAAGTGCGTCCCCGGGCGCATGCATCGAGCAGAATTCACTGACCGTCGGGGGCACCTGGGCCTGCGATGTGGTGACGACGCATGACGGGGTGGATGCCCTCGCCTCTCCGGCTGTTGCGAACGGCGCCTCGGCCAGTGCGTCCATCCCGGTGACCGGGCCGGCCCTGGTGCAGTTCTGGTGGAAGGTGTCCAGCGAGGAACGGTGCGACATGCTCACGGCGACCATTGATGGCACTGCGGCGGCGGGCATTTCGGGCGAGGTGGGCTGGACGCAGCGGACGGTGGCTGTGCCGGCGGGCGCGCACACTTTTGCGTGGAGATATGGGAAGGACGGCTCCTTGACGGCCGGCCAGGACAAGGGATGGATCGACCAGGTGGTGATCCTGCCGCAAAGCACCTACACGCCTCCTGCCACGATCTCCCCCGGGGAGGCGCTGGACCAGCCTGGCTGGACGTGGCAGGCCGGCGATGCTTGGGCCGGGCAGGCGGTGTTCACGCACGACGGCGTGGATGCGATGTCCACACGGGCGTCCGGTTCCGACACAACCCTCTCCACCTCTGTGACCGGTCCGGTGGCTCTTTCCTGGTGGTGGCGTTCGTCCAGTGTCGGCGGGCTCGCCCTCAAGATCGACGGTCTGGAGGCCCGGGCGTATGGTGCAGCGGACGGCAAGTGGGAGAGCGCCTCCGTGGTGATTGCCTCCGGGGCTCATGTGGTGACGTGGTCGGGTGCCGGCCAGCTGGACCAGGCGGCCACTGCGGTATCGCCGGGTGTGACCGTGGCGGAGGCGCTGGACGCGCCCGGGCGGACGTTCACGACCAGTGGGGATGGGCAATGGTTTGGCCAGAGTTCCAGCGAGGCGCAGGCGGGCGGTACTCTGTTGCGTGCCCCTGCCCTGGCAGCCGGGCAGTCAGCGAGCGTCTCCACCCAGGTCACGGGGCCGGCTACGGTGAGTTTTTGGTGGATCGGTTCCTCGTTCTCCCAGGGAGCGTTCAGCTGTCTGGTGGATGGAAAAAAACTGGTCGTCTGGGGGGGAGGGAGCGGTCCGTATTCTTACGCAGGACCGTTCTCTGGCTGGAACCCGGAGAAGGTCTTCATTCCGGCGGGCTCCCACACGGTCACCTGGTTGTCCCAGCCTGAGTCTTCGTTCAGCCTCCCAGACCGTCTGGACAATGTGAGTGTGACTCCTGCGGCCTCGAACCCGGTGGGTGATGCGATCGGCCTGCCGAACCAGGCACTGCGGACCTACGGGACGGACAACTGGGTGGCGGACTCCTCTGTCGTCAACGGAACCGGTGCTTCGGCCCGTTCCAGCGGAGCGGCGGCCGCCCTGGGGATGGTGATGGACGGGCCCGGCACGCTGCATTTCCGCATTCGCGTGACGGATCTCGGAGACTACAGCTACGCGGGCTTTGCTGTGGACTCGACCACGGTGTTCAGCGTGAACTCCACCACGGTGTTTGGGCCGGACCCGGCGTCCGGTGTGTGGCATGAGTACAACGCCACCATCCCGGCCGGCAGTCATCGCGTGAACTGGTACAACTCCAGCAGCCGGACCTTCACTTACCCGACGATGTGGCTGGATGATGTGTATTTCTCCTCCACGGAGAACCTGGCCAGTGCCATCGAGCAGGACGGAGCGCCGGTTTCCGGAAGCTGGGTCAGAAAAACGGCCACAACGCACGATGGGTTTGATGCGCTGGAGTCTCCGGCTGTGGCCAACGGTGCGTCGGCCCCGGTTTCGTTCACGCTTCAGGGCCCGGCCACGGTTCACTACTGGACCAGGGTTTCCAGCGAGGCAGGACATGACCGGCTTGTGGTAAAGCTGGACAACGGCGGCGAGCTTCTGTCCCGCTCCGGGGAGCTGGGCTGGCAGCAGGATGATGCCGTCGTCCCCGCAGGCGAGCACACCCTGACATGGACCTACACGAAGGACGCTAGTGGCACCGCCGGCCAGGACAGGGCGTGGGTGGACGAGGTGACTGTCACCCCCGGGACGGCGCTCAGCCTTTCTGCGTGGTCGTCCGTCTGGTTCTCCCCTGCGGAACTGGCGAATGCGCTGGTTTCCGGCCCGGATGCTGATCCCGATGGCGACGGCTTCTCGAACCTGATCGAGTTTGGGTTGGGAGGCAATCCGCGCAAAGGAGACGCCGCCCAGTGCCTGTGGGCTTCGGCTTTCGAGGGGCAGGATCCGGTCGTGCGTTTCGCCAGATCTCCCACCGCCGACGGCATCATCGTTGAGGCGCGCGTGTCTCCAGACATGCAAACCTGGACTATGGTTCCGGGCTCAGTGCAGGGGAGCCGGGGGACGCAGCAGGTGGTGGAAGTGCCTCTGACCTACCCCGTCAGATTTGTCCGGGTGCGCGTGCGCACCCCGTGACCGGCTCCAGATAAACGTGAGGACAGGGAAGCTGGCAACGGCTTCCCTGTTTTCATTGTGAGCGGCCGGCACGGCCTGGTCTGGGGGGGCGCGCTACCGGGCAAACCAGAGTTTCTTCAGGACAAACTGCGGCTTGGCGTGGGTGGGCAGGTTCATCTGTGCCTGTGCGCCGAAATCTGCCAGAGGCTCGGCATTGAAGCTGACCTGGTATGCGCGCTTGATCTCTGGTTGATCGCCGGAGGCGGGGATCGTCACCTCCAGGAGCCCCCCTCTGACTGGGGTTTCAAAAGGATTGTGGCCGCCAAACCACGTAGCCCCTTGTTGCGGGGTGGTGGGGAAAACAATCTCCAGCTTCTTGATTTCCTCCTCAGTCAGCCAGCGTTTGGCCGGTTCGGCCGTGGCGGGGGCTTCGGCGTCCTTGGCAGGGGTTTCGGCGTCCTGGGCGGTGGCCTCGGGGGTTTTGTCGGGGGTGTTGGGCAGGGTGAGGATGACGGAGAGGGTGTAGATGGTGTTTTTCACGAGCAGGATTTCCTGGCCGCTCTTCAAGGGAGTCTTTAGGTTCAGCAGTTCCACGGGTGTGGTTTTGCCGCCTTCGAGCTGTTGCAGGCGTTCGGGATCAGTCACAAAAAAGTCGGCCGTCATGGCGTCGAAATCCACGCTTGCCGAGCAGATCCACGTCTTGAGTTGCGGCGTCACCAGTGGGATGAAGGCGCTGCTGGAGCAAAGGAGGGCATCCGTCTCGGCCTCGGTGCGCTGCTTGTCGGCGGCGGAGTAGATGAACTTGATGTGGGTGGGGGCCTCCGGGGCGTCGCCGGCGTGCAGGGCGCAGGGGGCGGAGAGGAGGGTCAGGAGGGCGAGGAGTGTTTTCATGGTGCGTTACAGACGGGTGGCGGGGCGAAAAATTCACGGCACCTTTACCCCAAGGCAGCTGCCGGGGCGAGGCGAAAGTGGACCCCGGTGGAGGCCTCCGGTAAAACCGCCCTCATTTCCCGTAGCCGGCCTGATTGATTTTCCCCTCTGGCGGGCCTAAGGTGGCCCTTCTTCCCCCATTTCCGCACACCAACCATGTCCCACCTCCATCCGCAGCGCGGCAGCAGCGCCACACCCATCCTCGTGTTCTTCGGGATCGTCATCCTGAGCGTCATCTTTTTCTTCGTCTTCACCCTCCCGAAGGCGGCCACGGAAAAAGAGGCCGCCCAGGCGGCTGAACAGGCCGCAGCCGCTGCGCAGGCGGCGGAAGTCGTGAAGCCCGCTCCTGCGGTGCCCGCCCCGTCTGAAACGGCGCCGGTCGTTCCTGAAACTCCCAAGCGATTCTCCACTCCGCGCGGCTTCCTGGAGGTCGTGAGCCAGAAGCTGGCTGCGGGTGATGTGAAGGCGGCGGGTGAACTGCTGGGGGCGGATGCCCTGGCGGGTGACTCGGGCACGGCGTTCTCGGCAGTTTTTGGCGAGGCTGGTTTCCGCCCCGCTCCGGGGAAGGGGATCGTGGAAATAGGCGACTTCGATGAAAAAGTGCGCTTCGCCATTCCTCTGTCGGACTCCGGTGTGGCGGGAAATCCCGGAAGCCCGGCTGGCGCGAGCCCGGCTCCGGTGAAGGTGGCCGGCTCTTCGCTCGATCTGCCGCCGCCCCCGCCCATCACGCTGCCCGGTGCGGCGGATCCGGCTCCGGTTTCCGCCCCCGCCATTCCCACCCTGCCGGCGCCCGGGGATCCCTCGCCCGCTCCGGTACCCACACTCCTGCCCCCGAACGCCCCGTCCGCCGCCACCGCCCCGGCGAAGGCCGCCCCGGCCAAGGCTGATCCGGCGGACCTGAAGCTGGAGTTTGACCTGGCCCGCGATGACGAAAAGGGGTGGAAGGCCGCCGCCGTCCATTTCCCAAAGGGCCTGCTGGAGGCGGTGGCCGCGAAGATCGGCCGGGCGAAGCTGCCCGCCAGCGTGCTCAACCAGGATGACAGCCAGGACCCGCTGCGTGTGGCGGAAGTCTTCCTCAAGGCCGTGCTCAAGCAGGACTACGCCGTGGCCCGCGCCGTGACGGACACGGAAAAGGTGACGCGCGAGAAGGTGGCCGGCCTCTGCATCGTCTTTGAAGAAGGCCAGTACCGCATGGCCGACCAGCGGCCCATTTCCGCCCCCGTGGCGCAGGCGGACACCTCGTGGGTGCTGATCAAGGTGCACTCGGACCGGGACAACTCGGCGTCGGACTTCGGCCTGGAAATGCAGCGCAACGCCAGCAAGGAATGGCGGATCATCGGGGTGAATTTCTCCAACCTGCTGGCCGCCTACGTGAAGGCCTCCGGTGCGGGCGGCGCCGCCTACAGCCCGCTGGTGAAAAACCCGAAGGGGGGCGAGTCGCTGGTGCTTTACTTTGAGTTCAACGAATCCGGCCTGCACCCCCGGGCGCAGCGGCAGCTCCAGATCGTGGCGAACCTGCTTCGTGACGACCCGAACCGGAAAATCCGGATCTCTGGTTTCTCGGATGCCGTGGGCTCGCATGACTACAATGTCCAGCTCTCCGGCGCGCGCGCCTTGTCCGTGAAGGACCAGCTCGCCGCCGTCGGCGTGAGCCCGGCGCAGATCGTCACCGAGGGCTTCGGCGAACTCAAGCCACTCGACCCGAACGTCAAGCCCGACGGATCGGACAATCCGGACGGACGCTCGCGCAACCGCCGCACCGAAATTTTCCTCGACTTTTAATCCTCCCTCATGCCACACCCACTTCGCCGCGCTGCCGGCTTCTGTCTTCTTCTGGCCCTGGCTCCCGGCTGCTCGCGCAAGCACGCGCTCGACCACTCGCTCTACGAGACCTCCGCCTCCGCCGCCGTGGTGCAGCAGATCCTGGCGGGAAATCCGGACGGGCAAAAGGCAAAGGTGACCACCGTGGTCGTCGGCCCGAGGCTGGAGGCGTCCACGCCCGAGTTTCAGGCCCAGTTCGCCTCCAGCGGCCGGACCCTGGTACCTGCGGGCGAGCTGACGTGGGTCGAGGTGGGCCGGGAGAAGCGCATCATCCACCTCCCCACCAAGCAGCAGCCGCTGCAGGTGCAGATCTCCACCGTCGAGAGCCGGGGCGACGGCTCCTATGACATCGTCGCCGCCTGGGCCTACGAGACGCACATGGCGCGCCAGCGCTTCGTCGCCAAGCCTGCCGACGGTGGGAAGTGGGACGTGAAGGTGGTGCAGGAGATGGAGAAGAAGTAGGGGCGGTGCCTCAAGCGTCAGGAGGCGCCTCCGCGATCAGGAGGTCAATCGGCAGGATGCCCGAGGGTGTCAGGATGAAATTGTCTGGTTTCGCATCAAGGATAACCAGCGAATTTTCCTCATGCCACCAGCCGAAGAGCGCGCTGAACAGGCGGGTGAAGCCCATGGCTTGCATGATGGTCGTGATCTGATTTTCATCCGGGTGCGGCCTGGCAGAGTTGGCGGCCTCGACCCATCGCTGGGAAACGACGAGGGAGATTCCCCCCGAAGGCTGGCCGATGATCATCGACGGACCATCACTCACCATGACCCCCTCCAGTCGAATGTCGTCGCCGAAGAGTTCGTTTTGCAGGGCTTGTCGAAGGAGGTATTCCTGTGGAGTGGCGGGTACCGGCACCCACCGGCCATCACGTGTTCCTGGCACAAAGCCGAATGTCCCCGGCCACGTACGCTTGACCGCTCTGTGGTCCGACTGACGGTACCTGACCTCGTGCTCTGCAGTGGCGGCAGAAACTAGCTTCAGCGGCAGCCACTCCGACTCCGAAATTAGGTGCCCGGCCTCTTCAGCCCACCGGCGGAGCCGGTCTTGCGCCTCCATTCCTCCGAGGCACGCGCCTGCTCCAGCACCTTCTCCAAGGGCTGCTGCGGCCTGTTTGCCAAGGCCTTCCGGGCCGCGATGATCTCGGGATGAGGAAACTTGGTTTTTGTTTTCATCGTTCATAGCTTGGTTCAAGAGGCTCGACTAGTCAACCCGGCGGCGAACCACGGCTTCACTGGCTTTCGGGGCCCACGTTGGCGGGCATCACACCTCGGGATAAACCCACGGCCCGCGATAAGGCCGGCTCAGGAGTTTCGAGGCCTCGGCGTCACCGGGGATCTCCTCCTTTTCGCCGTCCCAGCGAATGCTGCGGCCCAGCCTCCACGAGAGCATGCCCAGCATCGGAAGCGTGCTGGAACGGTGGGCGATCTCGATGCCGGCCACGGGTTCACGTTTCTTCCCGATGGCGTCCAGGAAGTCCGCCCAGAGTTCCACGATGTTGTGGCCGTCTGGTTCCTTCAGCTGCGGGTCGCCGTGGACCGGGGTGTCCTTGGACTTCGCCGGGTAAAAGGTCCACCCGTCGCGCCAGCCGATGTGGAGGACGCCTTTTTCTCCGTAGAAATAGGAGCCTACTTTTGTCTTTTCGGTGGGGTTTTCCGCGAAGCGCCGGTGCTCCCACACGGCGGTGAAATCTGAGAACTCAAAGGTGGCGACCTGGTGGTCCGGGGTGTCGGAGGTCTGCTCCTTGTCGTTCAGCACCGCTTTGCCCGCGACCGGGCGTCCGCCGGTGCAGAATACGCTCTTCGGTGCCTTTTCCCCGCTCCACCAGAGCACCTGGTCCAGCCAGTGCACGCCCCAGTCGCCCATGGTGCCGTTGGCGAAATCCAGGAAGTTCCGCCAGCCGCCCGGGTGGATCTTCGTGTTGAAGGGACGCAGCGGCGCGGGGCCGCAGTACATGTCCCAGTCCAGCCCGTCCGGCGGCGTGCTGTTCGGCTTTGGCTGCTCCGGTCCGCCGCCCCCGTGGGCGAAGCACCGCACCATCCCCACCTTGCCCACCGCTCCGGACTTCAGGAAATTCATGGCCGCCACATGATGCGGCCCGATCCTCCGGTGCAGCCCCACCTGTGCGGTGATGCCCGCCGCGCGCACTGCCTTCACCATCGCCCGGCTTTCATTCACCGTGTGGCCGGTTGGTTTTTCCACGAAAATGTGGGCTCCGGCCTTCGCCGCCGCGATGCTCTGGAGCGCGTGCCAGTGGTCCGGCGTGGCGATGATGACGATCTCGGGCTTTTCCTTCTCCAGCAGCTCCCGGTAGTCCTTGTACGTTTTTGGCTGGTCCCCGCTGTCGCTCTTCACCCGGTCGGCGGCATTGGTGAGGACGTTCTCATCCACATCGCACAGCGCCGTCACCGTGATCCGCCCGGAGCCCATCGCCTCCCGCAGGATGTTCATCCCCCACCAGCCGGACCCGATGAGCGCCGTCCGGTACTTCCGGCCCGGTGCCTGCCCCCGCAGTAATGGTACTCCCCCGAAGGCAAGCGAAGCGGCGGCAGTGGTCGTCTTGAGAAAATCCCGGCGGGTGTTCATGGCTGGTCAGGAGGTTTGGGGTTCGTTGGGAAATGGCGGAAGCGGTTTTTGCTCTCCACACCCGTCATTCTGGCCGGGCTCACGCTTTCTGTCCAGTCCGGTGGTGCCCTGAGGCGGCGTGAGGCAGGATTCTGAGAACGCCACCGGCGTCCCGCCCTCCAGCCTGGGGTTGGCCGACGGAACGGAGGCCTACCCCAGGTGGCCCCGGGAGAATCCGGGAACCGCATGGCGGTTCCGGCCCCCGGTGGTGGGTTGTCTGTCTCGTCCGGGTTGTGCGAACGCTGGTGTCAGGAGCTGGAATCGGGCGCTGGGTTTTGGGGGGGCTGAACCGCGGTGCGGTTCCCGGGGGGGCGGCCTTTCCTGGGGTAGCCTTCGTGCCTCAGGCAACCCCAGGCTGGAGGGCGGAACGCCCGTGGCGTTCTCAGAATGCGGGGTGCGGGGAATGTCCCGCCCATTCAGGGCTCTGGATTTCGGTTGGGAAACCTGGGGCTTCGTTCGTGCCTCACTCCGCCCCAGGCTAAGGGGTCCCGTCCTTTCAGGACTCCGGACTGGGGGAATTGAAGCCTGGGGTGGTCTCCAATTTCCCCGTCAATCCCCAGGCTGGAGGGCGGAACGCCGTTGGCGTTCTCAGAATGCGGGGTGCGGGGAATGTCCCGCCCTTACAGGGCTCCGGATTTCGGCGTGGGAACCTGGGGCTTCGTTCGTGCCTCACTCCGCCCCGGGTTTGGGGTCCTGTCCTTTCAGGACTCCGGACTGGGGGCATTGAAGCCCGCCGGCCACGCCGCCGCAGACGCGCTCCCGTCTTTTCACCTAAATTCCAGAGTGGAGACTGCGGATTTCGCGGATACCTCGGATGTTAAGAAAGTTTGGGGAAGATCACGTGTCACCCGGAAGGCGAGAGTGCGCCATTCCTTAACTACAACAATATAAGCGATATCCGTGGTATCCGCGGTTCTCATTCCTCTTTTCAGGCTTCAGGATCCCGGACTGGGGGCATTGAGGCCTGGGATGGCCTCGTGTTTCCCAATCAATCCCCGGGCCATGGTTAACAACGCCCTTGGCGTAGGGTACACTGCCATCGGCTGCTTTGGGGGCACTTATGGGCTCCATGGGCAAGCCATGGCCTCGGACTCGGGAAAAACGCCATTCCGCCTAAATAGGGGAGGGATGAACTTTAGGTAAATCCCCTAAGACTCCATCCTCCACACAAAAAATCTTGTCACCCCCCCCCCCACCTGTGGCATTCTCGACCCGCTTAATTAATTATTTTGCCAGCGATGACGATAAATCCGCCTTCTCTGAGGGGGATGTGACGCATCGGTGGCAGTTTCGGTCAAGCCCAATACTCCCTAACAATGAAAATAAAACCCAGAATCCTGACGCGCCTTGCGCTAACGGCAGCAGCAGCCCTCGTGCTGCTGGGATCGGCCGGCTCCTCGCGGGCCGCCCTCACGTTGAAGTATTCCTTCGACGACATCGTAGGCACCACGGTGCCGAACTCGGCTCCCGGAGCCACCATCAACGGCACCCTCGTCACCGGCGCGGGCGTCGCTCCCATCGTTGAGCCCGGCGGTTCAGTCACAGTGGGGGGCATCCCCTACCCGTTGGGGAATGTAGTGCGCTTCGCCCCCCCTGGAGACGGAAATGGCGACGCCAATACGCCCTACATCCAGACCGGCGGCTCCATCAGCCTCTGGGGTATGGCGAGCAATGTGCCGTATACTGCGATGGCGTGGGTGAAATTCAACAACCAGAACGGGGACAACATGGTCTTCGGTGACCTGAGCGGCAACCGCCTGCACCACGGTGCACGGAATGCCAACTACCACTCCGGAAACTGGGGGGATGACGTCACGGGCGGCACCACCCAGCCGGGTGTCTGGCACCACGTGTCCTGGGTGAATGATTCCGGCAACAACAACTCCATCTACGTGGATGGCGTGCTGACCGTCGGCCCGGGTTCGAATGGCACCGGCGGAATCGAGTACGGCGACAACTTGGTGCTCGGAACCTCCGGCAACGGGGGCAGTCTGAGTGGCTCCATTGACGACGTGAAAATCTTCAACACCCAGCTTACAGCAGCCGAGATTCAGACCCAGATGACCGCCACGCTCCTGGTCGCTGACCCGGACATTGTCATTCTCGGCAATCCTCTCGGTTCCACGACTGGTACGCAGTTCGGTGTCCGCGTCGTCCTGAAGGACGGCAACGGTGCCGGGAAACAGGTGGTTCCGGCGTCAATCACCGGAGTGACCATTGGTGGCGTCGCGGGCACCATCGTGGGGACACCAACTAAAGTGGGTCCTCTGACCACTGTGGACGCCCTCCTGCCGGGTGCTTACGCCCCCGGACAGCAGATCTACAATGTGCACGTGCTCGGCACGGACGCTGGCAGCAATGCCTACGACCTGAACAAAAACGTCACCGGTCCGATCCTGCCTCCCGTGGCCTCCCTCCCCGGCTCCTTCGGTTCGGGCAGCACGCCATGGGGTGTGCGTGAATACACGACCTCGATGACGGGTTCCAATTCGACCGTCGCCATCGGCATCGTGCTGGCCAACTCCGGCGGCTTTGGTGATTTCCAGAGCCCCGTCGTCAACTACATCGATCCCGAGGCCGTATCCACCCAGGGTGACTTCAACAACAACATCCCCTTCCCGGGCAATACGGCGGGTGATGACGACCACGTCTTTGTGGGCAAGCTCCAGGTCACGATTGCGGCTCCCGGGTCCTACACCTTCAACATCCACACCGACGACGGCGTGGCCCTGAAGGTCACCGGTGCCAGCTGCACGGCTGTCTACGGCGGTTCCTCCCTGGACCCGTCCGACCAGACGACTGTCATCAATACCGCCGTTGCCAATTCCTTGGCGGTTTACAATTTCGCCGCAGCTGGCGTGTATGATGTCGGCATCATCAGTGTGGACACAGGTGGTCCTGGCATGGCGGAACTCAGCTGGGCTGCTGGCTCGGTGAACTCCAACGACGAGCGCCAGCTCCCTTGGACGCTGGTCGGCAATCCTTCCCTACTGCCCGCCCCCACCTCCGCCTTCCTGGCCAACATCCCCGGCCTCGCCGGAACGGCTGGCAACTGGGGTCTTCGCACCTACCCGACCGAGGGGTATGAAAACGTCGAAAGCCTCGCCGCCGCCTCGGCCTTCCTCTCGAAGCCCGAAGTCGTCTGCTGGACCCAGTCCAACCCCGC
>JANOAS010000040.1:0-20709 GCA_031411255.1 bacterium
AGCCACACTTCTCCTCCCGCCGCACCAAACGACCTCCGTTCAGGAGTGCGGCTGCCGCCGAAAATAGCAAAGCCGCTCGAGGACGGCGGCGCTCCCAGAGGAGTTGGCATTACGGCGTGGGAGTCGTGAAATTCGCAAACGCCTGGATCGTGCCCACTCCGGCCTGGACCGTGGTGGTGAAGGTCGCCGTGCCACCGGCCAGCGTCACCGTCCCTGTCGCCGGCAGAGTCTGCACCGTGGCTCCCGAGGTCACCCGGCAGGTCACTGGGGTTCCATTGGGAATGTTCGTCGCCGTCCTCGATCGGCTCGCCCCCCCTGGGACCGCCGCCGTCCTCGAGCGGCTTTGTAACCAATGGCGACAGCCACACTTCTCCTCCCGCCGCACCAAACGACCTCCGTTCAGGAGTGCGGCTGCCGCCGAAAATAGCAAAGCCGCTCGAGGACGGCGGCGCTCCCAGGGCTGCCGCCTTGCGGCGGGCGAAGGAACTGATATTCCCGCCGGATTTCCTCCGCCAACACTGACAGCCAGACCTGTTCATGGGGCAGTGACCGTAAAGGAAGCACTCGCTTGGATGGTCCCGCGGCCAGCCGGAACGATCGTCGAAAAGCTGGCTGTGCCCCCCGCCAGCGTCACCGCAGGCTGCCCCGCAGCTGGAAGATTGATCGTTTGGCCTGCTGCCGTGATCCGCAGCTTCACTGGAGTCCCGTTCGCGATGTTCGTCGCCGTCACTGTCACCGTGATCGCCCCGGCCGAGTTGAACACCACGTCCGGATTGGCCGTGTCCCCGCTTGGTGGCTGGGCCACATTCGTTCCCGCCACCTGGCTGACCACCAGTCGTCCATTCGGATTCACCAGCTCACCTGTCGGCGGGGCCTTCACAAGTTGGACGCTCGAGGATCCAGTGAAGGTGTGCTGAAGCGCCTCCAGCCGCACACGCCCTGAACCACCAACATTGATGCTTCCCGCGCCGCTGACTCGGTCGGCAACGAGGCGGATGGCACCGCCTGAGCCCGCACCACCAGAGTAGAAATTTGACGCTCCTCCCGACCCGCCTCCAGCAGATATTGAACCTGAAATGGTAATATCTCGACTCGAGGCCAGCAAGATCGCCCCTCCTCCACCGCCGCCACTACCACCGTCGGAATAACTACTGGGCCCCCCGTAGTGTGCTGATCCACCACCACCCGAGCCCCCGATCAACGGCTGTAGGTACGCGTTCCCATATGAGGCTCTGTAAGCGCCTGTGCCCCCGGCCAGATTCACAGCACTGTCACCACCGGCACCGCCCCCCGGTCCATCACCCGGTTGCCCATTGTACGGCGGCGGCAAATCGCCATTGTAAGTTCCTCCATTACCCCCGGCAAATCCGCCCGGACCGCCGGCACCACCGACTGAGCCCGGCCCGCCAGCCATGCCCGCAACCCCATCGAGATTGATTGTTCCATCAATGATTACGTGCCCGGAAGCCAGCCAGGTGACTGGCGTATTCGCGGCATTCTTCTTGAAATAAACGGCCACCGTGGACGGGATCACGATCTGCGTAAAGTTCCAAATTACTGAGGCTCTAGCCGTCATATCGAACTGGTAGTTGCGGTCAAGTTCTCCGCTCCAGGCCCCTCCATTCCATACTGCCGTTGTGCCTTGGGCGTTCAGAACAGTGACCTGACGCACGGGATCATAGACGGCCATTCCGTAGTTGCTCGCGCTTCCTGGCAGGGAACCGTTTCCGAGGGCATTCCAACCACCCGCGGTAAAAATCCAAGTTGAGGTGGAACTGGCCGTGAAAAGCAGAAGATCCTGTGAGTTGGTGTCATAGACGAGGCGGCTGATGCCGCTGGGCGGCGTTCCGGCGGACACGATCTGGCTCCACGCCGTGCCGTTCCATATCCAGGTGTCCGCCAGTCCCTGATTGGAGGAGTTCTGCCCGCCAAACAGGACCGCCAGCTGGGTCGCAGAGTTGAAGGTCATCCCACCCTGGTACCGTGCCGGCGGAGAGGAAGCCGGAGCTGATTTCGTCCAAGTTGTTCCGTTCCAGAGCCACGTGTCGTTGAGCGTCCCCGTACTGTCCACTCCGCCAAAGAGGACCATGCGTTGACGAGTGGCATCGTAGGTCATGGCGGCCCCGTACCGGGCCGTCGGCTTGGTCGCTGGCGCCAAGAGTGTCCAGGTGGTCCCATCCCACTTCCACATGTCGGAGAGGTAGTTGCTGGCAGCGTTGGTTCCGCCAAAGAGAATCACCTCCTGTTTCACCGGATCGTACGCCATGGCATGATCCGTCCGCCCCGCAGGGGCGGTCGCAGGCGTTTTTGCCACCCAGCGCCCGGTGCTCCGCACCCAAGTGTCACCAAAATAGACACTTCCATTGGAGGTTGAGCGTCCCCCGAACAGCACTATTTCACCACGGGCGACATCGAAGGCACCGGAATCCCCCTGCCGGCTTGCCATTGGCTCTGGAATGCGCAGCGCTCCGTCGGCACCAGTGGACCCGCTGGAGTAGGCCAGGTCTCCCCCCTGGCCGGAAGCGCTGCCGGGCAGGACAGCGAGCAGTCCCGCGAGCGCAGGAATGAAAGCATACTGGATGGATGTCGTTTTCATAAAAATTGACGGGGACACTGGCCTAGGGCCGTTGGTTGAAGTAGCTGACCGGCAAAGACAGGTAGCTGGCGTTTTGGGTGTTGTTTATTGCGCCACCATCATTGGAATAGGCGACAGGAGCCGAGAGCAGGATGGCGGATTGAGGTTCCGAGAACAGAGCTTCGTTGGCGTAGGCCACCGGCGCGGAGAGAAGCGTGGCAGTCTGCGACTCCGAAAACAGGGATTCGTTCGCATAGGCAACCGGCATTGAGACGACCATGGCAGTTTGCCCCCCAGAAAGCAGGGTCTCGTTGGCATAGGCGACGGGGAGGGAAATCCATGAAACCGTCACAGAGCCTCCGGAATTTCCATCCGCCGCCCCGTTCAGGTAGGCTGCCGGCACAGAAAAAAAAGTGACTTGGACAGGGCCTGACACGTCAGCGTCGGGCACGGCATTCGCGTAGGCCACGGAACCAGAGTAGAACCGCTGCGTGAACGGCGTCGGCGACAGCGGGTCGGTGCCCTCGGCGATTTCGGACCCGTCGTCCAGACCGTCACCGTCGGAATCCGCCCGGTAGGGGTCTGTGCCTGCCGCGAGTTCTGCGAGCGGCAGGATGCCGTCGGAATCCTCATCATCCAGCCGGTCGTTGATGCCGTCGCCATCCGTGTCGGCCAGTCCGGGGTTCAGGCGCAGCCGCATCTCATCGACGTTGGTCAGTCCATCACCATCCGTGTCCTCCAGGCCATCGGCGATGCCGTTATTGTTGCTGTCCGGCTTGTTTGGATTAAGCCCCAACGCCCGTTCGACTTCATCCGGCACACCATCGGCATCCGTGTCCACGTCCGAGGAGTAAACCAGAAAGTCAGCGAGGTAAGGAGACGTCATGGCATTGCCCGAGGCATCAGTGGCGGGAGCTTTGACCGAAAGTCGGTAGGAACCCGGGGTGAGCGGTGCGCCGAGAACCAGCAAGGCGGCCCGCGTTTCTTCCAGCCAGGAGACCGAGCCTGCCACCAGCACATCATCCGCCGTTCCCAGCCGCCGGTCCGCACCTGCGGCAGTAAGGGTGATGCCGCCAGCGAGAGTGGCAGGGTTCATCAGTTCGCTGAAGGCCACGAGAGCCTGGGTCACGGCACCAGTCAGGCTGCCGCCGGTCGGCTGGGACGCCAGCACCTGCGGCGGCGTGGCGTCTGGCACGAGGGTCAGGGTGGTGAGCGGCGTCCAAGTGGCATTCCCCCCGGTGTCCGTCGCCCGGGCCCGCACGGTGAAGCTCGTTTTCTGCGGCCCGATGGCCGGGGTGACGAACCGGTGCTCGAAGGGGAAATTCCCGTCGGTGAGCACCAGGGCTCCGTCCACGTAGAATTCCACATTCCGCACCTGCACATCATCCGCCACCGTGGCCGTCAGCCGCATCAGAGCGCCCTCCTCAGCTGTGCCGGCGGCCAGGTTAAAATTCGAGGCCAGAGTAATGGTGGGCGGGATTCCCTTGTTGTCGTAGGCCCGGTAGTTCACCACCTGCAATCCACTGTCCCCGTCCGCCACGTAGGCCAGGCCATTGTAGACCGATACCGCCTCGGCTGAGCCGGGCGTGGCAAAGGTGGTTTGGAAGGCATTCCCACGCCCGTTGGCCCCCACGGAGTAAAGGTCCAGATCCGGCGCCCCGGCAGCGCTGGCCACGGCCACGGCCAAACCCGAGCCAGTCGGCACGATCTGGTTGAAAAACCTTTGCCCCGTGGCCGTCTGGCCCGCCAGCGTGGGCTGCAGGGGAGTTGCGGCCACGTCAAAGACCTCCCAGCCTCCAGAATTGGAAACATAAAGCACCCCGGCACCAGTGGAAATTCGGCGGCGTCCGGGACTGCCACCGGCCAGAGCCACGGAGCCCGAAACCACCGGGACTGCTGTGGCCAGCGACACCGCATCCAGCCGCCCCGCCCGGGCCGCATAGAGCACGTCCCCGGCGACCACCACGTCCTGGACGGAGTCCGTCCCCAGCGTCAGCCGCCAGAGCACACTGCCCGTTCGCATGTCCACCGCCACCACCCGGCCGGACTCGGTACCCGCCAGTGCGACCGGCCCGTTAGTCGTCACGCACGTCACCGGCGCCCCGAGCCCGACCTGCCGGACGATTTGCGCCTTCGTCACGTCCGAAATGTCCACCAGCGCCAGCCCCGCCGTGTAGTCCGCCACCGCGATCAGGTCGCCAAAACAGGCCACGCTCAAAGCCGTCCCCGTCGTGTCCAGCTCCAGCAAACGCAGTGGATTCAGCCCGCTCAGCACGTTGAAGACCGTGATGCCATTCGTCCCGTTCGCCGTGATCGCCGTGTTGTTCACCGCGCACACGTCCTGGGCATGCCCTCGCACCGGAGCCGAGGCAATCACCCCGGTCGAAACAATCAACCCGTCCAGCGGATTCGTCCCCTGCGCCACCTCCGCGCCGTCCTTGATGCCGTCGCCATCGGTGTCGGGGTTGTTGGGATTGGTTCCATAGATGCCCTCAGCCACGTCAGGCAGCCCGTCGGCGTCAGCATCCGGGAGCGGGGTGGAGGGGGGCGGTGCTCCCGCGTCAATCGGAGGAACCGCCGTACTGCCCCCATTGGGCCCGGTGATACCGCAGATGCGCTCGTAACGCCCGGTCGTCCGGTTGTAAACCTCCATACAGTAGGGCCGGTCCGGTGGTCCAGTCACAAGCACGCCCCCGCCGGAGCCAGGAGTGGGGTAAATCACCACAGGGGGATCAGCGGGATCGTCTGGAGGAAAGGTGATCTTGATGTCAGGCGGCGAAGGCGGCGTGGTCGGTGGCTTCCCCGCCTCGTGCAGGGCGTCGGACGCATCCTGTCCGCCCTGGCGGATGCCGTCCTGGGTATCGTCCAAGTTCCGGTCGAGCTTGTCCATGTCGGTTCCGGTCTGCCCGGCTTCCCGAGCTGGATCATCGGCGGTACTGGCAGCATCTATAACCGCCTGCTTTTGGGCGGGCGTCAGAACTGCATTCGGGTTGTCTGGCTGTGCGATTTCTACTGCGGCCACCACTGCACCAACGGTCGCTCTAGCAGCATCGATGGCCGATTTTGTGGTACCCAGAATATTTGCAGGGCTTGTCACGTCGAATTTCTTAACAGAACTTGTCAGTTTTCGGCCAGCATTGACCAACCCAAGAATGCTGCTCGCCGTTTTGACGCTGTTTCGGAGCCCTGCACTGGAGCATTCTGGGGGTATATCCTTGTTCAGATATGTATTGAGCGTATCAACTGCGCCCCCACTACAGGTCAGTATCTTGTCCACTGGCCCCACAGTCGAAACTGCAGCTGTACCGCAGTCTTTTACAACACCCAACGAAGCCGACAGTAGACCCAGCTTCGAATTGTAATCTTTCACCTCGGCAAGCGTCGTCGACGGAGGCTTGCCGCTCCAGTAATCGACGACCTTGTCTGCGGCTTTTGCCACGGATAATCCGCATTTCAACCATCTGTTCACAGGAACTAGACTTGACGCACAGTCTGCAAGAGCAGTGAAGGCTGCCTTGGCCGTCTTGGCTCCCGGGTAACAATTGGGGTCCTTCTCCTCAAGCGCCTCCCCTCCGCGCAGCTGCGCCCCCGGCTGCGTCCCATGCCACCCCGGCTGGCGGACGCCGACTCCGGCGTCGGTCTTCACAAAGAGCCCGTCATCAGTCACCGTCATCGGGCCGATGACCTGCCACTCGCCGGCATCGTGGTTGTAGGACCAGAGGGCGGACTTGGCGCCGGGGGCGAGTTTTTGGCCGGTGGCCGGGTCGGGGAGGTTGGGGAAGCAGACCGGGACCGGGCGGTCGAAGTTCGTCGCGCCGTCGGACTGAATGGAGATGTCGATGACGTGGTTGATGCCCGGCGGGAGCGGCTCCGGCAGGCGGTCGGAGGCGACGAGCGCCAGGCCGACCTTGCCGCCGCGGGTGCCGTCATCGGCGAAGAGGGAATTGGCCGGGACGGCGATCTCCACCCCGGCCAGCTCCGGGTGCTGGGCCAGGACCTGGGCGGGAAAGGTGACAACGGTCTCCTGTGTGGGGCTCACCGGCCTGAGCGTTCCGGCGCAGATGCAGGGCAGGTAAATCGTCCCGCCCTCAACCGCCAGGGTGTCCGTGCGTCCGGCGATGGCGTGCCACTTTTTCCCCACGACCGGGTAGTAGTCCCCCGTGGGGTAGTGGCTGAGCGCGGCGGTGCGCCCGTCGATGTGGACAAAGAATGCCCCCGCCGGACAGGGCGAGAGGGTGAAATTTCCAGCGGCATCCGTGGTGGTGCGAAGGTCCTGTTCCGCCCCGTCCACCGTGATGGTGACTCCCGCCAGGGGAAGCTCCCCTCCCCCCGCCGTCTTCTCCGAGGCGAAGACCCTCCCCCGGATGCCCGTGGCCGCGACGGGGGTGATGCTGAGCGTGTCAAAAGTGAGCGCGTACTTCCCCCCCGCCCCGGCCACAGACGCCGCCATGGGCCGGCCGAGGATGTCCTTCAGCCCGGCGGGATCGAAAGTGACCTGAAGCCGGGCGTTGGAAGGCAGCGGCTCCAGGTAAAAGAGGGTGGCCTTTTTCCGGTCGGACGACAGCTCAACCCGGGAGAGAACCTTCCGTCCGCCGAACTCGGCCCAGAACTTCGTCGTGTCGAGCGTGGAGGCGAGAGCGAGGGGCAGGGAAAAATTGAGGATCGTCTCGCGCGTCAGCGCCACATCCCCCTCGCCATCCGACGGGGAGGTGGAGCGCAGCGTGGCGGCGGGCAGCGCCTCGGGAGTGGTGGACTCCACCACCAGCTGGAGCAGCGCCTTCTGGTCCTCGTCATTGAGGACACCGTCCTTGTTCACATCCGCATAAAACACCAGCGGCGAGGGCAGCGGCTGCGTGCCCTGAAGGTGGGCGGCCAGCCGGGCCAGATCCAGCACCGTGTGCTGCCCGTCCTCATCCAGATCCCCCAGGGAGCCCGGCACCGCAGACACCACGACAGCCCCCAGCCACAGCGCGAGCAGCCCAAAGACCACGCCCAAGGGGCGAGGCCGGCAACCAAGGCCAAGAAGACTGGGGCTCATATTTGGGAACGGAACGACCCCAGCCTAGGTGAGGGTGGCAAAAAAAGCGGTACAAGAAAATGACGATGCCACCGTAATAGATTCCCCAACGCCGCCCGCCGCGGCCCCGGCCCCTGCGTGGCTCCCTACTTGCCGGGGACCGCTGGTTTTGTGGCCGGGACTGCCGGCAGCGACGCACCCGGCAACGGCTGGCCGAGGCAATACCGGCCGATTTTTTCCCCCACCGCCAGACCGGCCGCCCCGGCGGTGGGAAAGTGGATGCCGCCCCAGACGCGAGAGTTCGCAATCTCCCGGGCGCAGGCGTCGAAGCTGGTGAACGAGCGGGTGCCCCCCGGCACGGACGGACTGGTGGTGGCCACGGGGGACGCGAGCCTGGGGAAGGCGTCCGCCAGCACGGCTGCCGCCGCGCCGCTGAAGCAGGCATGGCCCGACGGGTATTCGGGATGCGGCGGTGTGTTCAGCAAGGGCGACCACGAGGGCACGGGAGCCGTGGCCTCGTCCCCGTCCTCATCCGCACGCTGGATGGCCGTAACCGGCCGCCAGAAGTTGCAGCGGTACTTCACCTCCCAGCACACGATGCCCGCGTCGGCCATCGCCACATTCAACCGGGCCAGCAGCCGGGCTGCCGGGGCGAGGTCGAGATGGCGGGTGGAGATCATCCGCGCGGCGATTTCATTCCAGTGTCCTGGCGGCCCCGGCGTGTAGCTGAAGTCCGACCAGTACCGCGCCGCCAGCGTCTGGTCCACCGTGCGGGCGTCCGATGTCGCCCCCCCCAGTCTCTCCACCTGCTGCCACGCCTCCCGGTAGGCCGGGCTGCCCAGGGCGGGAGGCGGCGGAACCGGAAACTGGCTGGCGGACTTCAGGCAAAAGGGCGTGACCTTTCCCCAGTGCGGCAGCTCCGGCGGACGGTTCGCCGCCCCGGTGCGCCGCCACTGCCCCGGCGCCTCCTTCGGGAAATAGTGGATGGTCGTCGACGAGCCGTCGTCCTTCCGGCGCTCCAGCCAGGCATCTCCCACCCTCCAGCCCAGCTCCAGAGCCTGCCTCTCTTTTCCCGTGGCCGGACCGCCGGTTAGCGAGGCCTGTTCCAGCGCCGAAAAATTCCCCGCCCGCCCGGGAAACAAGGAAGAGGCCACCCGGTTCCCCGCAGCGGCAGCCGCCACCGGGGCTGCCAGTCCAGCTTTTCCGGCCTCCACCACGGACTGGTGAATGGCCAGATGAAAGACCGCCAGATTTCTGGCCGTCAGAGCCGGAGGCGGGCTCTCCGCCGCTACGGAATCAAGAAACGCACGGTTCAGATCCAGCAGAACCCGCGCGGGCTCCGCAGCCGCCGCCTCTGCCATGGCCCCGCCCAGGCCGGAAACCAGCCCGAGCCAAACGACAAATAAGCGTAAAGGCGTCATGGCCGTATTTATCCACAGGCCCGCCCCATCCGTCAACCGGCGGAACCCACTTCAGGCACGCCGCCCGCGACAAGCTGACGTCCGCCCTCGCCGTCCTGCGCGAGCACAACCCAACCATGCCAGGGGACGAATACTACCGCCAGATCGAGGTGCTCTCCCGGAAGCTCGCGGCGGTGCGGTGAGGGAGGCCTGTCTTCGCCACCCCCCGCTGGGCCGGACATCGGGGGGCCCGCCCGGGGTTCGGCCCGCCGGGTCTGGCGTTCGGGGCATGGAGCCCGGGATTGAAAAAAAGGCAGGCAACCTGTAACGTCAGTCCCGAAAATTCGAATTTATGTACATGAAAACGCCGACCCCTTCCCGCCGTGGCCTTCGATCTACCGCGCAGCCCCGTGCCTTCCGGCGCGTGGTGGCGCTGGTCCCGCTGGTTTGCGCCCTGTTCTGCGGCGTGCCGCAGGCGCGGGCCGTGCCGGCGTCGCCCGCGCTGGTGGAGTTCACGCAGCCGGACGGCTCGACGTTTCGCGGGAGGGCGCGGGGAGACGAGTTTTTCCACTGGGTGGAGACGGAGGACGGCTGCCCGGTGGTGAGGGACGCCGCGGGGGCGTGGTGCTACGCGGCCCGCACCGCGACGGGGGCGCACGAGCCGACGGACAAACTGGTGGGGCGCGATCCGGCCCCAGCGGGGGCCTGGGAGCCGGCGGAGCCGCCGGAGGCACTGGCGGCGGCGAAGGCGCCGCGCACGGCATCGCTCCCGCTCACGCCGCAGGGGCTCCAGCCGCTGGACGGGCTGGCGGGGCTGGTGGAGTGGAAGATCCCGGTGCTGCTGGGCACGTTCTCCGACCGGACGACGGGCAGCGTGGAGCCGGCGGGCACGACGGCGCAGTGGGACTGGCTGCTTTTCAACCTCGACACAGAGGCGTTGAATTCTTTCAGCGTGCGCGAGCTGTACAACGAGATGTCGGGCGGCAAGGTGCGGGTGACCAGCGGGCCGGAGGGCGTGAAGGGCTGGTTCGTCGCGCCGCACGAGCACGATTGGTACGGCGGATCGAAGGCGGGCGTGAACGAGGAGTCCGGCCACTACTTCGTGCGCGACATCGTCACGAAGGCCGATCCAACGTTCAACTTCGGCCCCTACGACACGGACAATGACGGCTTCGTGGACATTGTGGCCGTGATCTACCAGGGCACGGGCGAGGCGGACTCGAGCAACGTGACGGACATCTGGCCGCACCAGTCGGAGCTGGCGGGAAAGGGCGTCTGGCCTTTCACCGGGCCGATCGAGACGAACGACCGCAATGCCGCAGGCCGGCTGGTGAAGGTGAACAAGTACATCATCCAAAACGGCGAGGCTCCGGGCGGTGGGCGGCAAAAGGCGACGATAGGCACCTTCTGCCACGAGCTGGGCCACGCGGCGGGTCTGCCAGATCTCTACGCCAGGGGGCAAGGGGTGCGCAGCAAGGGCGTGGGCGCCTGGAGCCTGATGGGCACGGGCGGCTACAACAAGATCTCGCGTTCGGGCGACTGCCCGTGCTGGATGGACCCGTGGTGCCGCGCGAGGCTGGGCTGGATCACCCCCACGGAGGTAACATTGAACAGAAAAAACTACTATCTCGCTGCGGGGACGGGCAATGGCTCGGTATTGAAAGTGGGCGGCGGGCCGTTCGAATACTTCCTGATCGAAATGCGGGCGCAGCGGGGCTTCGATTTTGGTCTGCCTGGCTCGGGCGTGATGATCTGGCACATCGATGAAACCCAGGGCGACTGGCTGGGGCCGCTGGCCGGGCTGGCTGCACCGAAAAATGACAACGCCTGGTGGCCGCCGGAGAACACGCTCAACGGCCACATGTGGGTGGCCGCAGAGCAGGCGGACGGGAAGTACGACATCGAGAAGGGCGCCAACGAAGGGGATGCCACCGACCCGTTCGGCCCGGGCAGGAGTTTCACCGCCTCGTCCAGCCCCAGCTCCCGGCGGTACAACTCGTTCGGCGTGCCGGGAGAGGGATCGGACTCGCGGGTCTCGCTCACTAATTTCACCCGCCAGTCGGACGCGACGATGTCCTTCGACATTGCGGTTAACGCGGACGTGACGCCGCCTGACCTGCAAATCGTGGCGCCGGCGGAGGGGGCGGCGGGCCTGGTGCTGGACCACATGGCGTTCACATCGTCGGAGTCGTTCCACTTCATCTCGGGTGTGACAGTAGTGATCCGGCATCCGAAGCCTGGTGCGACCCTGAAGTGGAATGCCGCGCTCGAAATCTGGGAGGACACGGACTTCCCCGCAGAAAACCCCGCCACCTACCAAGCGCTCACGGGCGAATACCGGCTCGACGTGCCCCCTGCGGCCTTTGAGCGCGGGGAGGAATACGTACTCGTGGCCACGATCGAGGACCTGTCCGGCAACCAGACGGTGCTGGAGCGGAAATTCATCCTCAGCGACACGGTGCCGCCGAGCCTCGTCATCGACACGCCGGAGCAGGACAGCGAGAATTTGCCACCGGTGACGGTGTCAGGCACCGCCACAGACGACGACGTGGTGGCAAAGAAGCAGCTCGCGCTGCTGAACAAAGACCTGGGCAAGTGGTACACCTGGGAGCGCCCCGGCGGGCCTCCGGCGGGTTTCTCCAGCGCCACGTTTTCCTTCACCGACCACATCCGCGAGCTGGCCGGGCCGGACAGCCCGTGGAGCACGGTGCTGCCTGCAGGCCTGCCCCAGGGCCACTACCAGCTGAGCGCTCGGGCCTTTGACGGTGCGGGAAATGTCTGCGGGTGGAGGAGCCGGCAGTTCATCCTGGGCAAGTCGCCAGTGGTGACCGTCACTGAACCGGGGAACAACTCGATCAACCGCGGCTTCCCCACGCTGCGGGGCACGGCGCAGGACCCCGGCGGCGCGGGGCTGCTGGGAAACCAGGTGCAGATCACTATTTATCACGACGGCGAGTATTGGAACGGCAGCGCCTGGCAGACCGCCAGCGCGAGCGTGGCAGCCACGGTGCACGACGGCACGTGGGAGTGGACAGGAACGCGCCCGACGAGGGACGGCCAAATGATCGTCTCCGTGGCCACGGAGGACACCGTGGGCAACAAGGCCAAACGCATCGGCCCAGGCCTGCCGGGGGCAAACAGCGTGATCTTTACAGCCGATGGCACGAAGCCCGCCGTGCGCCTGGACACGCCCACGGCGGCCCTCCCGTTCTTGGGACGCAGCGGCGGCGCAGTGACGGCCCCGCCGCTCCCGGCGGACTGGATCAGCGGCCTGGCCACGGACAACCTGAGCCGGCCCAACGTCACCATTTCCCTCCAGCGCCTGAGCGATGGCACCTATTGGACCGGGAGCATCTGGCAGGCGACGCCCTCCACGGCGCCGGGCAGCTATCAGAGCACCACGACGAGCGACGGCGGCTCGCAAGTGATGTGGACCTGGCCGCACCGCCTGCCGGCCCTGGGCGCGGGGCCGCAGTGCATGACGAATGGCACGTACCGCATCACCGCCGTGGTGGAGGACCGCGCGGGCAATACGGAGACGACGGAGCGGGAAATCGAGATCGACTGGAACCCGCTCTGGCTCGCCCCGGCTGACATCGGCAAAGCGCCGCTGGCCGACCAGCACGTGCAGCCGATCCACGGGGACACCGTGGCATCCACCGTGGCGCACACCTTTCCGGCTCCAGGCGGTGGCTTTCGCCCCACGGCGGCGGCGCTGGGGCTCGACCCCGCGGGCGCTCCCATCACGGCAGCTTACTTGATCAATCCATTGGCGTCGGAGGCGGACGGCAGCTTCCGCGGGCTGGGTGCGGCGCCTTGGCAGATGGAGGCCCTGAATGGCGACGACCCCACGAATTTCGTGAAGGCGGCCGTCAACAGCAGCGGTCAGACCTTTGCCGCCTACACCGTCCTGGCACAGACCCCTTTTGGCGGCTTCAGGGGGACGGGCGCCACGGTTTATGCCAAGCTCGACGCCGTTGGCAACGTGCTCTGGCGCCGCACCGTGAGCACCGGCAGCACGGAGAGCGACAGTCTCACCTCCGCGGGGCCGGCGGTGCTCCAGCCGCAGGCGGATGGCTCGCTGCTCTCCTTGGACCAGGTGCGGGCGGACTTCATGGCGCCGCCAGGCAGCGGGTTCTTCCACTACACCCGGCTCGTGCATCTCTCCTCCGCAGGCGCGGTGCTGCGACAGGTGGCTTTCAAAAATCCAAGCACCGGCGAGCCGGGCACGGGCACGAGCATCGTGCCGCGCTTCCTCACCGCGGGAGCGGGACACGTCTGCATCGGCACGGAGGAAACGGACATCGGACGCTTCGACCCGCGGCAGGTCATCCGGCGCATGGACCTCGCCACGGGCGACATCGTGGCCACGCTCGAGGTCGACCGCTGCGAGACGCCGGAGACCTGGCACGCGTTGACGGCCGACACGGCGGGAAATCTCTACCAGCTCTCCAGTTTCAACGCCGCCCCGGGCGATGCGCGGGTCTGCGTGACGAAGTTCGACGCGAGCCTCGCGCGGCAGTGGCGCTCATTCGGCCCGGCGCACAGCGGGGACGAGTACGGCGGCATCTGGGTCAACCACTGGCTGGCGCCCGGCAAGCTTCATGTGGGGCCGCAGGGCATCACCACCATCGGCCACCGGCCCGCGCCACCGGCGGCGGGCACGGGCGGCGAATATCCCTACAGCGGCCTCAGCTTTTGCCGCTTCACGCCGGATGGCGCGCTCGCATGGAGTCGCATCGTCAGCAGCGGGCAGAGTGGCGGCTTCACGCAGATGAGCGACCAGCTGGACGCCGCGGAGGTCGATGCCACGGGCGCGGTCCTGTTCCTGGCCAATCTCGTCGAGGACGCCTTTGCCCAGACCGTGCGGCCCGTGTATGGCAAGGTCTCCAGCACAGGCGACGTCCAGTTCCTGAAATCGCTCGGTGGCGGCGCGTTCCTCGGCGGCACGCTCACCGTGGTTGACAGCGCGGGGCGGCTGGTGGGGCTCGGCTATTTGCCCAACACCGGAGAGCTGGCCGTCACCGTCTATGACAACCCGGCGTCCGTCCTCGTTCCCGTGGTGCTCGATTCCGATTCCCCCGCGGACAAAACACTGCTCCTCGGCGCCCCGGCCGAGTTCACCGCCATCAACCGCGGCAGCCCCGCCACCTACCAGTGGCGCAAGGAAACCGGCGGCGTGCCCCAGCCCATCGCCGGTGCCACCGGGCCCACCCTGCCATTCGCCTCCGTGCAGGCCGGCGACGCGGGGCGCTACAGCGTCGTGGTCACGAACACCCTCGGCTCCCGCACCAGCCGCACCGCCACCCTCACCGTGCTCGTGCCCGTCTCCCTGGCCACCGCGCTCGACACCCCCGCGCAGGCCTGGACTACAGGCGGCGATGTCCCGTGGACCGGCCACGCACCCGCGCCCAGCCACGATGGCATCGACGCCGCAGGCTCGGGCGTCGTCACGGAATTCCAGGAAAGCTGGATCGAAACCACCGTCACCGGCCCCGCCACCATCTCCTGGTGGCAAAAGAACGACTCCACCGAGATTTTCGACCGGCTCAAGCTGACCGACAACGGCACCTTCATCAGCCAGATGAACGGCGGCCTCGACTGGCGGCAGGCCACCTACAACGTCCCCGCCGGCTCCCACACCCTGCGCTGGACCTACGCCCCCGCCGCGCCCGGAGCGCGCGCCTACCTCGACCAGTTTGTCCTGCCCACCACCGTCTCCCTGGCCGACGCGCTCGACCTGCCCGGCGCCACCTGGACCACCAGCACCGTGCCGTGGTCCGGCACGACCAGCCCCGCGCATGACGGCACGGACGCCGGCGCCTCCGGCAGCATCGGCAACAGCGCCTCCACCTGGGTCCAGACCACCGTCACCGGCCCCGGCACCCTCTCCTTTTGGTGGAAACTTTCCGCCAGCTTCACCGACGGCCTGGAGTTCGCCGTCGATGGCGGTCGCCGGGGCTCCCTCACCGGCGAGGCCGACTGGAGCCAGGTCAACAACCACCCCATCGACGCCGGCACGCACACCCTGCGCTGGACCTATGTGAAAGACAGCGCCCTCGTCGGCGGCCAGGACCGCGCCTGGCTCGACCAGGTGGCCTTCACCCCGTCCAGCGGAGGTCTCCTCTACAGCGGTTGGCTGGCGCAGCAGGGCTTCAGCCCCGCACAGATCGCCAACCTCGCCATCTCCGGCCCCGCCGCCAACCCAGATCGCGACGCCTTCAACAACTTCCTCGAATACGCCTTCAACACCAGCCCCCTCGCCCCGGGCGGTGCCTTCTACTCCAGCGGCGTCGTCACCATCGGCAGCCAGCGCTGGCTCGTCCTCCGCTACCGCCGCTGGACCGACCGCGAGCAGGCCGGCCTCACCTACACACCCCAGGGCAGCACCACCCTGGCCTCGTGGATCACCTCCGGAATCATTGACGAAATCGACCCCGAGGCCCCCGTCCTCGCCGGCTCCACTGCCTGCCGATGCCGCGTCCCCGTGGGCGGCGGCATCACCATGCTGCGCGTGCTGGTGGCACAGTAGCGGCCCCTGATTGGAACAAGCGCCCACGGGCCCCCCGCCTCTCCCCCGCGGCTTCACCCAGCCAAAACTCGTCCTCCAGGGCGACCTCTTCGAGGCCAGCGCCACCTACAAGGTCAAAGGCCGCAACCAATACCTCACCCTCATCGAAGCCCGGGGCGGCGGCGGCCGCTACTTCAAGGCCTGGACCGCCCCCCTCCTCGACGCCGAGTGGACACCCCTCGCAACCACCCTGGAAAAATCCTTCGCCTCCCGCCACAACGTCACCTTCCCCGACCCCGCCCACCCCTGGGCCCAGTCCATCAGCCACGGCGAACTCCTCCGCTCCTCCACCGACGAAACCCTCGAAATCGACCCCGCCCACCTCCAGCTCCTCTACCAGGGCGTCACCGACCCCGAGATGACCGGCAAACCCTACGGAAAAATCCCCTGGCGCCTCGGCCTCCTCGACCTCGTGCCGTCTGACCCGTAAGCACCAAGCCGCCGGCAAAGCGATCACGCCGGAAAATCCCCTCGCCACGCGCCGATGGCATCGAGCACGCCGCCCACAACAGCCCGCCAGCCGGACAGCGACCGCGGTGCTTCCACCAGACCAGTTGCCTTCGCACCGCTTCCGCCTACCATTCCTGCCTCGGATGCCGCCTCCCTCCTGGGAGCACCTCGATCTTCTTTCGCCCAGCTCCACGCGCCCGCCATGAAACCCATCGCCCTCACTCTGCTCGCCGCCCTCCTCGTCTTTGCCTGGCCCTCACTCGCTAGGGAGCCAAGCCCGACCGAACGCACCCAACTCAGTCCGCCGGCGTCCTCCCCCTCCTTCCCCGGCCTTTCCCAGAAGCATAGCCCCCTCGACGACCACGGGACCGACGCCTCCGGCATGAGAAAAGGCGTCACCTTCAGTATCCACGACAAGGTCACCGGAAAGGACTTCCCCCTCACCCTTCGCTCCATCCCGAAAGGTACCTTCATGATGGGCAGTCCCACGGCCGAGGCCGAACGGGACCACTACGAGGCCCAGACCCACGCCACCCTCAGCCACGACTACTGGCTGGAGGAGACAGAGTTCACCCAAGGCCTCTGGATGGCCCTCATGGGCACCACCGTCGCCCAGCAAAAGGCCAAGAGCGACGCCTACGGGAACGTAACAGGCGTGGGCGACAGCCAGCCTATGTACTTTGTCACCGCCCAAGAAGCAGAGGCCCTCGCGGCGAAACTTAACGTCATGTTCAAAGACCAGCTCGGCAATTGGCGCTTCGTTCTGCCCACCGAGGCTGAGTGGGAGTACGCCTGCCGCGCCTACACGCCCGAGGAATGGGAGCCCATCCTCAGAGGAGACCGCGCCCCGCTGCCGTTTCACCTCGGAAAAGTGCTCGACGGCACGCAGGCCAACTGCAACGGTCACTACCCCTACGGCACCACCACAATGGGCCACTACAAGGCAGGCACCGCCACCGTCGGCAGCTACCCGAAGGCCGTCAATGCTTGGGGATTAAAAGACATGCATGGCAACGTGTCTGAGTGGTGCGCCGATTTATGGGACGGCTTTACCTCGCTCCCGGGTGGCACCGACCCGCTTGGTCGGACAGGCTTCATCCGCGTGTTGCGCGGCGGCTCTTGGTGCACCAGCGCCCAGAACTGCCGCACAGCGCTCCGCTACGACTTCACGCCTGGCGACCGCGACTTCCTCGCCGGTTTCCGCCTAGCCACAGTTTCGGTGGAGCTGGCGGAAAAAAGAGCCCTGGCCGTCACCGCCGCTCCCCGGATCCCCAACCTCGACGACCATGGGACCGACGCCTCCGGCATGAGGAAAAGCGTCACCTTCACCATCCACGACAAGGTCACCGGAAAGGACTTCCCCCTCACTCTGCGCTCCATCCCGAAAGGCACCTTCATGATGGGCAGCCCCACCACCGAGGCCGACCGCAAGGAAAATGAAGCTCAGGCCCGAACCACCCTCAGCCACGACTACTGGCTGGAGGAGACAGAGTTCACCCAGGGACTCTGGATGGCCCTCATGGGCACCACCGTCGCCCAGCAAAAGGCCAAGGGCCTCAGCAACCTCGGCGTTACCGGCGTGGGCGACAGCCAGCCGATGTACTTCGTCAGCGCGGAGGAGGCCGACGCTCTCGCCGCGAAGCTGAACGAGATGTTCAAAGCCGATCTCGGCAACTGGCGCTTCGTCCTGCCCACCGAGGCCGAGTGGGAGTACGCCTGCCGTGCGTACTCCCCCGAAGAGTGGGAGCCAATCCTCAGCGGCGACCGAACGATGCTGCCCTTTCATTTCGGCAAGGTGCTCGACGGCACGCAAGCAAACTGCCGTGGTGACTACCCCAAGGGCTCCTACAAGGCGGGCACCGCCGCCGTCGGCAGCTACTCGGAGTCCGTCAATGCATGGGGACTAAAGGACATGCATGGCAATGTTTGGGAATGGTGCGCGGACTTGTGGGACGGCTCTAGCGTCCTCCCAGGCGGTACTGACCCGCTGGGGCGCAGTGGCTCCCTCCGCGTGATGCGCGGCGGCTCCTGGGACGACTATGCCAAGTACTGCCGGTCGGCGTTCCGCTACATCCACTACGCGCCAGGCTACCGAGGCAACGTCGTCCCAGGTTTCCGTCTTGCCACAGTTCCGGTGCAGCTGGGAGAAAAAAGAACCTCGTACGTCACCGCCGATCCCCGGATCCCCAACCTCGACGACCACGGCACCGACGCCTCCGGCCATCGGAAAGGCGTCACCTTCACCATCCACGACAAGGCCACCGGAAAGGACTTCCCCCTCACCCTGCGCTCCATCCCGAAGGGCACCTTCATGATGGGCAGCCCCACCACCGAGGCCGACAGACGTGAGGCCGAAGCCCAAGCCCGTACCACCCTCAGCCACGACTATTGGCTGGAGGAGACAGAGTTCACGCAGGGCCTCTGGATGGCCCTCGCGGGCACCACCGTGGCGCAGCAAAAAGCCAAGGGAAACAGTTTCGGCAACGTGACCGGCGTGGGCGACAGCCAGCCGATGTATTTCGTCAGCGCGGAGGAAGCCGACGCCCTCGTGGCGAAGCTGAACGTGATGTTCAACGACCAGCTTGGCAACTGGCGCTTCGTCCTGCCCACCGAGGCCGAGTGGGAATACGCGTGCCGCGCCTACACGCACGAGGAGTGGGAGCCCATCCTCAGCGGCGACCGCGCGCCGCAGCCCTTTCACTTCGGCAGGGTGCTCGACGGCACCCAAGCGAATTGCAACGGTGATTTCGCCTACGGCACCACAACGAAGGGCTGGAACAAGGCAAGCACCGCCGTGGTCGGCAGCTACCCGAAGGCCATCAACGCTTGGGGGCTAAAAGACATGCATGGCAACGTTTTTGAATGGTGCGCCGACTCATGGGACGATTCCTGCGTGCTCCCCGGCGGCACTGATCCGCTGGGCCGCACGGGCTCCCTCCGCGTGTTGCGCGGCGGCGCCTGGAACCTCACTGCCAAGGGCTGCCGCGCAGCGTGCCGCATCGGCCTTACGCCTGGGTCCCGCGGCGACCGCGTCGACTTCGCCGGTTTCCGCCTAGCCACAGTTCCAGTGGAGTTGGCGGAAAAAAGAGCCCCGGCTGTCACCGCCGCCCCGCCCATCACCGCCGCCCCTCCCGTCCCGCCGCCTACCGCTCCCAAAGTCCCCAACCTCGACGACCACGGGACCGACGCCTCCGGCATGAGTAAAGGCGTCACCTTCACCATCCACGACAAGGCCAGCGGAAAGGATTTCCCCCTCACCCTGCGCTCCATCCCAAAGGGAACCTTTCTGATGGGCAGCCCCACTACCGAGGCCAACCGGAGCGAGCGAGAAACTCAAGCTCGCACCACCCTCAGCCACGACTACTGGCTGGAGGAGACAGAGTTCACCCAGGGACTCTGGATGGCCCTCATGGGCACCACCGTCGCCCAGCAGAAGGCCGAGGGCCTCAGCTACGGCGACTTGACCGGCGTGGGTGACAGCCAGCCGATGTACTTCGTCAGCGCCCAGGAGGCCGACGCCCTCGTGGCGAAGCTGAACGACATGTTCATCGGCCAGCTTGACAACTGGCGCTTCGTCCTGCCCACCGAGGCCGAGTGGGAGTACGCCTGTCGCGCGTACACACCCGAGGTGTGGGAGCCCATCCTCAGCGGCAACCGCGCGCCGCAGCCCTTCCACTTCGGCAAGGTGCTCGACGGCACGCAGGCCAACTGCGATGGAAACTCCCCTTACGGCACCACCAGCAAGGGCTCCTACAAGGCGGGCACCGCCTCCGTCGGCAGCTACGGAAAGGCCGTCAATGCATGGGGACTAAAGGACATGCATGGCAATGTTTACGAGTGGTGCGCCGACTCGTGGGCCAGCTCCAGCGTGCTCCCGGGTGGCAGCGACCCTCTTGGTCGTACAGGCTCCTACCGCGTGATACGCGGCGGCTCCTGGGACTACGGTGCCCGGTACTGCCGCACGGCGTTCCGCTTCTTCGACCCGCCTGGTCACCGCAAAACCAACGTCGGTTTCCGTCTGGCCGCGGTTCCGGCGGAGCTGGCAGAAAAAAGAAAGAAGTAGCCTGTGCGGGGTGGGGGTGCGGGAACCGAAATTAAAGGGAAAGCCCCGCAGGCAAACAGGCCGACCGACGAGCGGAGCCCCCGAGGGAAGGCGCCGCGCCACGACAGGCGTGGCGCGACTTGCCCGAGTCGAGTGCCTCCCCCAAGCCTCGGGAGGGTCAGGCTGTGGCGGAGGGCAGAAGGGGCGACGGGCTCGCACGGCGAACTCGACTTGGGAAAGTCGAGCGAAGACTCCCGCGACGCTCCGCCTTCCCCCCGCATCATTCCCCTCGCGCACTCCCGCTCGGTGTGGTTTATTCTCACCATGGCGCTGGTCTTCAGTGGCACGGGAAACCGGAGGGGTGGACCTCCGGGAGGCAGGGGTTTGCCGGGAGGCTTGGGGTGGATGGCGGGGAAATCGGGAGGTGGGTCACACAGTTTCAGGGAGTTCGCCAGGCGGTGCGGGGTGGGTGCCGGGGACGGCGGGGCGGGTGCGGGGCTTTTGGACGGCTGTCCCCACGGCGTGGGGGCATGCCCCGGTGCGGCGGGGGCGTCCGCTGGACTGTTCAGCGGTGGCCCCGGCGGCGTGGGGGCATGCCCCCATTTCACGGGGACATGCCCCGGCGCGGCGGGGGCGTTCGCTGGATCGTCCAGC
>JANOAS010000041.1:0-8507 GCA_031411255.1 bacterium
CCGGGGTTGCTGGGATTTCGCTGGCGCGGGGCCTGCTCTGGCTGCCAGCCGCCGGATGTGGTGGTCGATGGGATCTCGGCGGTCTCGTGGAATACAGTCTCCGAGGCAGCCCCCCTGGGGTGGATGGTCGAGGAGGTGCCGGTGACGACGCCCGGGGCTGCCCGCATGAGGATCGCGCAGCCGGGCTATTCCGTCGGGGCAATGTGGGTGGATGCCCTGACTTTCACGCCTGGGCTGCCGCTGGCACAGGCGACGGGGGCACCGGGGCTGACGTGGCGGACGGGCGGGGATGCCATGTGGGGGGGCGTGCCTGGGAGAAGGACCGGGGTGCCGGGCCAGTCAAAACCGGTTTCGGCGGCTGTGTCTTTCCCCCTGGGGCAGCGGGCGTGGCTGGAGACTTCGGTCACGGGGCCGGGGCGGTTCACGTGCGTGGTGGATGGCTCTGGGCAGTTTTACCTGGATGGTGCGCCATGGTACCCTGTCTCAGGGGAATCCCGGCCACTGATCATTCTGCCAGCTGGAGTTCACCGGCTGCGGTGGGTGGCGGGGCCGTGGGCATACGGCACGGATGGGTTCGCTCCAGTGGCGGGGTTCATGACTCTGGGAAATGCGGTATTCACGCCCTCGGCGGAGCCTGATCCGGTGGCTCAGGCGCTGGATGCTCCAGATTTCCCGTGGATGAACCAGTATGGAGGGGGCAAATGGGAAAGGCAAACGCACACAACGTTTGACGGGGTGGACGCCTTGCGGGGGGAGGCGTCGTCTTCGGGATCTGGGCTGTTCACAAGGCTTCCATTTCCTGGAAGTGCCTCGATCCGGTACCGGCTGGATGCCGGGGCGACCCTGCGGAGCGGCAGCCTGACGGCGGGCCCGGAGGTGTGGGGTGAAAAGGTGTTCACTCCCATAGATTTCTGGGTGTCACTCATTGTGCAGAGTACCGTCAAATCACCGCCCTACCCGACCGTGGACTTGGACCAGTTCCGCTGGGACGGGCGGGAGGTTAGTCTGGCGGAGGCGATGGATGCGCCGGGGCAGGTGTGGGAGACTTCGGCGGAATTGCCGTTTGTTGGTTTCGCCATGGCGGGAGATTTCTTCACGCACGACGGGGTGGATGCTGTGATGTCCCGCGGCGGGGCGGAGGGGGCGTGGCTGCAAACGACTGTCACTGGCCCGGCGCGGGTTTCGTTTTTCGCCTTCTTTAAATTAGGCGGCACGTATTCGGTGGATGGTGGTCCTGCGGTCCGGGTGGCTTCCAATGACCAGTGGGCGAAGGTTTCTCTGGAGGTCGGGGGCGGGTCTCATGTGCTGCGGTGGGTGAAGGACGGGGAGGACGAATACTGGGGGTTGGATGGGTTCTCGGTGACGCCGCTGGCGCCCGGGGGCTCGTTTGGGGAGGCGGTGGACTATGCGGGCCCCTGGCTGGTGGATGAGGGAACGGGATGGAGCCTGAGTGCGGTGGATGCTGCGGACGGGGTGGATGCCGCCCTTTTCCCGGTGGCGACGACGCCGGTGGCGGGTCCGGTGCGGCTGCCGGTGGCGGGACCGGGGAGGGTGGAGTTCTGGTCAAAGTCCGCCCCCTGGCCTGCGGGCGGAACGGCGGCGCCGGCGCTGCTGGAGGCCCGGCATGTGATCTCCCAGGGGTATGACCAGCTGGTGTCGACCTGGGCGGGAACGCGGACGCCGGGATGGACGCGGCACGTGATCGATACGATTCCGGTCGGGCTGCAGGAGCTGGTGTGGCCGGTGGTTTCCAGTGAGGAGGTGGCGGCAGGCCTGGACCGGGTGAGCTACACGCCGTATGCGGCGGTGCCACTGGCGGAGGCACTGGAGTCGGGCGGGGTGAGTGTGACGACAAATCCGGCGCTGCCATGGACCGGTTGGCAGGCGGGCGGGGCGGCGTGGGACGGGGTGGACGCGGCGATCTCGGGCCAGGGGACGGATTCCTGGCTGAAACTGACTGTGCCCCCGGGCGCGGGGCGGCTGACCTACCGGGTGCGGGCACCTGGCATAGAACGACCGAATCAGAATGCGCCCCTGGAGTGGAAAATGGTGGTGAAAGACATGGCCGCCGGCGCTCCCCGGGAGGTGACAGTGACGGCGGAAAGGAACGCCTACTGGCTGGACGCGGTTGAGTTCACCCCGGCGGCCACCCAGCTGCAGGCGTGGCTGGCGGGGCACGGGATGCCGGCGGGGGCGGATCTGAACTCGGACGCGGATGGCGACGGCCGGCCGCTGCTGCTGGACTACGCCTTTGGGTTTGCCCCGGAGGGGAAGGGGGCGCGTGATGTGTCGGCCCCGGCGGGGGCGGGGGCGCCGGTATTTGTGGTGGGCAATCCGGAGGCGCTGCCCACGCTGTGGTGTCATTTTTTGCGCCGCCGGTCGGGGAGCGGGCTGCGGTATGAGGTGTTTTTCACGGATGACCTGTCGCCGCTGCCGGCGGGTGCGCCGAATGTCGACGCAACCAGTGTGCAGGTGCAGGAGATCTCGGACGAATGGGAACGGGTCACGGTGACGGACCAGGTTTCCTCCTCTCCGCAGTCGCGCCACCGGTATGGCCGGGTGCGGGTGATCTATGCGCCGTAGGGTGGTGTGCCGGGTTTTGGTGAGCTGCATACCGGTCTCCGAGGGTCCGTCGGGCGAATGCCTGCGGTTTGGGCCGTTTTGACGCACAGGCCCCCGGTGTGGGTGTTTTTATGGGAAATTATGGAAATTTGACGCCTGAGGGGGCGGAGGAGGACTGCAGAAATCTGCACCGGGCTTCTTCTCGAGCGGAAGGCCAGTGTAACTTTTTGCACTGGGCTTCCTCTCGCGCGGAAGGCCAGTGCCACTTTTTGCACCGGGCTTCCTCTCGCGCGGAAGGCCAGTGAAACTATTTGCACCGGGCTTCCTCTCGTGCGGAGGGCCAGTGCCACTTTTTGCACCGGGTTTCCTCTGGCGCGGAAGGCTAGTGCCACTTTTTGCAGGCGCCTTCCCCACGCGGGGAAGGTCACCCCAACTTTTCACAGGCACCTTCCCCATGCCCGGAATGGCACTGTGGAATGAGGTTTGGAGACGGGTGTATGGGCCTCGGCAAGCCTCGGGCGGAAAAGCGGCGAGGAGTCGCCACAGTCCAAGGGCTGCGCGATTCCGGTGTCCCTGGCGGGCTGGGGCGTGGCTCGGTGGGGAAACCCGGCTGTGGTCCTGCGGCCCTGGTCTGCGGACTCGGGGGGAGGTGAAGTTTCCTCCATTCTTTGCCCGGAAGATTTTTATCTGTCGCGGAAGATTATTATCTTGAGGGGAAAGGGAAACTCTGAAATGGTGGGGGAGAACTTTTCTCCCTCCCCCCTATGAAACCAAAATCTTCCCTAAAATTGCCGCGTGGACTGACCCTGGCGGCTCTGTTTTTCACTCTGCTGGGAGGGCTGGCGCGGGGGCAGACGACGGGATCTGCGATGACGGCGGTGCTGGACTCGGGGACGGGGATCGGGTGGGTGGACACGAACTGGACGTGGCCGGCGGTGGGGGCGGCGGAGGCGCATGACGGGGTGGATGCGCTGCGGTCGCCGACGGTGACGCCGGGAAACTGGGAGGAGATCTACGGGGTGGTGGAGGGGCCGGGGGTTTTCCGCGGGTGGGTGCGGGTGTCGTCGGAACGGTGGCAGGATGTGCTGTCAGTGATGGTGGACGGGGTGCGGATGGTGGAGTACTCGGGCGAGGAGCAGCATGGGTTCGAGCTGTCGCTGCCGAGGGGGAAGCACCTGGTGGGATTTGAATGGAGGAAGGATGAGAGCCGGAATGAGGGGGCGGATGCGGCGTGGATGGACGAGGTGAGCTTCACGCCGGAGGTGGTGGCGGACGCGGAGGCGCTGGACTTGGCAGGGGCGCTGGTGACGGTGGGGACGCAGGGGATGACGGGCTATGAATTTCCTTGGCGGGGGATGACGGACGCGTCGGGGGCGCACGCGGGCGGGGATGTGCTCTTTGCCGGGGTGCGGGGAACGGCGGTGCTGAGTGTGACGGCGGGCGGGCCGGTGCTGGTGACTTTCTGGACGCGACTGGTGGCGTCTGAGACTGGCACGCTGGGCGGCACGGTGACGGTGGAGGATCTGGTGGGGGCGCCGCAGGTGATGGAGCAGGTGAAGCTGGGGGACTGGACGAGGTGGCGGGTGCTGATGGCAGTGGCGGGGGACGCGATGCGCATCGTGTATGACCCAGGGTCACTGGTCAGGAACCAAACCGGCACGGCGGGGTGCTATCTGGATGACATGTCGGTGGAGCCGCTGACGGTGACGACGCTGGCTGAGGCACTGGATGCGCCGGGGATGAGTTTCACGGCGGCGTGGAGTGACTCGCCTCTGCCAGTGCCGGACGGGGAGCCGTGGCTGGCGGTGGTGACGCCGGGGCTGGGGCATGACGGCGGGGACGCTGTGGTCTCGCTGCCGGTGACGCGGGGCAAGACGCGGCAAAGTTCCCCCTGGCCGGAACTGAAGACGACGGTGACGGGGCCGGGGCGGCTGAAGTTTTGGTGGAGAGGGAGTGGAAGCGGGCGTGTGTTGGTGGATGCGGCGGGAGGGACGGGGGACCAGCCGTTGTATTTCCTTGGGGCACCGGTGGAGTGGCTGGATCAGGAACTGGAGATTCCGGCCGGGTCGTGGGTGGTGACGTGGTCCAATATTTCCAGCAGTCCGATGCTGCTGGACGGGGTGCGGTGGACGCCGACGCCGCCGGCTGCGGTGCCGCCAACGGTCGCGGAGGCTCTGGATTTCTCCGGTCCGGTGACGCTGGTAAGGGCTGGGGATTGGGTGCCGGTGGGGATGAGCGGCGCGGGATTTGAAACGGATGACGCGATGACGATAGCGCTGCCGGGCACGGGGGTGGCCAGCGGGGCGATGGCGGTGACGGTGGCGGGGCCGGGGTGGCTGACGTTTGCCTGGAAGGGGGATGCCCAGCAGGCGCTGACGCTGGGGATCGATGGGGCTGTGGAGGTGCTGAGGCAGTCGCGCGTTGGCCGGATGCCGCAGCCCAGGACGTGGCAGCAGGTGGCGCGCTGGCTGCCGGCAGGAATTCATGCCGTGACTTGGGCGGCGGACCCGGAGCAGAACGCCGACTGGGTGGGCCGCGGTCCGCTGGTGGTGGATGCGGTGGGAATGTCTGCGACGGCACCGTCGTGGGTGGCGGCGCTGGGCGGGAGCGGGATCACGAAATGGGAACTGGCTCAGGCTCCATGGACGGTGGTGGCTGACGAGACGCACGACGGGATCTCTGCGCTGCGCACTCCGGTGACGGGGGCGGGCATGGCGCGCAGCCTGGTGGCGCATGTGGCGGGGCCGGGCACGCTGCGGTTCTGGTATAAAATGGGGGATCCTCAGCCGCTGGAGGAGGGGGCAAATGAATTCAGGCACCCGGGGGCCATGTTCGAGGGGCAGCTGGGTGATGTGGACTGGCGGGAGGAGGTGGTGCAACTGGCAGGCTCGCAGGATTACGATCTGACGTGGGCCTTTCTGCGCTCCTACCGACCCACGCTGCCGGAGGACGGGGTGTGGATCGACGAGGTGAGCTACGAGCCTGCGACAACTACAACGGTCGCGGAGGCGCTGGACGCTCCGGATTTCACCTGGACGGTGGATGGCCCGCTGGTGGCGCTGACGGGCGGAGGGCTGGTGGCGGCGCAGGGCGGGGATCTGCTGCGGCTGCCGGTGACTCCGCAGGCGGCTGCCTCGCCCGTGGCCTGGCTGACGACGACGCTGCCGGGACCGGGCGTCGTGCGGGTGCGGGTGAACCGCAATGCTCCGGATGCGAGCGCGCCAAAGCTGTGGATCGACGGGCAGCCGAGCACTCCGGACCCAATCCAGGGCTACACCCGGGTCATCACGGGTGCGGGGACTCACGAGTGGGCGATGTCCTTTTCTCCGGGAAATGTGGAGACGGACGTGGACGCCTTTTCCTTTACTCCGCTGCCGCTGGTGCCTCTGGCGGAGGCGCTGGATGTGGCGCCGGAGGTGGTGGGTGCCTCTGTGTCGGGCGGGGCGCGGGTGCTGGGACTGGCTGATGCGGCGGAGTCCCACGACGGGGTGGATGTGCTGCGGCTGGAGGATGACCGTGCTTTCTTCGGCGGGGTTCGCGCTGGGGTGGTGGTGACGGGCCCGGCAAGGGCGCGCTTCTGGTGGCGGGCGGAGGGGTTGGGCGAGGCGTCGTTCCGGATTGCCGGGCAGACGGCGAAACAGACGGGGACTTTTGGCTGGGAGGAGCGGGAGGTGGTGACCACGTCCCGGCTGCCGGAGGAGATGATCATCGAGAGCACGGCGGCCGCTGGAGCGGGCACGTACCGGCTGTGGATCGACAAGGTGAGGATCGAGGCGCTGGAGTCCGTGACGCTGGACGAGGCGCTGCACCTGCCTGCGGGCACGGTGGGCACCGGCGGGACGGGCGGGGGAGTGTGGCAGGGGCTGAGGCCGCCGGGTCCGCCCACGGTGCCGGTGACGGCGGACGGGGCGTTCGTGGCGGGCTGGTTGAATCCAGGGCCGCCCACACCGATGTGGCTGGACGTGCATGTGACGGGCCCGGCATTGCTGACGGCCACGATGGATGTGCCCCGCTCGCCTGGTTATCTGGCCGAGGTCACGCGCTTCAGCGATCCCTCCGGCCCGGCGCGGACCCTGGCGGGAAACCAGCCCATTTACATCCCGGCGGGACCTCATGTGGTGCGGTGGCAGGTGCAGCACCGCTCGACCAGCACGGCCGCGCCGAGCCTGCCGGCGCTGACTTTGCGGGACGTGCGGATCGTGCCGGTGTCGGGGGATCTGGCCGGGGCGCTGGATGCGCCGGGCAGGAGCTTCACGAGCACGCCGGCTGCCGAGGGCGGCTGGTATGGCGCGCCAAAGGAGGGGCGGGACTCGACGCTGTTCAGCGACGGAACGCTGCTGCGCGTGTCGGGCTCGGCCAGCCTGGAGACGACGCTGCTTACCGGGCCGGGGCTGGTTTCCTTCGAGGCGGAGGCACCGCCATTGCCGGGGATGGAGTATTCCTTCATCCGCGGGCTGACGGGGCAGCTGGTGCCGCCGGGCGAGGTGCCGCCCTATCCGGTGTCGACGGTGGTTTACGAGCTGATCCGCTACCGGCCGACGACAGCGGACGCACGACCGGTGCGGCAGGAAATCTGGGTGCCGGCAGGGGACTGGCGGCTGATTTTGACTGGCAGTGAACCGGCAACGCTGAATCATTTCACCTGGACGCCGCAGTCGGCCGGGGATGCGAATCTCCTGGCCCGGACCGCGCTGGATCTGGAGGCCGGCGTGGCGGTGGCTGTGCCGCTGGCAGTGGGCGGGGCCATGGCGGCGACGGAGTCCCACGACGGGGTGGATGCGCTGGAACTGCGAAACGAGCGGTATTCATCGCTGCCGCTGATCGAGTTTCCGGTGACCGGGCCCGCAGTGGTCTCGGGCTGGATGAAAACAGGGCAGAACGAGCGCTTCAACGCCAGCCTGAATGGGGTGAGGCTGCTGTCGGCGGTGACATTGGCGGATGCGGCGGGATGGGTGCCGTTCCGCATTGTGGCACCCGGATCCGGGCCTCGGGTGGTGGGGCTGGGGGTGGAGTCGGGATTGTTCGGCAGTGTGGGCACTGGCATCCACTACACGCTCCTGCTGGACGAGGTGGCGGTGACGCCGCTGGCTCCAGTGACGCTGGCGGAGGCGCTGGACACGCCGGGCCTGACGTGGACGACGGCGGCGGAAACGGGCTGGGTGGCCGGGGCCTCCGCCGTGGCCAGCCCGGATGCGACGGATGCCGCCTGGGTTTTCGTGCCGGCAGCGGCCACTGCGCCGGCGACGGATCCTCCGGTCTGGCTGGAGGCGGCGGTGACGGGGCCGGGTACGCTCCGGTTTCAAGCGCTACAGCACGTGGACGGGAACGATTTTATCGAGGTCACGCTGGGCAGTCTGCCTCCGTTCTCTCTGGGTGGTTCCAGGACGGCGACCTCGTCGGAATGGACGTCATATCTTGTTTCCGTGCCAGAGGGGATCAACACGGTCCGGCTGCGTCCGGTGCCAAACCCGTATACTGCCGCAGTGCACGGGATCGACCATGTGGTGTGGGAGCCGGCCACGGCGGTGCCGCTGGCGGAGGCGCTGGATCTGCCTGCGGGCGCAGTGGTGACGACAGGCGGGGCAGATGCCGCGCTGTGGAAGGGTTTTGTGATGCCAGCCTACGCTCATGACAGTATGGATCTGGTGCTGCTGCGTGGTGAACTCACGGGTGCCACATGGCTGGAAACGACGGTCGCCGGCCCCGCGCTGGTGTCGTGGCGGGAACGGGGGGTGTCCGGGTATTTGCTGAGCCAGACAACGCTGGACGGCCAGCCGGTACGCGAGCTGCTCGGCGGCATGGGGCCTAGTTCGACTGTGTCACAATATCACTTGCGCCAGATGAACAAGCATGGAAGAGTGCGTCGGCTTTGAAGTCCCTGCCGCAATTCCGAGGCAAGTGATTGAGCCCTAATAAAAAATGACGCCACTCCCAACTTCAGGTTG
>JANOAS010000042.1:0-16983 GCA_031411255.1 bacterium
GCCAGCCCCTCCTGCGTGCGCGTGGTGCCGGGGTGGCTGGCACCCAGGATGGTGAGGTCCGGCTGGGAGCGCCCGTTGAGCGAGGTGGCGATGTGGAGGAAGGCTTCGTGCTGGATCAGCTGAATGATCTCCTTTTTTGTGAAACGGGCCCGTTTTTTCAGCCGGATGCGCTCGGAGCCGGCGAGTGCCTTGGAGGCCAGGTGCTTCACAAGCTGGACGCGCGGGGCGCGGTCGCCGAAGGTTTTGACCACGGCCTCCCGCAGTTCGGCCGCAGCCTGTTCGGCGGGGAAGTCTTCTTCTGCGGCACTTGAAAGGCTGGTGCGCGTCAGCTTGTCGACGATGTCCTTGAACTTCACTGCCAACTGGAGCGGGGTGGTGGTCTGGTCCGGCAGCGGTTCGGCGGGGCTGCCGTAGGCGCGGCGGGAATGCTCAAGAAACTCCGGGGTTCCCAGGGTGGCAATCATGAGGGCGCCGGACTCGATGCCGTCCGCCAGCCGCAGGAAATACTGGTCGACGACGCTGTCTCCTGCGGCGAGGCGGCGGGCGCGTTTCAGTTCCTTGAGCACGGGCAGGGGATCGAAAGCCTGGTACTCGATCACGGGCAGTTCCCGGGTGCCCCGGGCAAAAAACTGGTCCCGCACACTGGACGGCCAGAGCAGCGCCCGCATGAGCCGCACCGGGCGCTCCGCCTCGCGCAGCAGCGCGGACAGGTGCCGGATCCGGTTTTTTTCCCGCTCGGTGACTTTCATGCTTCGCGAACAAAACCCGTTCACCCTTGCATACTGCGTGCCGCCTTGCGGGCCAAGCGCAAAATTTCCCCGGGCCTGCGCCGCCTATTCCGACTCTGCAAGCAGCCGACTGTATTCAGCCCGGGCGTGGTCGTAGATGCGCACGGCTTCCTCCTTTTCCCCGGGCGCGATGAACCTCTCCTTTTGGCTCCAGCAGCGCTCCACGCTCTTCTGGCACCACTCGATGCTGCGGCGGCTGCGGATGGGCCGGCCCGCGATGGTGACGAAAAATGGATTCGTGTGCGAGCTGGGCAGGACGCGCAGCGCCATCCAGGAGCTGCGCGGGATGTGCACGTCGAAGGTCAGCGCCCGCAGGCTGCCGTCCGCAGTGAGGAGCTGCGTTGCGGCGGGTTCGCCGTTGATGAGCAGCTCCACCTTCACATCGCGGCTCTGGCCGAGGCGCGCGCGTTCGATGTGCCAGTATGGTTTTTGATCCACCGGCAGGCTCCGGATTCCCTCCACAGGCTGCTCCGGCAGCAGGGCGGCGGCGTTCACGGTCGCCTTCATTTTTCGCGGAGCGTCGAGGGCGATTTCGCAGTCCCCGTCTCCGAGGGCGTGCCCGTCCAGGGTGAAATCCATGAGGTGGCTGTGGCCCTCGCTCACGTAGTTGCGCCCCTCGCTGATGCCCTGGCACCACGCCTCGTAGGTCAGAGGCGGCTTCACCTTCACGTAGCTCCGTCCCAGGCCGACCCGTTCGCCATAGATGCAGGGGAAGTCCGTTTCCCCGCTGATGCGCGTGCGGTAGCCGCAGTTCAGCGTGTGATACCAGATGTTCAGCTCCCACGGCCACGGCGTGTCCACGGTGGAGAGGAAGTCCACCGCCGGGACGAGCGCGCCTCCCGGGCCGGGCACCTGGTGGGTGACATCCACGATGTACTCGCACGCGCCGATGCCGTCGAAGGGCGGTATTTCATCCGAGGGCAGCTTAGTGTCCTTGATTTGCAGTCCCCAGCCGCTGTGGGCCGGGCCGCACACCGCGCCCTGCGCCTGGGCCCAGCGGAGCGTGTTCAGGCAAAGGGTGGGCCAGTGCTTGTCGGAGTCGCCGCCGGGGTACATCTGGTCCTTCAGCCGCAGGAGGCAGAGGTGCCCGCTCTGGTGGGATCCGAATCCGCTCACCTCCACATCGTAGCGCAGCAGGTAGGGCAGGAGGGAAACCTTGTCATCCTTCCCCGTAAAGAATTGCTTCTGGTAGTCAAAGCACGGCCCCCATGTGAGGTTGGCGCCGATTTTCAAGTCCTCGCCAAGGCAGTGCCGCATCATGTCCGGGGCGTGGACGCCCTGGGTCGGGTTTGTGTAGTGGGCGCAGCCAGCGGCGTGGATGTGGTGGTCTCCGCTCCACCAGCCCGTGGCTGCGGGGTCGATCCAGCGCTGAAGTTTGAACTCGATGGGTTGCGTTCCTGTCGTGCCGGGGTCCAGCTTTTTCTCCTGCACGGTGTACTCCGGCCCGCGGCTGCAGCGGATGGTCAGGGGTTTGGCGGGCAGCTTCATCGTCTCCCCGTCCGTGCGGTAGACCTGCGGGTGAAAGAAGAAATCCGGAGCCAGCCGCTTGGCCATGCTGGGAAAGACGTGGCCGGCGGAGTCGCGGATTTCCAGGCAGGCGGTCACCGGCTGGTCATGCTCGTCCTTCAGCCGGAGCGTCACTGCATTTCCCTGAGCGCAGTCAAAGGTAAGCGTGAGATCCGCACGGAAGCCGAGATCCTGCGTGCCCTGGCCCACATTGAAGGCCAGCACCGCGCTCCGTTTCCCCGCATCCCGGCTGTAGAGCTGGAGGACGCGGTACTCCAGCTTCAGCCCGCTGAGCGCCCTCTCCAGAGGCGGCGCGTCGAAAAATGCCGCCTCCAGCCAGCGGTCGGCCACCTGGTCTGGTTTCGCATTGGCCAGCGGCCTGGCCTGTGCGCTGTCCACCGCCAGAGGGGAGGTCACGCCTGCTTCATTTTGCACCTTGATGAGGAAATGCTGCCAGCCGCCTTCGCTCAGCGTCCGGGGCGCCGGACCGGCGGCCACCTTCACCCGGGACTCGGGGTTGATGCTAACGAAGGCCAGGCAATGCTGGTCGAGGATTTCCTGAACCTTTGCCACCACGGCTTCGCCTCCGTCCGCTTTCAGCGCGCGCAGCGCGGTCAGTTCATCAGGCTGGAGTGGCTGGCCGAGAAATGCCAGCGCCTGCCCGATCCGCTCCACCTGCACGAGCAACGGCTGGGCCTCCACCCCGGTGACGGGTGGTTCTGCCGCCCCCTGCGTGACCGTGAGCGTGAGGGCTGAGATGCAAACGAGAAGCGCGCGCCATTTCATGCCCGCCATCCTGCGGCAGGCAGAGGGGAAAAGGCAAGCCGGACGCGGAAAAAATATCGCCAGCGCGGAGGCCCGGCTGGCGTAGACTCAGCTCCAGCATGAAAAAGCGTCTTCTTATTGCCGCCCTCGGAGTTTTTCTGATCGTCGCCGTGGCCCTCGCCGTGGGCCTCTGGCTGGCGAAGGGTCAGCTCACGCCCGACTCGCTCGTCCGCCGGCTGGAGGCGGAAAAAAACTGCCGGGCCCGCCTGGACGGCTGTGTGGCCAGCCTGTTTCCCCCGCGCGTCACGCTCACCGGGCTGCTCCTCGTCCCTCGCGATGCCGAGGCTGACGCGGCCAAGCCGCTCGCGAGCCGGGCCGCCATCGCAGACGTGAATGACACCGTCATCCGGTGCGGCACGGCGGATGTGGAGCTGAGCCTCTGGGCGCTGGCCATGCAGAAGCTGGATGTCACCAACCTGCTCTTTAAGGACGTGGAGGTGAAGTTTAACATCTTCGCCAACGGGGACAACTCCCTGAAGGCCCTCTTCGAGAAACCCGAAACCGTTGCCGGCCAGCCAAACCCAAAGGCGGCGAAGCATGCGGACCCGGCGGAAAAAACGGCAAAGAAAGAGAAGAAGGAAAAACCAGCCCCCAAGCCCGCCACCGTCGAAGGGGATGAGGAGCCCGAGGGACCCCGCTTCCAGGCCTCGGACCTCGGGCTGCCCGCCTCGCTGAAACTGGCCAAACTGGAAAACGCCCGCATCAAGGTTCGGAACAAAAAGACCAAGTCGGCCTTTGAGCTGTACGGGCTGAATCTGACCCTGTCGGACATTGCCGTGGATCCGGGCAACCTGGCCAAAGACAACCGCGCCAGCCTGGAGCTGGCCACGCACCTCGCCGTGGACAGCAGAAAGGTGGAGAAACTTCGCTACTGCGACTTGAACCTCACGGCTGGCGGAAAAATCACCCCATTTGATCCGGCGACTGGCTTTCTCAACCCCGACACCCTGGTCGAGGTGGGAATCCTCAAGGGATCCCTGCTCCAGGGGCTGCCGGTGTTCGACAAATTCCAGAGCAAGCTGGAGCCGCTGGCTGCAGTGGGCATCAAGCTCCCGCTCATCAATGGCAAGACCACAACCCAGACGGACGCTAGACTAAAGGTGAATGTCTACGACAATATCCTGCGCGTCACCGACGACGTGCCGCTCACCTTCGAGGACTACGGACTGACCTTGCGGGCTGGTTCATGGCTGGACCTGGCCACGGAAAACCACCAGTTCACGTCCGTCCTCACCGCCTCGGAGGTGCACTCTGCGAAGGCCCTCGGCGATGCAAAAAGTTTCCTCACCGGCACTCTCGGCCAGCCAGGCGAGAAAATTTACCAAAAGGTGGTGGACGTGATGGTGCGGGAGAATCGTCTGTCGCTGGAGTTCCTCAGCACGGAAGACATAGGAAAACCAAAGGTCGAACTGCAGGGCCCGCTGGCCAAGCCGAAGGAGCTGCTGAAGGAAGCCCTGAGCGGAGTCCTGGGCGGCGTGCTGGATGGGTTCCTGAACAAGAAAGACGACAAAAAGGACGACAAAAAGAAGGGCAAGGACGAGCCCGACGCCAAGTAATCCCACGCACATGTGCAGGCGTCCCCGTAGGCAGGGACGGGCACGCTTCCCCGTGATTTGGTGGATGGAAACCCGGCGGAAAATGGCGTATTGGCTGGGAGAAAGTTTTTTTTCCACTGTGACCAAGCGCCTCATTTTTCTGACCGTGCTCAGCCTCTCCCTGCGGACGCAGGGGGCGGTGGAGTTTAACCGGGACATCCGCCCGATCCTGACGCAGCACTGCACGGCCTGCCACGGCGGGGTGAAGGCGGCGGGAGGCGTGTCGTTTGTGTATCGGGAGAAGGCGCTGGCCTCCGGGAAATCTGGCGAGCCGACCATCGTGCCTGGGAAGCCGGAGGTCTCGCAGCTGATGAAGCGGGTGACCTCGACAGACCCGGAGGAGGTGATGCCGAAACCGGAGCACGGCCCGCGCCTGAGTGCGGCGGAGGTGGCGAAGCTGCAACTCTGGATTTCCGAAGGGGCACAGTGGAGCGAGCACTGGTCTCTGGTGCCGCCCGTGGAGCCCCCGGCCCCGGTGGTGAAGGACGCGGGCTGGGCGCGGAAGCCACTGGATGGATACGTGCTCGCGAAGCTGGAGGCGGAAAACCTGAAGCCCTCGGCGGAAGCGGGCGCGGCGGAGTGGCTGCGCAGAGTGTCGCTGGACCTGACGGGGCTGCCGCCTTCGCTGGAGGAGTTCACCGCATTTCAACCCGCCGTGGCAATGGATGCGAAGGCGGCGCGGGAGGCGGTGGTGGACCGGCTGCTGGCCTCCCCGGCCTTTGGCGAGCGCTGGGCCTCGGTCTGGCTGGATCTGGCGCGGTATGCGGACACCTACGGTTTTGAGAAAGACCCGCACCGGAACATCTGGCCGTGGCGGGACTGGGTCATCCGCGCACTCAACGCGGACATGCCTTTTGACCAGTTCACAGTGAAACAGCTGGCCGGTGACCTGCTGGAGAACGCCACGGCCGACGACGTGCTGGCGACCGCCTTTCACCGGAACACGCAGAACAATACGGAGGGCGGGACGAACGACGAGGAGTTCCGTGCGGCGGCGGTGGTGGACCGGGTGAACACCACCTGGACGACCTGGCAGGCGACCACGTTCGGCTGCGTCCAGTGCCACTCGCATCCTTACGATCCATTTCCCCACGAGGACTACTACCGGTTCATGGCGTATTTCGACAGCACGGAGGACACGGACCTCGACTCTGATTTCCCCCGCCTGCCCGTGGCCAATGACGCCGCATCACGGGACATGCTCGCGAAAGACTGGCAGGCGCAACGCCGCGGGCGCGAGGCGCTGAACGCCGCCGGGCTGGAAACGGCAAAGCTGGACTCCGCGTGGCAGCCGCTGATTCCCACGATGACCAAGACCAGCGGCGGGGACATCACGGTGGGGAAGGACGGCCGCATCACAGCGGGTGGAACGCTGCCTGTCGGGGTGACCTATACTCTCAACGCGCCCCCTGTGGCGGGCGTGACGGCGCTGCGGCTCCAGATTTTCCCGGACAGCGATGACCCAAAAAACTGGCCGGAGCGGGCGGCGGTGCTGTCGCAGCTGAAGGCCTCGTTGGTGACGCCTGACGGAAAAAGACAGGAGGTGAAGCTGAAGGAAGTGGTGGCTGATTTTCTGGCCGGGCCCTTCGATCCTCAGGAGACGCTGGACGGAGGCCCTGGGGGATTCGGCAGCTTCCCCGCGCTGACCGGACCTCGCTGGTGTGTCATCGTGCTGGAGCAGCCGCTGGCCCCCGAACCCGGAGCCGGGCTGGAACTGGTCCTGAAGCAGGGCGCGGTGTCGAATGCCAACCAGCAGGCCTGCACCCTGCGGAACTTCGCCCTCAGCACCACGACCGCCGCCCACTGGACGGCGCTGGTGAATGACCCCGCACGGCTGGAGGCGTGGAAGAAAAACCGGGAACTCGCCGCAGCCGTCGCGAAGGTGCCGGCCACGCCGGTCCCGGTGCAGCTGGAGCGCGCCGCCGTCCGCGACACCCGCGTCTGGGTGCGCGGGAACCGCCTGACGAAGGACAAATCCGTGGAGCCCGGCCTGCCCGCGCGGGTGAACCCGCCGGAAACAAAGGGCCGCTCCTCCCGTCTGGACATGGCGCGCGCGCTCGTCAGCGGGGCAAACCCGCTCACGGCGCGTGTCATCGCGAACCGGCTCTGGGCGGGCCTGTTTGGCCGGGGGATCGTCGAAACTCTGGAGGATTTCGGCAGCAGCGGCGCGCGCCCCACAAACCAGGAACTGCTCGACCACCTGGCCCTCCGGATTTCCCGCCAGCACCACTGGTCGGTGAAAAAGCTGCTGCGTGAAATCGCACTCAGCTCCACCTACGCGCAGACGAGTCATGCCCCGGCGGACCTGGTGGTGCGCGATCCCTCGAATGCCCTGCTCGCCCGCGGCCCGCGCCAGCGCCTCACCGCAGAAATGGTGCGCGACCATGCTCTGGCCGTTTCCGGTCTGCTCTCGCCAAAGATGTTCGGCCCGCCAGTTTATCCGCCCCAGCCCGAGGGCGTCTGGAACAGCGTCTACAGCGGGCAAAAGTGGGAAACCTCCCAGGGTGACGACCGCTACCGCCGCGCCGTCTACACCTACGTGAAGCGGACGAGCGGCTATCCCGGCTTCCTCACCTTCGACGCCCCCTCGCGCGACCTCTGCACTGCCCGCCGTGTTCCCACGAACACCCCGCTCCAGGCCCTCGCCACCCTGAACGATCCGGGCTGCATCGAGATGGCCGCCGCCCTCGCCCGCCGCATGGAGAAAGACGGCGGCCCCGTCCCGGAGCAGATTGCCCGCGGCTGCCGCCTCATCACGCTGGACACCCCGCCCGCCCCGCTCGTCGCCTCCCTCGTCAAGCTCTACGACAGCGCCCTCCCCGACTACCGCGCCCACCCTGAAACCGCCGCCAAACTCGCCCCCACCCCGGAATCCGCCGCCCTCACTCTGGTGGCAAACACTTTGCTGAACGCGGATCTGGCGTTGAATCGATGAATGCCAAATCTTTCAACCCCGGTCCAGACAAGTTTATTTCCACTTCACCCATGACCCACCCGCTCCTCAATCCCACCCGCCGTCACTTCCTGCGCGACTGTTCCCTCGGCCTGGCCGGGATGTGGCTGGGGGCGCAGAAGGCGTTCGCCGCTTCCCAGGTGCTGGCGAAGGACCCGGCGCACCCGTGGCTGCCCGCGCAGCCGCCTTTTCCTGCAAAGGCAAAGCGCGTCATCTACCTCCACATGGCCGGCAGCCCGAGCCAGCTGGAGCTGTTGGACTACAAGCCCGAGCTGACGCGGCTGGACGGCAAGGACTGCCCGCAGTCGTTCCTGGCGGGAAAACAGTTCGCCTTCATCCAGGGCGTGCCAAAGATGCTCGGCAGCCAGTACCCCTTCCAGCAGCACGGGCGCAGCGGGCAGTGGATCTCCGACCGGCTGCCGCACCTGGCCGGCATGGCGGACGATCTGTGCATCGTGAAGTCGATGTACACCGACCAGTTCAACCACGGCCCGGCGCAGCTCCTCATGCACACGGGCACGCAGAACCCCGGCTGGGCGAGCTTTGGCGCGTGGTCCACCTACGGGCTGGGCTCGGAAAATGACAACCTGCCTGGCTTCATCGTCCTCACCAGCGGCGGGAAAAATCCTGACGCTGGCAAGAGCGTGTGGGGCTCGGGATTTCTCCCCAGCGTCTACCAGGGCGTGCAGTGCCGCTCCTCCGGGGAGCCCGTCCTCTTCCTGCGCGACCCGGAGGGTATCGACCGCGCCCAGCGGCGGCGCAGCCTGGACGCCCTGGCGGAAATCAACGCCCGCACTGCCGCCGAGGTGGGCGATCCGGAGACGCTCACCCGCATTGCCCAGTATGAAATGGCCTACCGCATGCAGGTCCACGCCGCCGAGGCCTTCGACCTGGCGAAGGAGCCCGCCGAGGTGCACGAACTCTACGGCACCCAGCCGGGGCGGGACTCCTTCGCCAACAACTGCCTCCTCGCCCGCCGTCTGGCGGAGCGCGGGGTGCGCTTCATCCAGCTCTTTGACTGGGGCTGGGACAGCCACGGCGCGGGCAAGGAGGAGGCGCTCAACCACGGTTTCAAAAACAAGTGCGAGAGCATCGACAAACCCTGCGCCGCCCTGCTCGCGGACCTGAAGCGCCGCGGCCTCCTGGAGGACACTCTCGTCATCTGGGGCGGTGAATTTGGCCGCACCCCCATGCGCGAAAACCGCCAGGGCGTCGAGATGGCCTTCATCGGGCGCGACCACAATCCAGGCGCCTTCACCCTCTGGATGGCCGGTGGCGGCGTGAAAGGCGGCCTCTCCTACGGCGAAACCGACGACCTCGGCTACCAGGCCGTGAATGACAAGGTGAGCGCGCACGATTTCCACGCCACCGTGCTCACCCTGCTTGGCTTTGACCACATGAAATTCACCTACCCCGTGAACGGCGTCCCCATGCGCCTGTCGAACGTGACCAAGCCCGGCAGCCGCGTGGTGACGGGACTGCTCGCTTGAGAGAGATCGCGTTCTCTATCCCTGCGAGAGAGCCGCACGCAGGTGCTCAAATTCTTCGTCTGGATTGAAACCGGGGGCGAGTGTCTGGGCGAGTTCTGCACGGATGGCTTCGCGAAATCTCTGGCGGAGGCGGTGGATGGCCACGCGCAGGGCGTTTTCCGTCAGGCCGAGGCTGGCGGCTGCCGCAGCCTGTTCGCCGTGGCCCGCCGCGCCGGCCAGCCAGGGGCGGAGCGCGGTCATCAGTTCGGATTTGCCCTCCGCCTGCATGGCTGCATCCAGCGCGGTCAGGGCGCGGTCGAGCAGGGTCATGGCCCACTGCCGGTCAAAGGCGGCGTCCGGTGGCAGCGTGGTCGTGTCGGCGTATTGCGGGCCGCACTCGGTGCCGCCCTCCGGTGAATGATCCAGCGGCACGTGCCCGGCGCCGCCGCCGCGTTTGGCCCGCGCGGCGTGGTCGCGCTGGTCGGCCAGGAAGTGTTTGAGCGCACCCAGAACGAACGAGCGGAACCGCCCGCGCTCCGGGTCCGCCCCGTCGAACCCCGCCCCGGAGAGGACGCGGGCAAAGAAGGCGTGGGTCAGCTCCCGCGCGTCATCCGGGGAGCGCCCCTCGCTGCGGAGAAACCGGAGGACCGGCTCGTAGTAGGCTTCGCAGAGGTCGCTCAGGGCGGCACGGGCGGAGTCCGTCCGCGCGCCCTGGGCGGCGATGACGCGGGACCATCTGGTGTCGGCGAAGCTCATGGTGGTTCAGCTCAGGAGGAGGATGGCGCCGAGAAACATGACGCAGCTTCCAATGGCCCCGGCCCGGCCGAGGGGATGCTTCCATCCGAAGTAACCGCAGACAAGAGCGCAGATGTTAATGAGCAAAAACATGGCAGTGATTCGCTGCCAGGTCAGCAGCGCTTCGATGTTCCTCGCGTCGGTGGGGACCCTGAACAACACCAGGGCTATTCCCAGAGCGCAAAGACAGACAGAAATGATGCCAAGCCAGCGCGAATTGGCATCGGCCGGGTCGAGCGGCTCGGCAGGGATGCTGTCGGCAAATTTCCGGACGCGCAGAAAAGCGATGACGGCACCAGCCAGACCGAGGCAGAATCCCGTCGTCTCCACGCCGAACTGGCCATCCTGGGAGAGAAACCGTTTTGCCAGCGTGTCGCTGAAAAGCAGGCAGACCCCGCCGGTGATGAAGACCGCAGGCAGCAGCATGGCACCGGTGGCGGCGAGCCACGACCCTCCGAGCACTCCATTTGCCCTCCGAATGTCGAAGACGGCCATCCACGAAAGCAAAAGGCCTGTGAAAATTGGCAGGACGGGAAGTGCCAGGACAATCCCCCAGCTGCTGGAAGCAGGCCGTGACTGAACCTCACGAATAACCTCCATCTGCCTCTGCTCTGCAGCGCGGCGCATTTCCCGGGCTTTCGCCTCGAGCGCAGCCTTCTCCGGTGCGCCAGCGTTTTTGTTGAAGGCGTCCTGCTCCAAGCGGACTATTTCATTGCTTTCGATGGCGTTTTGCTCGTGGACCGAAGACACCCTCGTGTCCACAGCGCGCACTGCCACCATGAACGCGAGCACGAGCGGAATCGCCAGCAACTGAAGCGCCAGCCCAAAGATGGCACGGCGGCTTGTGCGCTCCCGGGGAAGGCGGGGTGAGGGAGGCGGCGGCAATACCGGCATCGCACCAGCAACCGAAGCGGGCGGCGGAGGTGGCGGTGGCGGCCCGGCGTGGGAAATGTTTTCCACCGCCGTGCCCATGGCCCCGGCGGTCTGGTAGCGGCGGTCGCGCTCCTTTTCCAGCGTGCGAAAAACGACGCCGTCCAGCCTTGGATCTGTGCCGGCGCGTTCGCTGGGCGCTGAGAAACGGCCCAACGGTAGTTCGCCGGTGAGCAGTTCGTAAAAGACCACGCCCAGGCTGTAAATGTCCGCGCGGTGGTCGACGTCGTGCGGCTTTTCCACCTGCTCCGGCGCCATGTAGTGCGGCGTGCCCAGCCTCGTGCCGCTCAGCGTGAGCGTGGCCCCGGGCACTCCGTCCCCAGCCATGAGAGCCAGGCCGAAGTCCACGATCTTCACCCGGCCCTGTGCGTCGAGCAGGATGTTCTCCGGCTTGATGTCGCGGTGGAGCACTCCGTTTTCATGGGCGTAGTGCAGGGCATCGCAGAGCTTCGGCACGATGACGAGCGCCTCCGCGGAGGAGATGCCTCCCGTGCGCATGGCCTGGCGCAGATTCACCCCGTCCACGTATTCCATGACGAGGAACCAGAACGGCGGGGCGTCCGGCGCGGGGCGGGCTTCGCCGAAATCATAGACGTGGACGATGTTTGGGTGGTTCAGCCGGGCGAGGGCGCGGGCCTCGCGGGTGAAGCGCTCGGCAAAGGAGGGATCGCGCGCCAGTTCGGGCGACAGGATTTTCAGCGCGATGGTCCGGTCCAGCTGAAGCTGCCGCGCCTTGTAGACGGAGCCCATGCCCCCGGAGCCCAGCGGCTCCAGGATTTCCAGCTGCGGAAAGGCTCGTGCCAGCAGCGCCGGATCCGGCGGAGGCAGGGCGGAGCGGGGTTCAGCGGTCGCGGCGGCGGTGATCAGGCAGCGCGGGCACATTCCCTGCGGCGCTCCTTCAGGAATGGGCGCGCCGCAGACAGGACAGGGTGGGTGGATTTGCGTATTCATGGTTTCTGCCGGCTTCCTGAGGCAGCCCGGCGGAAACATTACACACAAAATTCAAAAAAACCGCACGCAGGAGCGGCCGCGCTGCTCAGGGCACGATGGGATTCGTCTGGTTCGTGTATTCCGTCAGGTTCGACTGCCCGTCCTGGTCGCAGTCCCCTGCCGCGTCATTCACCGCCGGGTTCAGGCAGCCGGGGAATCCCATTTCATACACGTCCGGCATGCCATCGCCGTCCGAGTCGAGCGAGTTCCCGACGGGCACCTTCTGCACGATGTAGAACGCCCGTGGTCCGACGAGTGCGGCGTCCACCTGCTCCAGTTCACCGTCGTTGCCATTGGACAGTCCCAGCACGTCGGGGAAGGCATCCAGCGTGGGGCCGCGCCGCCAGACGTAGTAAAATCCCGCCAGCGTTGGCACGGAGATGTGGCGCTTCAAATCCGAGTCCAGCACAATCTGGATGCCCTCCAGTTTCGGCGGCACGCTGCTCCCCGGGGTAATCGCCACATTGTCCAGCGTGTAGAGCCCGTCCGGGTTTGCGGCCGAGTTGTCATCCACCCAGAGCAGGTAGAGCGGCTGGTCCGGAGCCAGCGGCGCGGCCAGCGTGACCTCAAAGACGATGTGCTGCGGCGAGGCGGGCGCCGCCGCGGCATCCCCGATGTAGCCGAACGAACCCACCGCCACCCAGCTGCCCGCCGCTCCCGTGGCGCTCTGATACACACGGTGGCCGACCCAGGCGTCTTCCGGCGTGGCGAGGTTTGCATTGGCCAGGCCAAGGTCGTACTCCACATCCAGCGTCGTCAGGCTTTTCCCCGTGCGGTTGATGAGGGAGGCCAGCAGGGTCGTGGCCGCCACTCCGGTCGGTGCAGTGCTCACCGTATCCGCGTCCGTCACGGCTGGGGCAGTCCCCGTCGTCGCTGCCGCGACGGCACCGATCGATTTTTGGAGGTCTGCCAGTGTCAGCGCATTGATCTTCGCATCTGCGTCCACCAGGTCGCTGGTCAGCGTGGCGCTCGTCCCCGTTAGACTCCCCGCACCCCACTCTGTTTCCTCCGGCAGCGCCCCGGCGAACGTCGCCAGGATGCCCGTGGCCGTCAGCTGCAGCGGCCTGCCCAGGCGCGGAGTCACGGTGAAATTGTCCAAGTAGTACAGCCCGTCTGGATTCGCGACCGAGTTGTCATCCGCCCACAGTAAATTAAACGACGCTCCCGGCGCCCAGCCTGCCGGAAAATTCTGGGTGAAACTCAGCCCATACCCCGGCGCGGGCGGCGTGGTCGCACTGCCCCGGTAATTCAGGTTGTTGACCGCCGTCCAGGCATTGGGCGCTCCCGTGGCGCTGGTGTAAAGCATGAGGTCGGCAATGCCATCCTCGGGGGTGTCCACAGTGTAGTTCGCCAGACCCAGCGTCCACGTAAAATCCAGACGCTTCACCGTTTCACCTGTCGTGTTCACCAGTCGCGCCATGACCAGCGTGGCTGCGACCCCAGTCGGGGCGGTCGTCACCGCACCTGCGTCATTCCACAGCGCCGTGGCTGCGGCTCCCACTCCTCCGGTGATGGATGGCAGCTGCGTCGTGAACGTGCCCGCGTCGATGGCCTGCACCAGCGGCGTCAGGGTCGCCACGCTCGTGACCGTGGTGTTTAGCCCCGCAATGGACCCCGTCGCCCACTTGTCCCCGGTGGGGCGCGTGGCGAAATTTTCCGCGTACCCCGCCGTCGTGACTTGGATCTGCCCCCGCGCCACCGGCCCTCCCGCCAGCAGTGCCAGCAGCCCCGCCAGCAGGCCGGAGATTCGGGGAAAAAGAAGGAAATGGTATTGCGTCGTATTCATGATTTTTTTGGTGACGGCGGCCAGCCTATGAGAACTTTTTCAGATGGAGAATCTTTTTCTTTCACTGCCGCCCCGGCCGCCCCGGGCTGTGCTTGACCCAGCGCACGATCACGGGTGAACGTGCCCCCATGAACCCCGACAGAAAATCACCCGCTCCCACGAGCCGCCGCGCCTTTCTCACCGCCGCCGGTGCCAGCCTCGCCGCAGGATTCGCGCCATCCGCCAGTGCCGCCGGCGACGAACCCGCCCCGCCCTCCGCCGGGGAAAAACCCACCGTCGTCCGCACCCGGGAACTCCGCCAGCGCGAGCCCGGCAAACACCTCTGGACCCTCCACCAGAACAAAACCTCCCGCACCAACCTCGTTGAAATGAGCGGTGACAGCGTCCGGCACATCCACCCCGACGCGGAGCACAGCCTCTATGTTCTCGCCGGGGATCTCACCGCCCTCGTCGGCGACGAAACCATCCCCCTCCACGAAGGCGACTACATCAGCATCCCTCCCGGCATCCCCCACTGCTACAGCGTCCCGCCAGGAAAAACCGCCCTCCTCCTCAGCCTCGACGCCCCTGCCTACGATCCGGCCAAAATCATCCGGGTGCCGCTGGAGAAAAAATAGGCTGGTGCGGTTGCAGCGCCTTTTCAGATCTTGGACTCGATTTTTGGTGCCGTCTCAACGGCATCCCCGGGGTCCAGCCTGTAGCGCTCCCGGGCCTCCGGCCCCAGGCTGCCGGCCAGAGAGTGCAGCGTGGTGGCCATGTCCGGATCATGCGAGCGCCGGTGCGCTGCCCGTTCCCCGGGTTCCCGGGCCAGATCATCGAGCCAGGCACGCAGGACTGTTGCCAGTGGTCCAACCGTGGCCAGCTGAGCCTCGAAAATGGTGGGCAGTTCGTCGAGCAGATCGCGCAGGAGGCGAAGGGGAACTCCGGTGTCAATCATGTTGATCCATAGTGCACGGATGGCGGACGTGGATTCATGCTGGGGCTGAGCGGCTATTCCGGTGAGAATTTCCCGGGCGAGCGAAAAAGCACCGGCTTCATTCTCCAAGCGTGCGGCATAGCCCTCGGCAAAGGCCCATTTTTGCCCGAACTCAAGGGTGGCGGCGAGGAGGTCGGCGAGGATGGCGAGTTGGGAGGGCTGATCGGGGTTGATATAGCGCATCCGGTAGAACTGGACGAAGAGGCGGTCCGAGACGCGGTAGCGGCTCTCTTTGCTGCCAGGCTCGCGCTCATTGACGACGTAGCCGTAGTCAACCAGCCAGCCGAAGGCGCGTGAGATGTCCTTCTGCTCTGCGGCGATGCGGCGGGCCACTTCCACCTGGGAGGCGGGTTCGCCGCCGCGCACGAGGGCGTCGAAGACTTTGCGAGTATTGGCCGGCATCTTTTCATGCAGACTGCGGTAATAGTCTGACATCCGGTCGAGGGTGGTCGTCAGGTTGTGGCTGGCGTGGAGCGGGTCGTCCTCATCCAGGATGGTTGCGGCCATGACGGCGGCCACGCGGGCGCTGCCGCCGGTGAATCGACTGTAGGCATCGATGCGGGCGAGCTGGTTTGGTGTTGGCTTCCGACCCTGGAGACCGGCCCGGCGCTGGAGGTAGTGGCGGTGGTCGTGCTGGTCCCAGCGCGGCATGGGGTGGTGCTCGAACTGCCGGAAAAGCCGCCGCGCATAGTCCTCGTCGAATTCGCCTTCCACCGCAGTCGCCAGCAGCATGATCCGGGGCTCATTCTCCATCAGTTTGCGGAGGCGGGCGGCCCTCACGTCGTCGGAGAATGCCGCGTCGAGCAACTGGTCGAAATTTTCCACGCCAATGACCAGCAAGCCAGCGGGACAGGAATCCAGGAGTGCGGCCAGGGCCGCATCCCAGGCAGCGCCATCGTCAGCCGTCTTCCACGCAGGCGACCTGCCATGATTGCCACGCTTTCCAGGCATCATGCGCGCGACCTCCGCCACCCATTCGGACGGGGAGTAGGCGTTCGGCAGCTCCTCCGGCAGCAGGACGAAAGTGGCGCCGTCTCCGACAGCCCGCCGAAAGCTGGCCTGCACCAACCGAAGGAAAAAGGATTTCCCAGCCCCCCGGGACCCTGTCACCAGCCAGTGCGGGCCGGGGGCGGAACTCTCCATCCGCTCCAGTACGGACCGAAAAAATTCGCCAAGCAGTTTTTCCCGACCAGTGCTCAGGGCGAGCACCGTGGTCTCGTCCATCTGGCGCGGGTTGAACCACGGAATGTCGCGAATTGTGCTCACTTCAGCCCCCTCTCCGCGCGCCACCACTGGCGGATCAAATTCAAACTAAATTGCCAGCGATAATCCGTCCCCTCCACGATGAAATTGTCATACTGAAGCATCTGTACCGTCCGCCGGTAACCGGGCGGCAGGCTTTTCCCGTCCAGTCGGGCACCTCCAGATTCAGGATTGGCGCGGGCGATCCGGTCGAGGATCTTTTCAGCAGTCACCAGTTCATCGCCGGGGTAGTGCTTGGTCAGCCGTTCATCGAACTGGGTGAGGAAGCTCCGGCGAATGGCTGGCAGCACGTCCTCGTTCAGCACCGCCTGGCAGTGCGCCGCATTCTCTGCGAGCCGAAGATGCATTTCGGCAATCCTCAAAAATTCCGGCACGAAGTCTGGTAAGGTTTCCAGCGTGATGTCCAGAACCTCCTCCGTGCCTGCCGGGGTTCCCCTCAGTTTTTCCAGCAGGAACGCCTGCGCCTCTTCGCGACTGAATGGGGGTACGGGCAGCCGGAACAGCCCTCCGAGTACGGTGTGCGGAATGCCATGCAGGGTGAGCATGTTCTCCATGCTGATCGAGCCGGCAATGATCATCCTTAATCCGGCGTCCCGGAGTTTCCGCAGGCTGGCCAGAGCGATGATCAGCTCGCTGTCAGGGACTCCCGCTCTAATGAGGTTTTCTAGCATGAAGGGCAGCTCGTCAATGCCCAGAACTGGTAATTGTGCCTTTGGGTGAGCCGAGAGCACCTTTTCGAGGGCATCGACCACGGGCTGCCAGTAACGCGGGAGGCTCTCCGACGGCAGAAACTCCACGCCCTGCTCCATCAGCTCAATTTTCGCCACGTGGGATCTGATCCAGCTTAAAAGTTTGTCTGGAATGGTTTTCAAGGCCTTCAGCTGGTCGCTCAATTCGACGAGCAACGGTTTGGGCATCTCCTTCAACACGTCTCCGTAAAAGTCGTGAAGGCTCGTGCAGTCTTGCACGTTCAAAAAGCCGATTTGGCCTCCTTTTGCGCCAAAGTTTAGGTTCTTGAGCGAAAAGCGTGGGAACAATTCTTTGAACCGGGGCAACCGATCTGTTGGCGCGGAGCGCTTTCTCGGCATGTAGAGCGGTATGATTGAC
>JANOAS010000043.1:0-3546 GCA_031411255.1 bacterium
CCTCTGGCCGCCATTCAAAAAAACCGCGAAGCGCACTTCAGGGGGCGGGGCAGGCGGTGGACCCGCAGTTGGAAGTGGCCTGCGGCGCTCGTTTCGAATGGCGGCCAGAGGCACGCCACTCCCAGTAGGCCGCTCACTGTCCCTGCACGCGGTAGTAGCGTTTGGTCACGGCGACGGGATTGGGCGCATAAAGGCCGAAGCTGGTGAGGCTGCCGCTGCCGTTGATCGCGCGGACGCCGGTGTTGGTCCAGGTTTGGAGGTCGTCGCTCTGCCAGAGGGTGTAGCTGACGCCGGTCGCTCCGGTAAAGCTAAAGGTCATATCGCCCAGGCTGTAGCCCATCTGGAGGTCGGTTGGGGCGGTGAAGCCGGACAGCCGCAGGGCCACGGCGTAGAGGTGGAGCGTATAGTTCGCGTTGGGCGGGGTGATGGTGAGGGTGCGTGTGGGGGTAGCGGCCTTGAAGGTGTAGTCAATCCGCAGCCCGGCGTTGTCGCCGTAGGCATTCTGATCAATCACCCGGCTGTCCGTGCCGCTGGTGAAGGTCTGCGCGCGGATGCCGGGCGTCGCCTCCCAGCCCACGGTCAGCAGCGTGGCGGTGTAGGTGAAGCCCGGGGTGAGCTGCTTGAAGGTGAGCGTGGCGGGATTGCCACCGTAGGAGAATCGTTTGGCCACGGCGGCACTGCCCTGGCCGGTGAGGCCGGAGAGGTTGTTGTTGTCGTCGATCGTGTAGTTCTCGGTGGGCCCGGCGAGGTCGAAGGCCGGGCTTGATACCACGTAGCCGGTGCCGGCGAGGGTCACACCGTTGATGGTGGCATTGTCGGCCACGCCAAATCGCCGCGCCCACAGCGTTTTGGCCCCGATGCCGCTGGTGGCGTCGTTGGTCCACGGACTGAGCTGGAAGGGGGGAGCTAGGCAATAGATGTAGGCCGCGCCGGCCCCCTCGGCCCCGTCATCCGGCGTAGGGTTCACGCCCGGCCTGCTGCCGGCCTCAATTGTCGCTCCAGCGATCACCGTGTCACCGGACACCGCTACGGAGCCCCCGAAGGAGTCAGTTTCTCCAGTGTTGCTGGCTTTGAGATAATTTTGCTGCGTCCATGTGGTCCCGTTGCGCACAAAGACGTAGGCCGCGCCGCTATTCTGTGTGCCTTCGTCGGGCGGACCGTCCATATTGGTCGCACTGCCATCCTCAGATGGGGCCCCCACCACCACCGTATTGCCCGACACGGCCACGGAAGAGCCGAAATCGTCGTATTGCTGTGCATTGCCAGCTTTGAGAAATGCCTGCTGGGTCCAGACGGTCCCGTTGCGCACGAAGACATACGCGGCACCGGAATTGACCGCATTCTCGTTGGGCGGCTGGTTCACGCCAGGGGTGCCGGTGTCCTCAGAAGATGCCCCTACCACTGCGGTATCACCCGACACCGCCACCGCAGCGCCGAAGAAGTCGTATTCCCCTGGATTGCCGGCTTTGAGAAATGCCTGCTGGGTCCAGGTGGTCCCGCTGCGCACGAAGACATAAGCGGCACCGGAACTGAGCGCATTCTCGTTGGGCGGCTGGTTCACGCCAGGGGTGCCGGTGTCCTCAGACGGGGCCCCTACGATCAGCGTGTCACCGGCCAAAGCTACCGTGCCGAATCCATCGTAAGAACCGGAGTTGCCGGCTTTGAGAAATGCCTGCTGAGCCCAGACGGTCCCGCTGCGCACAAAGACGTAAGCGGCACCGGAGAAGGGGGCCGCCTCGTCGGGCGGCTGATTCACACCCGCGGTGCTGCTGTTCTCAAGTGGCGCACCCACGGCTACCGTGTTGCCAGACACCGACACAAACAAGCCAAAGCGATCCGCCGCGCCCGGGTTGCCGGCTTTAAGATAAGCTTCCTGGCTCCAGACGGTCCCGGTCCGGACGAATACATAAGCTGCACCGCTATCGGCCGCACTTTCGTTCGCAGGCTGATTCACGCCCGGGGTGCTGCTGTCCTCATGCTTGGCCCCGATGACCACAGTGTCACCGGAGACCGCCACCGATCCGCCAAAATTGTCTCCGGGATCAGGGTTGCTGGCTTTGAGATAGGCCTGCTGGCTCCATCTGGTGCCATTGCGGACGAACACATAGGCCGCACCGGCATCGGCGGCTCCTTCGTTAGGCGTGCTGTTCACCCCCGGCGTGCTGCTGTCCTCAAACGGCGCTCCAACAACTGCTGTGTCGCCCGATACCGCCACCGAATAGCCGAACGCATGGCCCGCCCCGGTGTTGCTGGACTTGAGATACGCCTGGAGTGCAGCCAGCGGATTGGCGCTGGCGGTGCTCAGACTGCCGATCCCGGCCAGCACGGCGGCGGCGAGGAAGCGGGAAAAGCCGGCGGTGCGGCGACAGATTGGAGAGGTGGTGGTTTTCATAAGGATGACGATTTTGGTGTGGTTGAACATGGGTTTCGCCCGTTACCAGTCAGGTTCGCGGCGGTTTGTTCCGAAAAATTTCAGATTTTTTTTACTGGGGAGTGGCGCGCCTCGCGGGCGGAGGACGCGCGGTTTGGAAAGACTGGGAGTGGCGCGCCTCCGGCCGCCATTCAAAAAAACCGCGAAGCGCACTTTCTGTGGGCAACGCCGGGGGGCGCGCGGGGCTCGCGGGCGAGGGGCACAGTTTTGGCAAGTGCGCTTCGCGATCGAATTGCATGGCGGAGGGACTCCGCCACACCCAGCGGCGTGCCTCTGGCCGCCATTTGAAAAGACTGGGAGTGGCGTGCCTCTGGCCGCCATTCAAAAACAACCGCGAAGCGCACTTCATCGAGGGGGAGACGGCGTGGGCGCGCGCGGGGGGCGCGCGCCGGGGGCATTCGTGTCGAGAAGTGCGCTTCGCGATTGATTTGAATGGCGGAGGGACTCCGCCACTCCCAGTGGGCTGCTCACTGCACCTGCAGGCGGAAGTAGCGCTTCCGCACGCCGGCGATCGGCGCGGGCAGGGTCATCGTTTTCAGGCCGCCGTCGCCGGTGATGGCGGCCAATCCCGTATTCGTCCAGCTGCCGGCGGCCAGGGTGTCGCTCTGCCAGAGGGTGTAGGTGAAGCCCGCGACGCTGGTGAAGGTGAAGCCGTAGTTCGCTCCGTTCTTCATCAACCGGAAGTCCTTCGGAGCCGCCGGGGTGGCCCCCACCTTGCCCGTTGCTCCGGCGTTAAAGATCGACTGGATCTCCGCCGCACTGAGCACGCGGTTGTAGAGGGTGGCTTCGTCTATCTGCCCGTTGAAGTTCTGGCTGGTGCCGGCGGCATCGCCGGCACCGAGGACGAGGGCGTTGTTCTGGTTTAGCACGGCGAAGTTGGTGCGGGTGGCGACTTGGGCGCCGTCGGCATACAGCGTCATGGCCCCGGTGGTGAAGGTCAGGGCGACGTGGTGCCAGGCGTTGTTCCCGAGATTCACGGTCGAGGGCAGGGTGTTGTTGAACCAGTCGTAGCCGATGAGTTTGTTGTCTTCGAGGAACAGGCCCCAGGCATTCTGCTTCACGATGATGCCCCGGAAGCTGGAACCCGCCCCGGAGGGGGAGGTTTTGATCCAGGC
>JANOAS010000044.1:0-24660 GCA_031411255.1 bacterium
GGGCGCGCCAGCAGGCGGCAACGGCGCTCTGAGGCAAAGTCTGGCCTGCGGCACCGAGAGCCTGTTTGCAGCGCAAGCAGGCTTGCGCATCGCCGTGCCTGCATATAAATAAGCAATTCACATTGTTCTGGCAACGCACCCTCGCCGAACAGTCGGATATTCGCCCCCGGTCTGCCCCTATTTCCGGCTGGCGGGTGGGGTTTTTGAGGGGTTGATTGGGCGGGCTGGCATTTGATTTTGAATGGATATGGTGGGGCTGCGTGTGAATATATCCAACCGAACACGGAAGCAAGGTTTTTGGCGGGCTTTGGGATTGATGGTTAAGAAAAGTTGGAAATCTGGCTGAGCGGCTCGACGATCCAGGCTCGGGCGGCATTTTTTGGCTCGAAAACTGGATTGGAACTGATTGAAGGTGTGTGGATATGATGGGGCTGGCGGGGCGTCTATCCAAGGGAGCCGGTGAGCCTGATGATTAAGGGGGCTGAATAACCCGGGGAGAGGGTGAAAATGGGGGGCGGGCGGGTGGTTTTTCCGGCCGGGGCGGATCTCAGGGAGTCCGGGAGGGAGCCGAGGGGGCCGGTTCGGGTGGGGCCGGAGGTGAGTGGCTTCGGGGCGAATCGGATGGGGGGCGACTGGCGGACGGTCGGCTGGAATTGCTGGTGATGAAGGGCAAATAACGAATTGGCTGCGGTATTCGCCCGGCGGCAACCGGGGGGATTCTTGAGAAAAGCGGCAGTTTTGGCTGAAAGTGACGCCGTTTGGAGATCGCGAGAGGACGTTTTTATCCTGAAAGCAGCCGTTTGTAGCTTGGGAGCGGCCATCCGTGGATGGAAAGCGGCCATCTGTGGATTGGGAGCGGCCATCGGTGGACTGGGAGCGGCCATCGGTAGACTTGGAGCAGCCATCGGTGGACTGGGAGCGACTGTTTGGAGCAGAAGAACGGCCGTTTTGGGCACTGGAGATGCAGTTTGGACGCGGAGCCATGCGGGGAAGGGCAAACGCGTGCGAGATTTTCAGGAAGGCGGGCAGTCCAGGGCAGGGCTTACGCATGAAAATTAAGGAGCTGGCTCAGGAGCAGTCTACGCCAAAGGCGTTGTTAACCATAGCCTGGGGTTGCCGAGGCACGAGGCTACCCCAGGACCCTCCCGCTGGGCAAAGCTACCCGGAGCGGGTTGTATCATCCCCGGGCTGTCCGGGCTGGACGCGCGTCGCACTCCTTGAACGGCGAAATTATAGAACCCGTTCCGGGCACCCGCCCGATTGCGCCTTCCTGGGGTAGGCCTCCGTTCCGTCGGCCAACCCCAGGCTATGGCGAACAACGCCTTTGGCGTAGGGGGCGATGTCATGGGTGTCTGCGGGGGCGCCAACGATTTTCATGCGTAAGCCCTGAGTCCAGGGCAGGAGGCGGCGGAATCGGGGCCGAACTCCGTTTCCGCTACGCAACGTTTGAGACTGGAGATGGCTCAGGCGGGCTCGCCGGCGGTCTCGTTCGCGGTGGCTTTGCGCGGGCGGACTTGGGCACGGGAACTGGCAAATTTTGTCCGTCCCCATGCGGCAGTCCCCATGCGGCACCATGCGGCACGGTTCATTTGGCGGCTGGGGTCTTCGCGCTGAGGATGCGCTCGAACCAGCCTGCGAGCGTCTCCACATCCTCCCCCATGCCGGGCCATCCGTGGGCCTTGCCTGGTTTCAGGATGAGCTTCGCGGTGACGCCAGCATTCTTGGCCGCCTCGACAAAACTGGACGACTGAAAGGGCATCACGTTCCAGTCCTTTTCCCCGTGAATGATGAGCGTCGGCGCTGTGGCCGCGCTCACGGAGTAAATGGGCGAGATGCTCCTTCCCAGCGCGTCCCGTGCTTTCTGATCCGCGGGCACGGGGCCGATGAATTTGCGGAAATTCTTCAGCACGCTTTCGTCGAGTGCGTTCACGCCGGGCCGGACGTAGTTCAGAAAATCCGTGGGCGGGAAGAAGCAGGCCACGGCCTGGACGGCGCTGCTCTCGCGGTCCACCGGATCCGCCGCGTCCGGAGCCCCGGGGCCGCCCTGCGTGCCGAGGATGAGCGCGAGATGCCCGCCGGAGCTGGCCCCGGTGGCTCCGAGCCGGGCCGGGTCCACCCCGAAGCGCGCCGCGCCGCGCCGGATGAACCGCACCGCCCGGTGCGCGTCCGGGATGATGGCAGGAATGAAGTGCGGCGGGCAGGACCCGTGCACCACGGCAAAAACGGTGAAGCCGTGCTTCAAAAAATGGGCGGCGTACGGTTCATTGATCGCCCCGCGCGACGACGCCCAGCCGCCGCTCACGATCATGATGACTCCAGCCCCGTTCGCGCCCGCAGCGGGCCGGAAGACATCCAGCGTCAGCGGCGCGCCGGCCTTTTCCCCGTAGATTACGCCCTGCTCCCGCGTCCAGGGCGGGCCGCTTTCCTCCGCCACCACGGACGCGGTGAGGAACACGGCCGCCAGCCATGGAGCGGGGCGCCGCATGAGGCTACATCTTCGTGTAGCAGACGGAGGAGCAGGGCATGTCCCAGTAGCCTTTCAGCTCGTCGTCGAGCTTGGTCAGGCTGAGGGAGAAGCCGGCCATCTCCTGGCAGGTGACGAGGGGGCCGATGATGGTGTCGTGAACCTTGATCCCTTTTTCGCCGAGGATCTGCTTCACGCGGCGGAGGATGATGAGGAGTTCCATCATGGTGGTCGCGCCGAGGCTGTTGACGAAGAGGACGATCTCGTCTCCGGCATTGAAAGCGAGGTCATCGCCCCAGATGATGTCGAGGAGCTTTGGCACGAGAGTGTCGGCGGACTCGAGGGGAATGTTGGCCACGCCTTTTTCGCCGTGGATGCCCATGCCGAGGCCGATCTCGTCCTCGCCGATGTCGAAGGTGGGCTTGCCGGTGGCGGGGATGGAGCCGGGGGACATGGAGACGCCGACGGAGCGGGTGTTGTCGCGGGCCTTGGTGGTGACGCGGACGAGTTCGTCCAGGGTCTCCACCTTCGCGGCGGCGGCGCCGGCGAGCTTGACGATGGGGACGAGGCCGGCGATGCCGCGGCGGTCGTGCTTGCGCTCCTTCGGGGCGCTGGGCACGTCGTCGTGGATGAGGACGGTCTTCACCTCGATGCCTTCCTCGGCGGCGAGTTCCGCGCCCATGTCGAAGTTCATGACGTCGCCGGCGTAGTTTCCGTAGAGGAAAAGCACGCCCTTGCCCTGGTTGACGGCCTGGGTGCCGTCCAGGACGATGTCCGGAGGAGGGGCGGCAAAAATGTCGCCGCAGGCCGCGCCGTCGGCGAGGTTTTTTCCGACCAGGCCGTGGTAGATGGGCTCGTGGCCGGAGCCGCCGCCGATGAGCAGGCCGACTTTGCCCGGCTTCAGGCCGTTCATGATGATGCAGCCGCGGCCGACTTTGCGCGCCTCGCCGTCATAGGCTTCCACGAGTCCGTCCAGGAGTTCGGCGGCGCAGTGGTTCGGGTCGTTGATGATTTTTTTGATCTTGGGCATGGCGGGAAAGGGCGGGTCGTTGGGATGGAAATTCTGAGGCCATCTAAATGCTGAGCCGCCCCCTCCTTGTCAATTGTTTTCCCCGGGGCGGGGCACCGGCTGCGAAAATCCGATTCGCCGCGCACCTCCCGTCCTTTTCATTTTGACCAAAGCACGGTTTCCCATTAATAATCCCGCCTTCCAGCCCCGGCGGACCACTCCCGCGCCGGGAGCGCCGCCCTGAGGGCGGCGCAATCAATCACCCAACCAAACACACACTCCAATCCATGGCTGACCTCGACGGCAAATCCTCAGAAAAGACGAAGGAATTTTTCACCAGCGTGCCCCAGGCCGCGCCGGGCTTTTTCCTCAAAGGCTCCCACCAGTACGACTGGGGCCTGAAAAACAGGCTCAGCCGCATTTTTAACCCGAAGGACGGCCGCACGCTCATGCTGGCCTTCGACCACGGTTATTTCCAGGGCCCGACGACCGGCCTGGAGCGCGTGGACCAGACGATTCTCCCGCTGGAGCCTTATGTGGACTGCCTCATGCTCACGCGCGGCATCCAGCGCTCCGTGGTTCCTGCCACGACGCAAAAGGCGATCGCCCTGCGCGCCTCGGGCGGCACGAGCATGATCAGCCGCATGGACGAGTGGGAAGGCACTGCCGGTGAAACGACGATCAAGCTGGGCCGCCCCGGCTACGAGCCCCTCTCCAATGAGAGCCTGGCCTGCAGCATTGAGGAGGCCATCCGCCTGAACGCGAGCGTTCTCGCCGTGCAGGTCTTCATCGGCGGCGAGCACGAGCGCCAGACGCTGAAAAACCTGACCGACCTGATCGACCAGGCCAGCCGCTACGGCATCGCCGTCATGGGGGTCACCGCCGTTGGTCGCGCCATGGCCCGCACGGCCCAGTATTTCCGCCTCGCCACCCGCATCATGGCGGAGCTGGGCTGCCACATGGTCAAGTGCTACTACACGGACACGGAGTTCGACACCGTCACCAGCTGCTGCCCGGTGCCGATCGTCATCGCCGGTGGCAAGAAGCTGCCCGAACTCGACGCGCTGAAGATGAGCTACAACGCTCTGGAACAGGGTGCGAGCGGCGTGGACATGGGCCGGAACATCTTCCAGGCGGACAACCCGGTCGCCATGGTGCAGGCCGTGCAGGCGCTGGTGCACAACGGGCTGAACCCGGACCAGGCGTTCGCCATGTACAACGACCTCAAGGCGAAAGCCTGAGCCTCACCGGGCTGATGCCCGCCTCTCCCGGCCTCCGGCTCCGGATTTCCTCCGCTGCCGCCGGGCCACCCCGCAAAGCCGGACCTCCCAGGTCCGGCTTTTTGCTGCCTGCATGGTCGACCTGAGCAAAATTCATAATTTCCGTGAAATCCTTGCGCCATCTTCACGACCCGGCAAAAGGCCGGCGGCATGGATCGGGCTTAATTTCGTAGCGAACCCAGTGACAGCTGGAAATCAACTCAACCGACACACACCGCTACCATGCACCCAACCAAAAGCATCCTCAGCCTGCTCCTCGCCCTGGCCGCGCTGCCCGCCTTCGCTGGCGAGGCTGGTCCCTCGCCCAAGGCCCCCGTCACCCCGCCGCCGCCCCCTCCGGAGGCGAATCCGCTCTCCTTTTTCGATGGAAAGCTCGTCTTCGATTTCCAGGAACGCCTGCGCTGGGAAATCCGGGACAATAATTTTGACTTTAACAACGGGGTCAGCTCCCTGACTGACGATTCCTGGCTGCTCCAGCGCGTCCGTCTCGGTGTGAAACTCAAGCCGGCGCCGTGGCTGACTTTGTACGCCCAGGGTCAGGACATCCGCGAGCTGGATTCCGACCGGCCGAATGTCGTTGGCGCGCTCGGCGCGGAGGGGGACGACACGTTTGACCTCCGCCAAGGCTACGTGGAAATCGGGGACCCGAAGAAATTCAGCCTCAAACTGGGCCGCCAGGTCCTCACCTACGGGGACGAGCGCCTCGTCGGACCACTCGACTGGACGAACCCGAGCCGCACATTTGATGCCGCCAAATTCCACTTTGAACAGCCCAAATGGTGGCTGGACGCCTTCACCAGCTCTGTGGTGAAATTTGACTCCAACCATTTCAACAAGTCCGACTGGCTGGACAACGACTCGACGCGCAACCAGTTCTTCAGCGGCCTCTACTTCAGTACCACGGCTCTGGATTTCCAGACCACGGACGTCTACGCCTTCGAGCTGCATGAGGAATACCCCGCCGGAGACACCGACTTCGTCACCATCGGCACCCGCTGGAAGGCGGATCCGAAAAAACTCGGTGGGTTCGACTATGAACTGGAGGCCGCCACCCAGTTTGGCGATGTGAAGGGGAAAACGCTCCAGTCCTTTGCCGGCCATTTCGGTGCGGGATATGTCTTCCTTGATTCCGCGTGGAAGCCGCGCCTCTTCGCCGAGTACAACTACGCCTCGGGTGACGACAACCCGGCAGACGGGGACGTGGGCACGTTTCAGAATCTGTTTCCCACGAACCACAAGTTCTACGGCTACATGGACGCCTTCTCCTGGCAGAACATCCACAATCCGGAGCTGAGCGTCAGCGTGCAGCCGACCAAGACCCTGTCGGCGAAGCTCGACTACCACCTCTTCTGGCTGGCCGAGACCACGGATGCCTGGTACCGCGCCAATGGTGTCGCCACCGTCCGTCCAGTGGTTCCCGGGGCGGACAGCTTTGTCGGATCGGAGCTGGACTTCACCGTTACCTGGAAACCCGAGAAATGGCTCTCCTTCCAGGCGGGCTACAGCCATTTCTTTGCCGGGGACTACCTGAAAGCCTCCGGGGCGGCGGATGATGCGGATTTCGGCTACGTCCAGGCGAGCATTGACTTCTAAAGCCCTTTTTATTTCAGAGCGGGTCGAAGCCCGCTCCAGCACGCACACACACGCCGGCAGGCCGGGGAATCTGTTTCCCCGGCCTGTTGTGTTTTGCTTCAGAGGACCGGCCGAAGTGGGGATGTCAATTCTGCGGCGCAAATCTGCGGCTTTTTAACGCTACGAATTTATTTTGGAAATTTTAAGTAAAATCATTTGCTTTAATATGGTTTTTCTTGTAATTATATTGAGCAAGCCAAACCATGATTCTCCTATGGGCCACCAAATACACTCCCCAGCCGCTCCAGCGGCATCAGACCCGGCGATGAGGGACTCATCCCCATCTCGATCCACCGCTCCGAATCCGGGAGCGATGAAGGTTCGTGTTCAGAGTGGAACGATCACCTTTGAGTGTCCCACCTGCTTTGCCGGCTTCGAGGTTCAGGCTGAAGCAGCGGGCACCAGCGCGCCCTGCCCGTTCTGCAAGACCGTGCTGGTGGCTCCCCGGGCCGGGCAGACCATGCTGCTTCCGCTCGTTCCCCCCCCCGCGCCAAACACGGCGCCGGTGCAGGTGCAGGTGCCCTTCATCAAGCCCTCTGCGCTGGCCAGTCCGGCTCCAGCGCCCGCTCCCGCTTCCGTTTTCCCGCCCGCCGCCGGGCCTCAGACCGCGCCGAAGAAGCCGGCCGATATCGTTCAATTTCCCGCGCAGTCAGCACCGCAGGGCACGCTGCCCGCCGCATTGACGCCGTTTAATCCGCCCACCGCTCCGCAGGCGCTGCCTGTCGGGCTTGCTGTTTTCAAGCCGGTCTCCACGCCAACCCTTCCGGTCGGCCGGACGGTGCCCACCGCTGCAGCCATGACGCAGCCGGCCCCGGCGCCGTCCATGCCTGTCGGTCTGGCTGGCAGGCCGCAAGCCTCCATGACTCAACCGGGCCCGGCGCCGGCCCCGGTAGCGCCCCCCGTTTCCAGCCTCCCTATTCTGCCCCCGGAGCTGATCGGCATGCAGACAAAACCCGCCGTCGTCACGACAGCGGTCACCGCCGCAGTCCTGCCATCCGACGTGCCCGGCATGCAGCAGGAGGAGAAGCTGGACATGGTTCAGTCCACGGTCGATGCCGTCGATGTCAAAGCCCGGACCCCGTTCAACCCCGCCAAGGGCAGCTTCCTCAGGCGTGCCGTTGCGGCGATGCTCATCCTTACCGGCTGCGCCTTTGCCTCCACCGCCGGAGTGTGGGCGTGGCAGGCCCACCGGGACACCTTCCTGAGCCTCATCGCCACAGACGTGGCAAAGATTGTCGCCTCCACGCCGGCCGGTGACGGCATGCCAGTCCAGGCGCCCGTAGTGGCGCTGAAGAGCCTGGGCGATGAAAAACTCGATGCCGCCCACGAGGCCCTGCGCCGGTTCCTTTCCGCCCGGACCTGGGAGGAAGCCCGCCCCTACGTCGTCATGACCGCCGGCGCTCCGGAGTCCACAGCCTCGGCCGTGTGGGAAAAAAGCAACCTCTGGACGCTGAAGGACAGCCGCCTGGTCACCACGGGGCACCGTCCCGTCTCCGGGGTGGTCCGCTACCTCACGTCCTGGGAACTGCGTCCGGAAGGCTCCAACGCCTGCGTCTACCAGTTCCTAATGGAGCATGGCACCGACGGGCCGAAGGTCCGCTGGGACGCCCTCTCGCAGCAGCTGGGCAAGGGATTTTCCAATTTTATCGCCAACCAGTCCGCCCGCCGCGCCGTCTGCCACGTCCGCCTGGCCGCGCCCAAGATTGCCCCGCCCGCCCCGCTGGGCCACGTTTCCGTCGTGCTCACCTCCAGCTTCCAGAAGGCTGAGAACCAGACGATCATCGCCTTTCTGCCCCAGTCCCTGGCTGCTTCCGCGAACCTCACCCAGGGCCTCAAGCCCGGCGAGTCCCGGGACGCCATCCTGACCCTTGTGCGCCGCACCAGCGCCCAGGGCACTCCGGGGATTTACCTCGACTTTGCCCCCGCGGAGGCGCTCTGCAGCCTGTAATTTGGCTCGCTACCACTTCATCAGGCCCGCTGCCTGAGCGCCCCGCGGGGCAATCCGCCCTCCATCGAACCGGGCCAGTTGCGAAATCCGGTCCGCCGTCCAGATTGCGCTCCCCGCTGCTCCAACCGCGCGGCCGCATTTCACCATGGACGACACCACCACACCCGCTCACACCGAACACGACCTCCTCGCCACCCGCCAGGGGAAACTGGAAGACCTCCGGGCCCGGGGCGTCGACCCGTTCGGCGCGCGCTTCGACACCACGCACGACCTCGTCTCGCTCCGCGAAAATTTCGCCGAGGGCATCCCCGTCCGCGCCCTTGGCCGCATCACCGCCAGGCGCGACATGGGCAAGACCCAGTTCTTCGACATCTCCGAACTCGGCGGCCGCTTCCAGTGTTTTCTGCACGAGAAAAACGTCGCCCCGGAGACCCTCGACCTCTTCAGGCACTGCCTGGACATTGGCGACTGGGTCGGCGTGGAGGGCGAGACCTTTACCACCCGCACCGGCGAGCCCTCCATCAAGCTCGCCAGCCTGACCGTCCTTTCCAAGTGCCTCCGCCCGCTTGCCGACAAGTGGCATGGCATCACGGACATGGAGAAAAAATACCGGCAGCGCTACCTCGACCTCATCGCCAACGAGCGCAGCCGCGAAATCTTCATCAAGCGCAGCCGGATGGTCGCGGAAATCCGGAGCTTCCTGCACGCCCGGGGCTTCATGGAGGTGGAGACACCCATGCTCCAGCCCATGGCCGGTGGCGCCGCCGCCCGCCCGTTCGAGACGCACCACAACGCGCTCAACATGCCCCTTTTCATGCGCATCGCGCCCGAGCTGTACCTGAAGCGCCTCCTCGTCGGCGGCTGCACGAAGGTCTTCGAACTCAACCGCAACTTCCGCAACGAAGGCATCTCCCGCCGGCACAATCCCGAGTTCACCATGCTCGAAGCCTACTGGGCCGGCTCGGATTTCTCCGGCATGGCCCACCTCGTGGAGGAACTCATCTGCACCCTGGCAGAGAAATACTGCGGCGGCCTCCTCATCGAGCACAAGGACGCCGAAGGCGCCGTCACCCGCACCATCGACCTCTCCCGCCCCTGGCGCCGCGCCGCCTACAAGGACCTCATCCGCGAGATCGACCCCGGCTGGTTCGAGCGCACCTCCGAGGACCGCAAGGCCCACGCCCGCACCCTCGGCGTGGAGGTTTCCCCCGCCATGGAGGACTACGAGGTCACCCAGCAGATCTTTGAAAAGAAGATCGAGGAAAAAACCTTCAACCCGTGCTTCGTCACGCACGTACCGAAGGAACTCGTCCCCCTCGCCAAGCAGAACGCCGAAGACCCTTCCGTCGTCGATGTGTACGAACTCGTCATCAACGGTCAGGAAATTTCCCCCGGCTACTCCGAGCTGAACGACCCGCAGGTCCAGCGCCAGCGGCTGCTCGACCAGGCCGGCGAGGAAATCCAAAACTTGGACGAGGATTTCCTCCTCGCCCTGGAGCACGGCATGCCCAGCGCCGGCGGCATCGGCATCGGCATCGACCGCCTCGTCATGATGCTCACCGGAGCCGAATCCATCCGCGACGTCATCCTCTTCCCCCACATGCGCCACCGGGAGGCGTAGTCCGGCGAATAAAAAAACGAGGCGCGGTGCAAGAAACCGCCATCAGCACCCGATGACACGGCTGGAGCCACCATCCCTCCGCCCGTCATCGCATGAAAAACACCCGCCTTCTCGCTGCCTTCGCCACCCTTGCCGCCACCGCGTTCTCCCTTGCCAGTGCCCGGGCGGCAGGGCGGGAAATAGGCCCCGTTCCGGCGCTCAGCTTTGACGGGCCGGACGTGGTCGTCCGGTGGAACGCGGCCAAGGGGGTCGGGTTTGAACTCGTGCGCACCAGCGACCTCGCGGATTGGAATGCCTGGTCCGGCAGCGTGACGCCCAGCGGGACCGACCTCGTCGCACAGGGGCCGGACGCGGGCCCGCGCACGTTTTTCCGCCTGCGCCCGAAGCAGCTGCCGCCCGCACCAGCCCCGGCCTTCCGAGTGTTTGACAATCGCTTCGGGCTCCAGTGGACGCACCTGCCCACGGCGGCCTCTTACGTCATTTACCTCTCCACGTCGCCCGGGGCCGGACCTTCAAATTTCACGCAGATCATCGCCGATGTGTGCGACAACCAGCTCGCCATCGAGGGGCTGACGCCCGGCACGCGCTACTACCTCACGATGGTGGGCGTAAACGAACACGGTGAGGGCCAAGCCTCGGCTGAATTTACCGGCGTCTTCGGCCTAGTGGATGAAGTGATGGGCGCCCTCTCGCTTTCCTGTCCGGAGAAGAACGGGACGCCCTTTCTCTACCCGCTGCCCGGCGTCCCGCTGGAGGTGGTGGAGAAAAACACCAACGTCGTCCAGGGCGCGACCGTGACGACAACAGGAGGCCGTTTTGTCTTCCCCGCTGTGCCGCCCGGCACCTACCTCGTGCGCTGGGCGGCCCAGCCCCCGTTCCTGGCGGGAAACAGTGGCACCTTTTCCCTCACGGGCACGCAAAACTGGAGCACCGGCCAGGTGCTCGTGACGCCGGACCCGGCCGCGACCTTCCTCACCGGCCGCACCTGCTTCGCGGACAAATCCGGAGCCGGATTTTCCAGCCCCACTCTCGGCCTGGAGCTGCGCACCACCGTGACGGCAAAAAATGGCGGAGGCGCGGTGCTGGCCACGACGACGGCGGATGAATTCGGACGCTTCCTCATCCCGTCACTCCAGCCGGGAGACTTCCCGGTCACTCTGGAGGCCGCCTTCAAGTCCGCCACCGCCTCGCTCTTCATCGGCGTGGCCGGCGAGAAGGGGCCGCACGAAGTCTGCTTCAGCCAGACACCGGCGAAGTTCCGCCGCGTGAAGTTCATCCAAGCCGGGCAGATCGTGACGGAGATCAACCCCAGCCTGCCGGTGACCCTCATGCCGGACGTCGACTCCGGGCAGGCCCCGGTGGATCTGAGCTGGAACATCGAGGGGGCCTCCGGCGCGCCACTCGGGACCGGCACGGGCTTGTCCCCCACCTTTGATCTCTCGGCCATCGGCAGCGGCACGGCCGTTTATGTCACCGGTTGCGCCACCACAGCCTTCACTCCTCCCTCCAAGATCCGCATCCGCATTCCCGTGACCCCCGTGACCAGCGGTCCCCGCTGCCTGACGGGCACCGTCAATGAATGGACCTCCCCCGCCGAACCACCCGCCCAGGACGTCCTCACTGGCATTGGGAATGCCAAGATCGAGGCGAAATTTCCCAGCGGCTTGAATCCGGTCGTCTTTACCTCCACGGATGGGTATTTCGAAATCAACGACTCGAACGGTGCCGTGACTGCGCTTTTAAAAATCTCCGCCACCGGCCACGTGCCTCTGGTAAGGCACTTTCAGCGCTTGCCCCAGGAGGCGGATTTCCACCTCATTCCTACCAATCTGCAGAACGCCGTCATCCCGTCGAACGGCTCGCCCATCCAAGTGCTCCTGCCAGGAGGCCATGTGCTCACAATGCAGAAGGATTCCGTCCTTGCGGCTGGCAATCCCTACAGCGGGCTGGTCAGCATCGAGTCCGGCTTCTGGAGGCCCACGGATGCCTGGAATCCGCTGCTCCCCGCGCCTCCGTCGAAATCTGCAGGTGCCGCCGTTGGGCCGCGCTTCATTGCCGGCTGCTGGTTTCACGTAACCACGCCGTCCGGCCAGGTCGTCACCTTTTCCCAGACTCCGCCGCTGGCCACTCTGGGCCTGGCCGTGCCCGCCAGCGCTCTGGCGGCCAATGGCGGCTTCCTGCCTGGCACCGCCATCAACCTGACACGCTCCATCGTGGATGAGGCCACCGGCTTTTTCACCGACGACGGCGCACTCATCCCGGCCACCCTCACGGCGCATGGGGACCGCTACCAGCTGTCTGTTCTGGCGAACAAAGTCTTTCACGCGCTCCAACAGAATACTCCGGGCTCCACGCTCTCCATCTACCCGGACCGTTCGCTGAATTTTCCTTTTCAGATGTTCATCGGCAACAGCGCGGTGCCGGTCACGATGTTTTCCGAAGAAACGAATAGCATCGACCTGCAACTGCTGAGATTGCCCTCCGGCGCTGACCTGCGCTGGCGCCTGCTGAATCTCCGGCAGGCCCCCGGTGCCCACTACCCGGACCTTACTGCGTCAACTTTATTCCCGCCTTTTGACCCGCCGGTGCTCGCCCCGTATGCGAAGCAGGTCGTCGCGGACGGCATCGTGCCCGCCGCCTCCATGCCCGCTGCGGGCGAGGCTACGGCCACCGTCAGCCTCGGCCAGGCGCTGAGCGAGCTGCGCTCAGATCCAGCCCTGGCCGAAATCCAGGCGCTGCGGCGGGACAATGCCTTCCTCGGCCCGAATGATCGCTACACCATCCCCCTCGCCTCGGACGGCAGAAGCGTGTCCCAGTCATATTTCGAGGCCATCCGCGCCCCGGCCAACTTCGCCGCGTGGAAGACACGCAATGGCTTTCCGCAAAGCATTTTTGACCCCTCCCCGACCAGCGGCATCCACCGCATCGTCTATTATTACAATCTTGGCGACCTCGGATTTGCCCGCCGCCTCTCCCTGCGCAAAACCACCGGCCCGGACGGCCAGCCGAACGTGGCCATGGAGGTGACGAATTTCCACACGCTGGACGACGCCCGCTGCGACCGTTCGCCGCTCGCTGCGGTCTGCATGGAGTATGCGAAATACCCGGGTGATCCGGCTGAGGAGCCGCGTTATGTGAAGTTCCTCGCCTACGCCTTCGGTGACAACGCCGGGGCTCTGACCGGGAGCCTCCCGCTCGACGGCGGTCCGTCCCGCGCCCTGCCAAACCTCTGCGTCATGTGCCATGGAGGACGGCCCTTCGAGGCCACCGTCGCAGGCGTTCCCGCCAGGGGAAACCTCGGCTCCAGATTCCTCCCCTTTGACCTGGACTCCTTCAGCTACCACCGCGGCCCCGGGCTGCAACGGGAGGGATTTGCCCAGATCAATGAGGCCGTCATGGCCACCGACCAGGGCACCACCCCATCCTCCCCGACCCCCGGTGCCATCGCCCAGCTCATCCAGGGCTGGTATGGCACCGCCACGCCAACCTCCGCGCCTGCTGCCTTTGACCGCGACCACGTGCCGGCCGCCTGGGCCGGGGAACCGGCGCTTTACCGCGGCGCGTTTTCCCACTCGTGCCGCATCTGCCACATTTCACGTGCTGAGCAGGGCGGCCCGCAGTTTGAAACACCGGCGCTCTTCCTGGCCATGGCCCGCCGCAACAACAGCCCGGTCTGCTCCATCGAAGACGCCGGCATGCCCGCTGCCCAGCGCACTTGGGGCATCATCTGGGGCAGCCGCGCCGCCTGGCTGACCGCTCCCCCGGCTGCCCGGCCCGGCATCACGGATTTCCCCGCCCAGCTTCTCGGCCTCCCCTCCGGCGCCGCGCTCACGCAGCCTGGCGGAGGGAGTTGTTTGCGGATCTCGCGGTGAGGGCCGGGACGGGGTTGTTTTTCCGCCACTTGCGGCGGGAACACGCCCTTCTTGACGCAGGCTCAGAGCGCAACGAGTGTAAACGCCATGGATGCGACTCTTGATTACGCCGAATCCCACTTCTCCCAGATTCTCGATCAGGTCATGGGTGGGGAAGAGGTCGTGCTGCGGAGGGGGGCGGTTGCTGTCGCCAAAATAGTGCCTCTGGATGGGGGCTCGGCACCCGCGAAAGCAGGAAAAGCGAGCGAATGGCTGAAAACGGCCAGAGGATCAGTGAAAGCCTTGGAAGGGGAATCTGTGGATGATCTTCGCTCCGCCTACTATGCTGAAAAATATGGCCTGAAGGAATGAGCCGCGCCATGCGTGTTTTCCTCGACACCAACATCCTTGTGGATGTGCTCCTTGACCGCAAGGGACTCGCATCCGAAAGCGCTGCGGTCATCGCGCGATGCGAATCCCTTGCCGCCACCATGCTTGTCGCCTGGCACGGACTGGCCACCGCTTTTTACCTGCTGAAGCGGGGCCGCAGCCAGGAGGAGGCCTTGCAGGAGGTGGACAAGATTCTGGCCTGGGCCACCGTGGCTTCATGTGGTGACGCCGATGCCAGACGGGCGAGGGCTCTTGGATTCCCTGATTTTGAAGACGCCCTGCAGGCGGTCGCAGCAGAAGCCGGCGGGGCGGCTTGCATCGTCACTCGAAATACGGCCGATTTTAGGAAGAGCGGCGTGCCCGCGCTCTCTCCATCTGATTTCCTTGCAAAATATCCGGAGCCCTGAACGCGGCCGGTTCGGTTCCGAACCAATAGGAAAACTGCCCTGTTGCACGAGCCGGGCGGCGGGTTCACGGTCTGCGTCGCTAAAAACCGAACACCGATGAAGAACCCCACCCGCCGCCAATTCATGAAGACTGCCGCCACCGCCGCTGCTGCTGCCACCCTTGTGCCAACCGCCGCCACTGCCCAGGCCGAGGCCAACCCGTTTGGCAAGGCGCGGCTCAAGCTGGGGTTCGACAACTTTTCCATCCGCGCGCTGAAGTGGAAGGCGGCTGAACTCATTTCCTATGCGGAAAAGCAGAAGGTGGACGTGCTCCTGATTTCCGACCTGGACACGATGCTGGATGCGGATGGCACCCACTCGGCCGACCACCTGAAGCTGATGGGCGCGATGTCGCGCGACGCAGGGATCGAGCTGCAGGTGGGCACGCTGGCCATCTGCCCGACCTCGACGAAATTCAACAACCGTTGGGGCACGGCGGAGGAGCACCTGCGGCTGCTGCTGAAGGTCGCGAAGGGCGCCGGCTCGAATGTGGCGCGCTGCGTGCTCGGCTTTGGCGAGGACCGCCGGACACCGGGGGGCATCGAGGCCCGGATCAAGGACACCGTGGAGGTCCTGAAAAAAGTGCGCAGCCAGGCTGTGGGCGACGGCATCAAGATCGCGGTCGAAAACCACGCCGGCGACATGCAGGCCTGGGAGCTGCAGGGCCTGATCGAGGGCGCGGGCAAGGACTTTGTCGGCTGCACCATCGACAGCGGCAATGCGACGTGGACGTTGGAGGACCCGCAGAACAATCTGGAGATCCTCGCGCCATACATCCTGACCAGCGGCATCCGCGACACGATGATGTGGAAGACGGACACCGGTGCCAGCGTCGCCTGGACAGCCATGGGCGAGGGCCTCATCGACTGGAAACCCTACTTCGCCACCTGGGCCGAGCGCTGTCCGGAGCGCCCCGTGGTGCTGGAAATCATCAGCGGCTTTTCCAAGCCGTTCCCGTATTTGAAAAAGGACTTCTGGGAGGCCTTCAGCAAGATTCGTCCGCATGAATTCGCCGCCTGGCTGGCGCTGGAGCGCAAGGGTCACGAGATCCCGCCCTTCCGCGCGAGCGCGGCGAAGACGGACGCCCAGTTCCAGCTCGAAGACCTCGAAAAGAGCCTGCGTTACGCGAAGGAAACGCTCGGTCTCGGGCGCAAGGCCTGAGGTGGGCAGGGTTGCGGGAAAGAGTGAACCATTCATCCGAAGCCAAGAAAATGGACCCCGTGACCCGCCAGCCAGCGTTCTTCGCCACTCTGTGGCGGACCGGACTGGCCGTCGCGCTGCTCGCCCTGATATCCCCGCTGGCCCACGCCGACGACGTCGTCCCGGGTACGAAGGACAAAACCGTCCACGATGACCCGTCCGCCGACGGCTGGTCCACGGAGCAGGCGAACAATGCCGTGGGCGACCAGATCAAAAAATTAAAGGCTGCTCTGGCCGGGCACGCGGATGAGGCGGGCGACCTGTCGGAGGTGCTGGCTCCGGATTTCACCTGCGGGCCGCTGGTGCCGGGAAAATGGGAGCCGGGCTTTGAGGACGGAGCCTTCCGCATCCGGCGGGGCAGTGCGGCGGTGGAAAAATCCGGCCAGGCGGTAAAGGGAGTGGAGGCTTGGAAGGCGGGGCTGGCCGCCCTGCACAGCGGGGTGGAGGGGCTGCGCCCGGCGCTGAAGGTGATCCGGATTTCCCTCGCGGAAAAGGAGATCTCCACCACGCTGGATTTCGAACTCGACCAGGACCTGCCGGAGGGCACGCGACAGCTGAATGCCACTTGGCTGGCGGCCTGGACGCGCGAGGTGCCGCCCCGGCTGCGTTCGCTCACGGCCCAGGGCTTTGAGGAATCGACCGGGAAAAAGGCCGCGCTGTTTGCCGATGTCTCCGAGGCCGTGCTCGGCGGGACGAAGGCGTGGGGCGACCAGCTCGTCCTCGGCACGGACCACTGGACGGGCCGCATCGACTCCAACCTCGGCATGGAGGTGAACGGCTGGATCGGCGTGAGCCTTGGCGATGCGAATGGCGACGGGCTCGACGATGTCTACGTCCCGCAGCAGGGCGGCCTGCCGAATCTCCTCTTCATTCACCAGCCCGACGGCACCCTCCGGGAAACTGGTGCCGCCGCCGGGGTGGACTGGCTGGATTCCTCCCACGCCGCCCTCTTCATCGACCTCGACAATGACGGCGACCAGGACCTCGTCACCGGCGTGGGCGACGGGCTTGTCTTTCAGGAAAACGACGGCAAGGGCCGCTTCACGGTGAAGGCCACGCGCCTCGCCCCGGGCGGCTACCCGTATGGCCTGGCGGCGGCGGACTACGACCAGGACGGCGACCTCGATATCTACGCCGCCTGCTACCACCAGCGCGAGGGCGTGAACCGGAACTTCACCTTTGCCCGCCCCATCCCCTACCACGAGGCGGAAAACGGCGCGCCCAACATCCTCTTCCGCAATGACGGCGGCTGGCGCTTCACGAATGTGACCAAACCCTCCGGCATGGACGAGCGGAACAACAAGTTCAGCTACGCCCCCACCTGGGAGGACTACGACCAGGACGGCGACCTCGATCTCTACGTGGCAAATGATTTCGGCAGCAACAGCCTCTACCGCTGCGACCGCACGCCGGAGGGCCTCGTCCATTTCACCGAGGTCGCGCAGTCCAGCGGAGTCGACGACCCCGCCGCCGGCATGAGCGCCTGCTGGGGCGACTGCGACAATGACGGCCGCGCCGATCTCTACGTGGCGAACATGTTTTCCTCCGCAGGGAACCGCATCACCTTTCAGTCCGCCTTCCTGAATGGCGTGGATGAAAAAACCCGCAGCCTCTACCAGCGCCATGCTCGGGGAAATTCCCTCTTTAAAAACCGGGGGGACGGCACCTTCACCGACGTGAGCGTGGAGGCCGGCGTCACCATGGGCCGGTGGGCGTGGAGTTCACGCTTCATCGATCTGAACAACGACGGCTGGCTCGACATCCATGTGGCCAATGGCTACATCACCCAGGAGGACCCACACGACTTGTGAAGTTTCTACTGGCGGCAGGTCGTGTCGCACTCCCCACTGAAGGCCGGCGCTTCCGCCGACCCCAAGGCGTACCTCGGCGCCTTTGACGCGCTGGCGGAGAAAATCCGCGAGGGTCAATCCTTCAGCGGGCGCGAGAGAAACTGTTTTTTCCTGAACACGAGGGACGGCAAATTTGCCGACGCCTCCGCCGCCTCCGGGCTGGACCTTCCGGACGATGCCCGCGGGTCCGCCGCCGTGGACTGGGATGGCGATGGCGACCTCGACCTCTGGGTGGCCAACCGCACCGCGCCCCGGCTCCGCCTCATGCGGAACGACACGCCCGCCGGTGCCGCGTGGCTGGAGGTCCGCCTCATCGGCGACCCGGCGCTCAACTGCCCGCGCGATGCCATCGGCGCCCGCGTCGAGGTCTTTACCAAGGGCGACGCCCCGCCCCGCCTCACCCAGACACTGCACGCCGGAGACGGCTTCCTCAGTCAGGGGAGCAAGGTGCTGCACTTCGGCCTCGGCCGCGCCACGGGGGTGGAAAAGGTCGTCGTCCACTGGCCGGCGGGGAAGCCCGAGACGTATTCCGGATTTCAACCCGGCGGCGTCTACCGCCTCTCCCAGGGCGAGGACGACGTGGTGCGCGAGCCCGCCCGTTCCCAGCCAGTGCTGAAATCCAGCAAGCCCGCCCTGCCTGCGGAGAGCGAGCAGGCCCGCATCGTCCTCGCCCAGCCGCTGCCCCTGCCCGTGCTCTCGTGGACGGACTTTCAGGGCCGCCGCCACCCGCTGGAGCAGACGGCTCCGGGGAAGCCGCTCCTCGTGAATTTCTGGTCCACCACCTGCGCCCCGTGCCTGGCGGAGCTGAAGGACTTCGCCCGCCTCGGGGAAAAGGTGGCCGTGCTCGCCCTCAGTGTGGAGAACATCGACGCCGCCACTCCCGTCACCGCCGCTGCTGCCGCGGCGGTCTTGAAAAAAGCTGGCTTCACCGGCTCCTCCGGCTTTGCCGCGCCGGAGTTTGTCCGGGCCATGGACGACCTCGTCCAGCGCACCATCTACCGCCACCGCCAGCTGCCCGTGCCCGCCAGCTTCCTCATTTCACCGGACGGCAGCCTGCTCGCCATTTACAAGGGGCCCGTCACTCCCGACCAGGTCATCGCCGACACCGGCGCCATTGGGAAGGACGAGGAAACCCGGCTCAACCTCGCCTGCCCGCTGCCCGGCCACTGGGCGCACTACCAGTTCGTCTCCCACCCGCTCGCCGTCGCCCACTCCCTCATCGAGGCCGGCGATCCCGACTCCGCGCGCGTGCAGCTGGAGAAATTCATCGCCGAGCATCCCGCTGATCCCGCCAGCGCCCAGCGCCAGGGCCAGCTGGGCGACGTCCACCTCATGCTGGCGGACCTCGCCCGCGACCGGGGCGACCTCGCCGGAGCCGGCGCCCTTTACCAGAAGGCCCAGTTTTTTAATCCCGCCCTGCACGCCGCCCGCCTCGGCCTGGCCGCCGCCCTCATCGCGGAGAAAAAGGACGCCGAAGCCCTCGCCGTGCTCGACGCCCTGAAGTCCACGCCCGCCTCCCTCGACGCCCTGCTCGCCACCGCCGATCTGAAAAAAGCCCGCGGAGACGCCGCCGCCGCCCTCCCCCTCTACCGCGAGGCCCTCCGGCAAAATCCCCGCTTCGTCCCCGCCCTCATCTCCCTCACCAGCCTCCTCGCCAGTTCCAGCGTCGATGCCGTGCGCGACGCCCCCGCCGCCCTGCAGATGGCCACCTTTCTCATGAGCGCCCCCGGTGCGAAACAAAGCCCGCGCCACCTCTCCGCCCTCGCCGCCGCCCAGGCCGCCTCCGGCCAGTTCCCCGAGGCCGCCAAAACCACCCGCCAAGCCCTCCGCCTCGCCCGCCTCGCCCTCGATGCCGACCTCGCCCGCGACCAGATGAAACGTCTCGCCGCCTACGAAGCGGGCAAGCCGTGGCGGGAGTGAACACCCGGCCTGGACCGGCCAAAAAAAGCCCCCGGCTTCATGTGCCTCGCACAGAAACCGGGGGCGGGTGGAAAAAGGCTCAGGCCAGCTTCCGGCGGCGGCGCGCGGTCAGCAGCCCGGCGGCGACGGTGCCGAGCAGGGCGAACGTGGCCGGCTCGGGCACTGCAGTCGGGACCAGCACGACCGAACCGAACGGAGCGACATCAGTGAACCAGACATCCGGTCCGACCATCTGGAAGCCGTACTGCACATGGCGCGCCGGATCATTGATCGTCGCCAGGCTGAGCGATTTTGCCCCCGGAGTCAGCGGGATGACTGTCGAGACGGCAGAGGAAAAGTCCGGAGCGAAGTCCTTGATGAAGGCAAACGCGGTGTGGGCCCCCGTCAGCGTGTTCGTCGACACCGTGAAGTTAAAGGTGACCGTCTGGCCCGGCAGCGAGCCCGCAGGCTCAACATACATGTTCGCCTCCATGATCTTGTTCCCGGTCGAGCCCGGACCGCCCGAGGGATTGTACCAGTAGGGATTGGGGTCGCCAATCGTGTTCGGGCTTAGAGTGAGGGTGGTGACGCTCCAGCTGGAGTTCAGGTCTGCCACTCCCCATTGAGCGCCAAACTGGAACGCTCCGCCCGCCGAGGGGAGGTTGAAGACATTCATGAAACCCTGCCAGCTGGCGCCGGGATCGAGGGCAACTGTGACCGCAGAGGCGGGTGTGTGTGAGGCCACCAGCAAAGCCAGGGCGAGGAGTGGGGAAGAGAGGATTTTCTGCATCGTCGGCCCTTAGCGAGCAAATTCTCACCGTCAACTCCTCATTTTGGCCCTCCCCCCACCGCCTCCGGTTTCCGCCGCTTCCGGTCCCGCAGCCAGTGCGGCTGCATATAGAGAGACAATCTGTCCGGTTCGTTGTTCTCCGGTTCCTCCGTCAGGTGGAGCGCCAGCGTGAGCAGGTTTCGGAAAAGCTCTCGCTGCACCGCCGCGCGCGCCTGCCGCCGCCCCTCCTCCGTCGCCACCTTTTCCCCGGTGGAGGCCTCGCTGGCCTCGTGCAGCACGGTCCACGTGCCGAGCATGGATTCCGCCTCGTCCGCCACCGCCGTGCCCAGGTCCGCCTGCCGTTCCGCCAGCGCATCCCGCAGGTGCCGCAGGTGGCCCGCCAGCAGGTCGTCCGGGCAGCGGGTAAAAATCCTCCGCCCCAGCGGGAAACACTCCACCACCCCCGCGTGACGTCCACCCAGCGCGCCCACCACCGTGCCGTAAATCCGGATCAGCCTCCCCGAAAGGCTCGCCCGGAACTGCCTCTTCACCAGCTTCCCTGCCTTGCGCAGTCCCAGTTTGATGAGGTCATTCGTCGTCCCCTGCCCCAGCACCGTCAGCGCCGCCTGGGTCGCGGCGATCCGCGCGTCAAATACCCCTCCCGGGTTGTTCGCGATCATCCGCTGAAGATGATCCGTCGCGAAAGCCACCAGCTCGTCGAGGCTGATGTTCCTGTCGTCAAAAGGGTTCACTAAAAACCGGTTCAGAGTGATCATGGTCGTGTTTCGGCTGAAGTTGACATTTCCCCGCAAAAACCCACCCCGGCTTCCTCCCCCGGCGCGGCCACTCCGCCAAATCCAGGCCAGGAACCCGGCGTCTTTCCCCCATTTTGCCAAAACTGAACCCGCCTGTCAAACGCATCGCAGGCAGGTCCGGAAAAAAGGACCCACTCTTGTCACGCGTCATGATGACTTCCCAAAATGCGGACCGGCCATTGTCACGCGACAATTGCCAATCCTAAAATGAGGATTAGGCTTCGACACATGACAACAGTTAATCCGTAAATGCGGACCGGGCGTCGACACGTGACAATAATGGATCCAAAAATGCAGAGGCATCTTCGACGCGTGACAATTCTCGATCAGAAAATGCGGATTTGGCTTTGCCGCCTGACAATGGTCCATCCGCAAATGCGGACCCGCCATTGTCAAGCCCGGGAGGCCCATTCCAAAATCCCCAGAGTCCCCCGTGGCGACAGAACACCCTGTTTCAAAAACCAGAGCCCCTGTTTTCCCGCCATCCCCATGGAGAACTGGATCCGGGGAATGGGGAACAGGAAAGGGATCAACGCTTCTTCCGCAGCACAGCCAGCTCCTTCTGCCGCCGCGGCCAGTAAAAGAAAAGCCACGCGGCGGCGGCCCCGCCGAAAAATCCGCCGAGATGGGCCGAGGTGGAGACGGCCTCGGTCGGGAGGAATCCCTTCAGCATCGTCGCGTAGAGCGAGCCCACCACCACGGCGACGACGATCCATCGGGCACTCGGCTCCAGAAAACCGCGGAAAAGCAGAAAGCCGAGGTAGCCGTAGATGACGCCGCTCGCGCCGAAGTGCAGCGTGCCAGAGCCGCCGAAGAGCCACGGGATGAGCCCGGCGACGGGAATGATGACAAGGTTCGCCTTGAAAAACAGCCGCCGCCCGCCGAGCAGCATGACCCAGCCGAGCACGAGCAGTGGCACCGTGTTGCTGGAGATGTGCCCCCAGTCCTTGTGCACGAGCGGCGCCAGCACGATCCCGGGCAGCCCCCAGAGCGAACGCGGCTGGATGCCCAGCACCTTCAGCGTGTAGGGAGCGGGCAGCACCTTGTCCAGGATGAAAAGCATCCAAAGCAACCCGACCATCCAGACCATGAACCTCGCGTTCGCCACCATCTGGACCCCGGCGCGCTTGGCCGAGGTGGTCAGGTTTTTCGAGAGCTGGACGGGGACGTTCATCGGCGTGGGGAGAATTGCCGGGGATCGCGCCTCTTTTCAACCTGAAACCACAGCAGGGAAAATGTCCTTGCCTGCCTGGCCTGTCCGGGCGCAGGATGGCCGGATGAATCTGCGCCCCTTTTTGCTGTCCGCACTCGCGCTCCTCGCCATGTCTGCCCCGGGGCAGGCGGAGGAGAAAAAATTCCTCTATTTGACCAGCCCGGACGGGGCGCAGATCGAGGGCATGTCGGGCGAGGGCATCCTCGTCTTCGACATTGAGGACGGCTTCAAGTTTGTCCGCCGGATCGCCATGCCGCCGGCCTTCAAGGAAGGGGTGCGCGGGTTTTGCGCCAATGCGGCAACGCACCGGGCCTTCTACTCCACTTCGGGCCGCCACCTGGGGTGCTGGGATTTTGAAACGGAGAAGGTGGTCTGGGAAAAGGAGTATGAGAACGGGGTGGACCGCGTGGCTGTGACGCCGGACGGGAAAAAACTCTACGCGCCCACGGGCTGGTGGGTGCGCGGGGAGAAGAGCGGCTGGATGGTGCTGGACGCGGCGGACGGCCGGGAAACGAACCGGATCAAGGTGGCCGACCAGTCGCACAACACGATCGCCAGCCTGGATGGGAAGTTCGCCTACCTGGGCTCGCTGAATGAATTTCGCCAGGTGAGCACGGCGGATGACAGCGTGGTGAAGCTCATCACGGGTGTGGGTGAAGGGGTGGTCTATCCCTTCACCGTGGACAAGAAAAACGAGCGGGCGTTCATCTGCCTGGGGAAGCACGCGGGGTTTGAAGTGGTGGACCTGAAGGAGGGGAAGATCCTCCACAAGGTGCTGGCGGGGGAGAAGCCGATCGAACACCGGACGCACGGCGCGGGGCTGACGCCGGACGCGAAGGAGCTTTGGATCAGTGATCCGGCAGGGAAGAAGCTCTGGATTTTCGACGTGACCGTGATGCCGCCGAAGCCGGCCGGTTCGGTGGACCTGGGGCTGGCGGGGCACGGGTGGATCACGTTTACCATCGACGGTAAGTACGCCCTGAGCCACGCGTCCGAGGTCATCGAAACAAAGACGCGCAAGGTGGTGGCCACGCTGAAGGATGAGACGGGCAAGCCGGTGGCGAGTTCGAAATTCATCGAGGTGCACTTCCGCGACGGAAAGGTGACGGCGGTTGGCGACCAGTTTGGACTGGAGCGTTGAGGCATGACGGCGCTGGAGCTTTCCCATGAAATGATCCGCGCCGTGGTGCGGACTGGGGACACGGTGGTGGACGCGACGGCGGGCAACGGCCATGACACCGTCTTCCTGGCCGGACTGGCGGGCCCTGCGGGGCGGGTGCATGCCTTCGACGTGCAGACGGCGGCCGTGGAGGCAACGCGCGCGCGGCTCGCTGCAGCTGGGCTGGCGGCCGAGGTGCACGCCTGTGGTCACGAGCAGGCGGGCGCGGTTCTGGACGCGGCGGGGGTGAAAATGATCCGCGCCGCGATGTTCAACCTGGGCTGGCTGCCGGGCGGGGACAAGACGCGCGTGACGCAACCGGGAACGACGCTGGCCGCGCTGGAGGCGCTGCTCCCGAGGCTGGAGGCAGGCGGACGGGTCACGCTGGTCCTCTACGTCGGCCATCCCGGCGGGGCGGAGGAGGAGCGGGCCATCGCGCAATGGGCGGCGGCGCTGGACCCCGGCGTGTGGTCCACCTGGCACTACCAGCGACTGAACCTCCCGCTGCGCCCCAGGCTCGTCATGATCGAGCGCACTTCCTGACAAATTTTTTACAACTCTTTTACGCCCGGCACGCACGCAGATGAAGAATCCGGGTAGGATGCGGGCGTGAGAAAGCTGGCGCTCATCTTCATTGCGGCCGTGCTGGCGCCGACCCTGGTGCTGGTCTGGCTGGCCGTGCGCAATCTGAAGGACCAGCAGTTCGTCCTGGAGCGAAACGCCGCGCTCCTGCACCAGAGCCACGCAGACGCCGCCGTGGGCCGCATGTCCGCATGGATGGAACTGCAGCAGCGGGAGCTGCAGCAGCGGGTGGAGGTGATGCTGGCCGCGCAGGACGCCGCACGCGTGGCGGAGGACTTTGACCGGAAAATGCTGGCCGCCTGGCGGCTGGTGCGCGTCGGCTTCGCGGTAAAATCCGACGGCACGCTCGTCTCCCCCGCTCCGGGCGGCGGGGACCGCTCGGCCGGATTTCAGATGGAGAATGAGCGGTTCCTCACCAGCCAGGAGCCGGTGCAGGTTTACTTTGACACGGCTCCTGCGACCCGGCCGGCCCCGTCCGCAGCCGACTCCAAGAAACAAACCCAGACAGACCCGCAGCTGGAAGACACGGCCG
>JANOAS010000045.1:0-1981 GCA_031411255.1 bacterium
TAATTCTACTTTGTTTGCATTTTATGTTGACTCAATAGCGGTTCAATATATTGTCCGTCAGCGAAGTGACGAACAATTCCGATCCGGAAAAATTCGCTCACTTTCAAACCAAGCCCGCCAACCTAAACCACGGACCCGGACAACCCTGGTCCGATAAAAAATGATCTCACCCCCTTCCGTGAAGTGGGAGCTGCCTTCGTGACCTTTATTCACGCTTTCTCCAAATTTTTCACCACCGACCCGGGCGGAGGGTGCCATTACGCATCTCTCTACATCAACGGGCTGCTCAGCAAGCTGCGCCGGAAAAATATGGAGCGCATGGAGGAGCACCTCCCCGGCATCCAGTATGAAAGCATGCAGTATTTCCTCAGTGAGGCGGGCTGGGATCATGCGCCCCTCATGGCTGCCATCGCCTCCAGCATCAGCGAGGATTTTGACTCGGGGGATGATTTCTGGTTCATTGTGGATGAATCATGCATGGCCAAGAAAGGCTCCGCCAGCGTGGGCGTGGAGCGCCAGTGGAACGGTCGCCTCGGCAAGACGGAAAACAGCCAGGTCGCCGTCTTCGGCGCTCTGGCGCAGGGCACCCGCTGTGTGCCCATCGGCTTCCGGCTCTACCTGCCCAAAGCGTGGACGGACGACCCAGCCCGCTGCGAGAAGGCCGGCATCCCGGAGTCACAACGCACTTTCAAAACAAAGGCGCAACTGGCTCTTGATCTTGTGCTTGAAGCACGCCAGCGCGGTGCCCGCTTCCGAGGTGTCATCGTGGACGGCTTCTATGGCCAGCAGACGGGGCTGCTCAGGTCGCTGGAGGACCATGGTTTTCAATTTCTTGCCGAAGTGCACAAGGATCAGCGCTTCACCCTGAGCGACAGGCGTCTGCATCCGCGCAGCCGGGTGTGGAGGGCGGATGAGTTTGCCGGGAGCCTGGAGGCCCGGGACTGGAAGGAGGTGGAGGTGAGGGACTCGACACGCGGGGCGCTGCGCGTCAAGGCGCATGCGCGGCAGGTGTGGATTGGGGGAAAGGGTGTCCGGGCGCGCCGCTGGTGGTTGCTGTTGTGGCGGGGGGCGGACGGCCGGCTCAAGCAAAGCCTGTCCAACGCCCCGGAGACAACGCCGCTGGGCGTGCTGGTGCGGGAGTCGTGCTTGCGGTTCTGGATCGAGCACGCCTTCCGCGAGGGGAAGAGTGAGGCGGGAATGGCTCAATATCAAGTGCGTGGCTGGCTGGCCTGGCACCACCACATGGCGCTTTGCTGTCTGGCGCTCTTGTTCGTGCACCTGCAGAAGAACAGGCTGGCGAAGGTGGTTCCCCTGATCACGGCTCATGACATTGTGGAACTGCTGGATCACTTTCTGCCCAAAAAGAAGGTCGACCCTGAGGAGGTGGTGAAGCAACTGCGGGAGCGGCACCGAAAACGCAAGGCTGCAATAGATCGCGCTCGCCGCAAAAGACCTATGCGACAACGACACCTCGGGGGGGACTCAACAAAGTAGAAGTAAAACAGAAAACCACGAACCTATGAAAATTCCCGCTCCACTGATTCACCGTCTGCCCATGCTGGCCTTGCTTCTCACAGCCAGCTCCGCGTTTGCCGATCCACACACCGGCGGCGCTCCGCAACACAGCAGCCTGCCCGGGGCGGCTTACACGCTTTTTCTCGACTTTAGCGGGTTCAATTACACGGGAACGTGGAACGGGCAGGCGCCCGGGACCACCAACGCTTACGCGGATGTCGCAGCGAATGGCACCTTTAACGCCCAGCAAATCTCGGACATCTCGACCACTTGGGCGGGCGTGGCGCAGCAATATGCCGGCTTCAACATCAACGTGACGACGGTCGATCCGGCCGTGGCTGCTGGTCAGGGCGGCACCGATCTCGCCCGCCAGACGTTTTACTCGAATACGCCAAACCTCACGCACACCATCATCGGCTCACAGGTCCGCGGCGCGACGGATTGGTTCGGCACCGGGATTGCCGGG
>JANOAS010000046.1:0-10582 GCA_031411255.1 bacterium
CCGGCCGCGCGGTCTGCCGATGCTCCTGGAAAAAGGGTTCGCCGTGGCCAGTGTGACGTACCGTTTTTCCCAGGACGCGGTTTTTCCCGCCCAGATCGAGGACTGCAAGACGGCCTTGCGCTGGCTGCGCAAAAACGCCGCCTCACTCAACATTGATCCCGGCAGGGTGGGCGTCTGGGGTTCCTCCGCCGGCGGACACCTCGTCGCCATGCTGGGGGTGGCGGGGGATGTGAAGGAGTGGGACAAGGGCGAAAACCTCGACCAGTCCTCCCGCGTGCAGGCCGTGTGCGACTGGTTTGGGCCGAGTGATCTGCTCACCTTTGGCCCGCAGGGTGGAAACGACCGCCCGAAAAATGAAAAGCCTTTCGCCGCGACGGATGCTCCGGACTCGCCCGAGGGCAAACTCATCGGCGGAGCCATCCCGGAGAACAAGGACAAGGCCCGCGCCGCCAGCCCGACCAACTACGTGACGAAGGACGACGCGCCCTTCCTCATCATGCACGGGGACAAGGACCCGCTCGTCCCCACAGCCCAGAGCAAGGAATTGCACGAGCTGCTGGAGAAAACCGGCGTCCCCTCAAAACTCGTCGTCCTCCCCGGCGCCGGTCACGGCGGCCCGCAGTTCGATGCACGGGAAAACATGGCTCAGGTAGCCGAGTTTTTCGAAAAAACGCTCAAAAAGTGACCGCTGTAAAAACTCCCGCCACATCTGCTTTCTCCCGCCGCCTTTTTTTCCGGTGGCTCGCACTCCTCGTTTTCGGCGGGCCCTGCCTGGCCGGGAATCCATACGATCTGCCGGACGGGCTCTACACGGAGATCACCACGGAGCGCGGCGTCGTGGTGGGCGAGCTTTTTTACCAGAAGGTCCCCATGACCGTGGCCAACCACGTCGGTCTGGCCGAGGGCACGCTGGGCCCCGCCCCGCGCAAGCCCTTCTACGACGGACTCACGTGGTGCCGCGTCGTTCCCGGGCTCGTCGTCCAGGGGGGCGACCCAAAGGGCACTGGCGAGGGTGATGCCGGCTACCTTTTTCCCGACGAGATCGTCCCCGGCCTGCGCCACGAGGGGGCGGGTGTGCTGCAGATGGGCAACGACGGCCCGGACACCAACGGCTCCCAGTTTTGCCTCATGCTCAGTGCCCAGCACCGGCTGAACTACCAGCACAACGTCTTCGGCCGCGTCGTCTGCGGGCTGGAGATCCTGCCGGAAATCAAGCAGGGCAACACCATGCGCGTGAAAATCCTGAGGCTCGGCGCCGCAGCGCAGGCGTTCAAGGCGGACGAGGCCGCGTTCGCCGCCCTCACAGCCAGAGCCAAACGCTACACCGGCCCGCGCGAGCCCGGCCCGGACGCCCCCTTCGATGATCCCGACCATCTCCTCCCGAAAGAGTGGGACCGGGCGAAAAATTTCACCTGCAAGCTCGCCAACTTCGAGCGCTTCACCGGCACAAAAATCGCCGCCCGCCTCCTCGCCACCGCGCCTGCCGCCGGGGAAAAACTGGAAGCCTGGCTCGAACGGGAAGCCACGCGCCTCGGCGTGGACAAGCGCGGGGCCCTCGCCGTCTACCTCGCCAGCGAGGACCGCTGGCACCTCCGCATCGGCAGAGAGTCAGTCGCCCATTTCCTGAAAACCGGCCCCTACGGCGAAACAGGAACCACCGCTTCCACGTTGCAAAACGCCGTCGAAAAGCTTCTCAAGGCCGCCTCCCAGCGCTCCACAGAGGCCATCGCCACCATGACCAAACGTCTCACCCCCGACGACCCCATGACCGACGCCCGCCGGATCAAACTCAAAACCGACGCCCTGCTCGACGGGCTCACTTTTAAACTGGAAGGCGATCCACGCTGAGGCGGCTGGACTTTTCGAGTGGTTTGAGCAGAAGACGCACAGTTCCGTCGTGTATAAATACAGATTTGTATTTATACAATTTTGTATAAACCCGCGCCCAAGGCGTGAAGGTTTCGAGCCGGTTTCCTTCAGGTTGAAGGGTTTGAGCCTGTCTGCCTGCAGGTTCCGGCCACGAAAAAGCGCCAGATCTGATCACCCCGGAGGGCGGGACAGTCTGGCGCTTTCGCGAATTTTTATTTCTGCCTGCGGCTAGTCGCTCTTTTTGGCGGGGGCCTTGTCGGCGCCCTTGGGCTTGTCGCCTCCGTCTTTTTCACCACCATCCTTGGCGGCGGCTTTTTGCTGTTCGACGAAGGCGGCGATCTTCTTCTTCACGCCGCGGGCTTCCTCGGCCATTTCGGATTTGTCGTCCATGGCGATGACGCCGTCGAGCACCTTGACGGCGCCGTCCATGTCCTCGGGGATGAAGGCGCCGAGCTTGGCCATGTTCAGCTCCTGCTTGCGCTTGCCCTCGATTTTGTGCTCGGCAATAAAGGCGTCGATTTTGCCGGGGATTTCGGATTTCTTTCCGTCCTCGTCGAGCTTCTGGATGGCTTCCATCAGGCCCTTGCTCGCCTTTTTCATTTCGTGGTCCTTCTTCAGACCGAGGGAGTCGTCCTTGTCGAGGGCGATCACTTCCTCCACCGTGCTCGCGTAGAATTTGTCGGCCACGTCCGCGCCGAGGGCGTCGATGCCTTCCTTGAGCAGTTTGGCCTTGGCCACACCTTCGGCCTTGGCGGCAGCGGCGAATTTCTCATCGCGGGTGGAACGGGTTTTGATCAGTTCGTCGAGGTGCTTCAGGTAGGCGGCGGCTCCGCCCTCCTGGTAGCCGGTCTGGGCGTAGGGCTTGCCGGTGCTGTCGGCCAGCATGATGGTCGGGAACCCCTGGATCTCCCACTTTTCAGCCAGCTCCTGGTTCTGCTTTTTCAGCTCTTCCTTTTGCTCCACGTGGTGGGGGAAGTCGAGGCTGACGAGGATGAAGTTTTTCGTGGCGGACTCTTTGAAGGCGGCTTCAGAAAAAACTTCCTTGTCCAGCTTCTTGCACCAGCCACACCAGTCGGAACCGGTGAAATCGATGAGGAGGTCCTTCTTTTGTTCTGCTGCGGCCTTCTTGGCTGCGGCAAAGTCGGTTTCCCAGCCTTCACTGGCCTGGATGGGGGAGGTGAGAAAGCCCAGCGCGAGGAGTGCCGGGGTCAGCGAAAGGAATGGGAATCTGGTCATGATGGGCGCGAATTTCCCTCCCCGGAGGCGTTTTGTCGAAAAATTATAACAACAAAAATTCCAAGGAGGGTTTTGCGAGCGGGTCAGACCGGCCTCAGGCGAGGCTGCGTTCACGCGGGGTGAACAGCTTCCGGCGAATGAAGGAGCCGGCACCCTTCACCATGCGCCACAAGCGGGGCAACATGTAGAGGGCGGCCGCGAGGGCGACGAGGGCGACGCCGGCACCGACGAACGGGTGGGCGATGAGGAGGGCGAAGAGCCCGCCGACGATGGCGTCCTCAGCAAGGCTGAGACCGATGTTTGAGAACGGTTCGGGCGAGGTGTTGACGAGGAGCCGGGTGCTGGCCTTGGCCGTATGCATCGTCAGGGCGATGCCACCAGCGCAGAGGCCGGCGATGATTTTCACCTCGGGATTGAAGTCACCCAGCACGGTGAGGGTGAGCAGGACGGCGCCGGCGGGTCGAACGATGGTGTGGACGCTGTCCCAGAGGGAGTCCACCCAGGGCACCTTGTCGGCGAAGAATTCCAGGGCGAAAAGCACGCCTGCGGTGACGGTGATCGCGGGATTCCCGAGGGACTCCAGCGAGCTGTATTCCGGGGCCAAGTGCAGCCAGCCTTGGTTGATGGCCAAGCTGGTGAGAAAGACGGTGAGGTACAGGCGGACTCCGGAGAGTGCCGACAGACCGAGGGCGAGGGCGAGGGTTTGGAGGGTGTCCATTTTAGGAGGAGGAGAATGGGTTGGAATTTGATCGAAACAATCACGATCATCAGTCATCTCTGACCGCCGACGATGATAATTTCACCGGCAGTTTATCCCGAATCCGTCCCGGCTGCACGAAAATTCGGACGGTTTGCAGCTACTTCTTGAACAACCTCTTGAGAAATCCGCCCTCCTTTTTCGCCGGTTCCGGTGTGGCGGGGGCCTGCGGGCGGGTGGCGGAATCGTCCCCGCGGTAGGCGGGGAGGCCGAGGCCTGGGGTGTCGGCGTCCTTCGACGTGACGGGGAGGTAGGTCTGCACGGGCTTGGTGGATTTCACCGGGGCGTCGGCGGGGCGGGACGGGTCGTAAATCCAGGAGGTGGGAATGGTTTTCCCGTCCGGGGTGAACTCGAACAGGGTACGGCGCACCAGGGGGCCCTTGGAATGGAAGAGGCGCTCCTCGTTGATGCGGTCCCAGGAGTCGTAGCCGTACTCGGTGCGTCCGAGGATGGAGCCGGTGCCGTCCTGGATGAGACCGTTGCGGATGCGGCCCTTGGTGTCCATGACGAAGGTGCGCTTCACCTGAAGGGTGCCGTTTTTGTCCTTGGTCAGCTGGACACGCGTGTTTTTGAAGGGATCGACGATGGTCTCGGTGATGGCCCCGTCCTTGTGGATGACTTTTTTTGCCCACGCGATGCTCTCCGCCCGGGCGGTGACGGCGGCGGTGGCGAGGCAGAGGAGGAAAAGGAGGAGGCGGTTCATGGCGGTGGGAAACGGTGGTGGCTTCGGATTTCCTGGGGTGAAATGCGGGGAAAATGGTCTGGTGGTCAGATGCCGGCGCCGGCGCTCTCCATGCCGTGCTCGAACTGCATGCGGTAGAGGCGCTGGTAGATCTCGCTGGTCTGGAGCAGTTCGTGGTGCGGGCCGACGGCCGTGATGAGGCCCTCGTGCATGACGACGATCTGCTCGGCCCGCAGGATGGTTGACAGCCGGTGGGCGATGGCGATGACGGTGCGGTTTTTCGCCAGCTCGTCGAGGTCGGCCTGGATGTTGGCCTCCGTCTCGCTGTCGAGGGCGCTGGTGGCCTCGTCCAGGAGGAGGATGGGGGCATTGCGCAGGAAGGCGCGGGCGATGCAGAGGCGCTGGCGCTGGCCGCCGGAGAGGTTGCACCCGCGGTCACCGACGACGGTCTGGTAGCCTTCATTTTGCGCGAGGATGAACTCGTGCGCGTGGGCGCGGCGGGCGGCCTCCTCCACCTCCTCCTGCGTGGCATCGAGCCGGCCGTAGCGGATGTTTTCGTAGATGGTGTCGTGAAAGAGGAAGACCTCCTGGTTGACGAAGGCGATCTGGTCGCGCAGGGACTTCTGCGTCACGGAGCGCACGTCATGCCCGTCCACCAGGATCTGGCCGCTCTTCGGATCGTAGAAACGCAGCAGGAGGGAGACGATGGTGCTCTTTCCCGATCCAGTCTGGCCGACGAGGGCGAGCGTGGTGCCCTGGGGCACGGTAAACGTGATGCCGCTGATGGTGGGGGCGGGCGACTTGGGGCTGTAGGCGAAGGTGACATCGCGGAATTCGATGTAGCCTTTCGACTTGGGCAGTTTATCCGCTTCGGGCGCGTCCGTCACGGTGGGGACGAGGTCCATCAGTTCAAAAATCTTTGTCGTGCTTGCGAGGCACTTCTGCATGAGGATGTGCAGTTTGCCAAGCGTCTTGGCCGGGTCGTACATGAGGACGAGGGATCCGCTCAGGCCGATGAATTCTCCGCTGCTCAGCCCGGCGTGCCAGGCGTAAACGAGCGCGCCGGCGATGCCGAGGGAGGCGGTCGTCTCCACGAGCGGGCCGGCCAGTTCCATGGCCTTGCGCCAGCGCATCATCAGGCGCAGCATCTGCTGGTTGGCCACGGAGAAACGCTTTGCCTCGTACTCCTCGCGGCTCAGGCTTTTCACCACTCGAATGCCGCCCAGGGCCTCGTGCATGACGTTCATCAGCACTCCGGCCTCCTCCTCCTCCTTGTTGCTGGACTGGCGGACTTTTTTTCCGATGATGAGCACCGGCACCAGGCAGAGTGGGAAAACGGTGAAGCTGAGCAGGGTGAACTTCCAGTCGATCATCAGCATGGCGAGCAGCGCCCCGGCGAGGGCGGCGGGCTGTTTGACCACGTCGCTGGAGATCTGGGTGAGTGCCATCTGCGCCATGCGCGTCTGGTTGAAGATGGTCTGGATCAGGTCGCCCGTCTTCTGTTTGTTGAAGAACTCCTGCGACTGCGCGAGCACTTTTTCAAACACCTCCTGCCGGATGTCATCCAGCACCCGGATGCTGACCCACTGCATACAGTAGGCGTTCAGGTAGCCGGCCAGCCCTCGAATGCCCATAATGAGCGGGATGAGCCCGCAGAGCATGAGTACCCGGGAGAGCGTGCCGTGCGGCCTGTAGGGCTCGGTCGGGAGCTTCATGACCTCGACCCAGCCGCTCCAGGAATCATCCAGCCGGTCGCCGGGATTGGTTTCACCCGCCGCCCTGCTCCGCTCCAGGGCCAGCGAGTGGCGTGCATCGATGGCCTCCTTGCTCGCAGCCTTCAGCGGCGGCCCCTGAAACATGGCCAGAATGGTGGCCGGCGCGGCCACGGGCTTCTTCTTGAGCTTGTTTTTGATGGATTTGGACGTCTTCGTCACCCAGTCCGGCATGGGGATCCCGCGGTTGGTTTCCTCCACCTCGCCGTCCTTGGCCAGCACCGTGTCCGCCACGAAGCGGGTGGACTGGATGAGCGCCATGTTCGTCGCCCCGGCGAGGAGTCCGAAGAGGATCCCTGCCAGGAAGCGGCCCTTGTAGGGCTTCAGGTAAGAGGCCAGCCGCCGGTAGGGAGCCCGCGCGGCGGCGAGCACCTGGCGGGTGGACATCTTGGCGATGTCTTTGCGAGTGATTTTTTTCATGCCACTGCCGGCGGGGCGCCAGCGAGAGCGGAATCTATGGCACGGAAAACGCGCTCTGTCGACAGCTCGCTCATGGGCAGGCCCGGCGTGCGTGGTCCGGGCGGGGTTCCCTCAGGGTGAGGAGTCAGTGTGGTGGCGTGCGGGTGCTGCGGCGCCCAGTGAAAAGGATTTGTCGGGCCGAAAAGGGCGATTTGCGGCGTCTGAAAGGCGGCGGCCAGGTGCATCGCCGCAGAGTCCACCCCCAGGACGAGCCGCGCCCCGCGCAGCAGGCTGGCCAGCTCCAGCAGGGTGAATTTCCCCGAAAGATCCGTCACATGCCGCGGATGCCCGGCCTGCTCCAGGATGTCCGCCAGGTGCGCCTTTTCCTCCTGGTCATCCGAGCCAGTCAGGAGCACGCGGCGCGGCGCCAGGTGCTGGATGACCGCCGCCCAGCGCTCAGCGGGCCAGTATTTGTCCGCCCGCGCCGTGCCCGGGTGGATGACGAGGTACTCGCCCACTGGCCGCCCAGCCACAGGCACGGAGGTGGAAAACCCCGAGCCCCTGGGAGCCGCGCAGCCGGTTAGCGCCAGGTGGAAATCCCGCGTGCTGAGGTCGCGCACGGACGCGCTGCACAGGCTGGTGTACACCCGTGTCCGCCACGCCCGGCGGCTGGCAAACTTCTCATACCCGATCCGACGCACGGCCCGGCTCATCTTCGTCATCAGGGCGGAGCGGTCCGTGCCGGTGAAGTCGTAGCACGCGTCCCAGTCCCACCCGACCACCTCGCGCCAGACGTCCAGATTTGGCCGCCCGGGCCGGTAGACCACCGCTTCATCCACAGCGGAAAAGGCCGGCCCCAGCTGCCCGCTGGGACCATGCAGCACCAGGCTGATGTGCGCCGCCGGGTGCGCCTCCCGCAGCGCTTGAAGCGCCGGAGCCGTGAGGATCGCATCGCCGATGCGTTTGAGCTGGAGACAAAGGATGCGCATGTGGGGGCGGGGCAGGCTGCCACTTTGCCCAACCCTGGCGATCACGCAAAGCCGGAGTGGGGCATTTCCCGTGGAGATTCCTGGTTTGCGCCTGCCGGTGGCGTGCCTATCCTCCGAACAGCGCATTCCGCCGCATGGGGGCCGGAGAGTGGTAATTCAATGAACGGCAGCAAACACGGCAGGGAAACATGGATGCGCCTCAAGCGGGCGACGCGGTCGTTTGCCCGTTCGTCGTCGGGAAAAAAGGCCGTCTGGCTTTTTGTCCTGCTCATTGGTTTCATGCTTTCCATCAACGGGCTGAATGTTCTCAACAGCTACGTCGGGCGCGACTTCATCTCCGCCATCGAGAACAAGGATGCTCCCCGGTTTGCCCGGCAGGCATGGCTCTTTGTCGGCGTGTTCGGACTCTCCACCATCGCCGCCGTGATGTACCGCTACGCGGAGGAGCGGCTGGGGCTGCTCTGGCGGGACTGGCAGACGCGCCAGCTGCTGGACCGCTACCTGGAGCACCGCGTCTACTACCAGCTCCAGGAAACAGGCGAGCTGGAAAACCCGGACCAGCGCATCGCCGAGGACGTGCGCGCCTTCACCACCACGACGATGTCCTTCGTCCTCATGTCGCTCAATGCTCTCTTCACCGTGGTCGCTTTTTCCGGCGTGCTGTGGGCCATCAGCCCGCGCCTTTTTTTCGTGGCCGTGGGCTACGCGCTGGAGGGCTCGCTCATCGCTGTGCTGCTGGGAAAAAAGCTCGTCGGTCTGAATGACCAGCAGCTGGACAGGGAGGCAAACTTTCGCTCCGAGCTGATGCACGTGCGGGAAAATGCCGAGTCCGTCGCCCTGCTCAACCGCGAGGGGCGGCTGCGCGAGCGCCTGGTGCGGCGGCTCGACGAGCTGGTGGCCAACACCCGCCGCATGGTCTCCGTCAACCGGAACCTCGGCTTCTTCAGCACGGGCTACAATTACCTCATCCAGATCATGCCCGCTCTCATCGTCGCCCCGCTCTTCATGAAGGGGCGCATGGAGTTTGGCGTCGTCACCCAGTCGGCCATGGCCTTCGCCCAGCTCATGGGCGCGTTTTCCCTCATCGTCACCCAGATCCAGTCCATCTCCAGCTACGCCGCCGTCACCGCCAGGCTTGGCCGCCTCGTGGATGCCATGGAGGCCGCCTGCACCGGGGAGCGCTCGCCCATCCGCATGGTGGAGGACGGCGACCGGCTCACCTTTGAAAAACTCACCCTCTTCCGTGAGGACGGGCGCTGCCTCCTGCGCGAGCTGAGCCTGACCATCGATCCCGGAACGCGCGTCCTCTTTGCCAGCCACTCCGGTCATGCCAAGGCCGCCCTGTTCAAGGCCGCCGCCGGTCTGTACTGCGCCGGAGAGGGAAAAATCATCCGTCCGTCGCCTGCGAGCCTCCTGTTCCTGCCCGAGCGCCCCTACCTGCCGAAGGGCACCCTGCGCGAAATCCTCCTCCGCGCTGAGGCCGCCGCCCCCGTGCCCGACGAAACCATGATGACCGTACTCCGGAAGCTGAATCTCACCCAGCTCGTCGAACAGGTCGGCGGGCTCGAAATCGAGCGCGACTGGGACGATCTGCTCCCCGTCAATGAACAGGCCTCCCTCGCCCTCGCCCGCATCCTCCTCGCCCGGCCGCGCTTCGTCTTCCTCGACCGCCTCAGCCTCACCATGGACCCCAGGCAGGTCACCCAGCTCTACGAACTCCTCGACGAAGCAGGCATCACCTGGCTCGTCCTCGGAAAACCGGGCGACTCCCCGCACCTCTTCGACGCCGTGGTGACGATCGAGGCGGATGGGGCGTGGACAATGCGGTAGATGGACTTTAATTCGATGGAGCCATAGATTCTCCCCATGATCAAAACCCAAATCCAAGTGCCCGAGGACCTTTTCCGCGAAATCCAGGCTTTCGCCAAAAAGCGCGAATGGTCCCTGGCCGAGACGTTCCGTCGTGGCGCAGAACTTCTCCTTCAGGTCTACCCAGACCACCCCGGGGAACCCGCGACCGGTTGGAAACCACCAACCTCCGGGAAGGTCGGCTGGAAAGGACTGAGCGCCGAACAACTCCGCGACGCCGCCTTTGCCGATGGCGACCCCAGCCCTGCTTGATCCGCCCATGCTCCCTATAGACGCCAACATCCTCCTCTACAGCTTCAGCGAAGCCTCTCCGCAGCACGCCGCAGCCACGCAATTCATCGAGTCCCGGAGTGCCAGCGAAGACGTCGCCCTGAGCGAGTTCGTGCTCACTGAATTTTACCTTCTGCTTCGGAATCCTGCCGTCCTCGACAAGGCGCTTACTGCCGGGGAAGCCGTCGCTGTCATCCAAAGCTATCGTCAGCATCCGCTCTGGAAAGTCTTCGGATTCCCTCCAACCAGTCGGGAACTCCACGCCGCGCTCTGGCAGCACGCAGCCACCCCGGGCATCGCCCGCCGCCGCATCTACGACACTCGCACCGCCCTCGCACTTCGAGTCTTCGGTGTCACTGATTTTGCCACCGCAAACGTGAAGGATTTCAGTGGTTTCGGGTTTGCGAAGGTCTGGAATCCTGTGGCGAACGTGTAGAGACTTGGGATGCGGGCGGCACCACATCCGCACCGCACCGGCTTGTGCGGGCAGCTACGCCCCCAGCGTGACCACCACCTCATGCTCCCCGTCCGTCATCAGCAGGCGCGTCTCTTTTTCCGAGTGCGGCTGGGGCGTGCCGTCCAGCAGGACTGAGCAAATACGGGCGCTGCAGCCTCCGGGATTGACGATCTGGATGCGGTAGCGGGCGCCGGTGGCGGGGTGGCGGTAGTCGAGGGTGACGCGGGGCCAGTCGTCAGGCAGGCAGGGCTGGAGGACGAGGGTGTGGCCGGCCTCGATGCG
>JANOAS010000047.1:0-14811 GCA_031411255.1 bacterium
GGGAGGCGACCCGCGTATTTAGCAGGAGTCTTCCCTTCCGATCAACCTTTACCTCCTCAGAAGTCCCATGCGCCGCCTCTTTCACCTCGCCAACTGCACGACCTGCCAGCGGATCATCGCCGAATGGCAGCCCCCGGCTGACGTTGTCCAGCAGAACATCAAGACCGAAGCCATCACCGCCGCGCAGCTGGATGAAATGGCGCGTCTGGCGGGCGGGTTTGAGCCGCTCTTCAGCCGGAAGGCCATGAAATATAAATCCATGGGTCTGGCGGAGCGCACCTTGAGCGAGGCGGACTACCGTCGGCTGATTCTGGAGGAGTACACCTTTCTGAAACGGCCCGTTCTGGTGCTGGGGGAGCAGGTCTTCATCGGCAATGCGCCCAAGACCGTGAAGGCGGCGGGCGAGGCGCTGCGGAAGGGGGCCTGAAAAATCAAGGTTGATACATGATAAAATTTTGATAAATATTAGCGGGATTGGGGAGCTTCCCAGCCAGTTGCACTGCCAGTGACCGGCCTTTGCGGTTTTCTGTGAGAAGTGCAGGTTGGCCGTGGGCGGCGCCCCATGCCCTGTTCTCCCTTTCCCCTTTACCCCATGTCAGCCAAGCGTCCACATCCCCCCTCGACCAGCCGCCATCCCTGCCGTTCCCTGCGGCACGAGGAACTCTCCCCCCTCCTGACCGGGGTCAGTCTGGGCGGGCCTGTCGTGCACAAACGGATGATCCTGCCGGGGAAAAGGCAGATGATGAGGGGGATTTGCCTTTTGCTCTCAGTGGGGGTGTCGCTGGCGCTTTCGCAGTCGGACATTGTGCCTCCCTCCGTCCAGTATCCGTCAGCGGAGCCGTCGGGTGAGCCGTTTCCTTCAGATGTCCCCCCTTCAGAGCCGATCTCCGACGCGGTGCCGCCGTCTGATTTAACTCTGGAGCCGCTGCCCGCCATAGGGCCCCTTCCCGGTCCGATGCCGGACGCACCGGCATCTGACTCTGCGGCCAATCCGGTGGAGTCCGGCTCCGCAGGTCAGGAGGCCGGGGTGGCACCGGGCGAGGACCTGCGGGTGACGGATGATTCCGCCGCCACTGCTGATGTGCTGGAGGCCATCGCCACCAAGCGGGAGTCCCACTCCATCCTGTGGAATTACTCCGCTTTCGTGGGTGCGGTCTATGATGACAACCTGTTCCTCAAGGGTGTGGACAAGATCAGTGACTTTGTGATGGAAGTGGGAGCGCGAGCCACGGTGAGCCGGGGGGTGGCGACGGACAACCGCTTCTTCAGCCTGACCTACGGTCCTTCGTACCGGATGTTTCTCGACAACAGCCAGCTCGATGGATTGAATCACGATGCCGGTGCTGCGTATGGCTTCAGTTTCGGGTCGCTGTCCGGCTCGGTCAGCGCACGGTATACGAACGAGATCGCGGCGGACCGGAACGTGGCTGACTACACGAGGCGGCAGAATTTTGTGCTCGGCGCGGACTTCTTCTATGAGGTGAGCACGAAGACGCGGGTGGTGGGCGGGTTCAACTATTCCATTGCGGATTACGATATTTATCTCGGCTACTCCGACTGGCGGGGGCGCGTCGGCATGGACTACGCTGTGACGGGCAAGACGCGCTTGGGTTTGAACGCGGAGCACGGTTCGATGCTCCAGGAGGAGTCCGAGGCCCGGCCCTATGACCGGGTGAATGGCACGCTCTTGTACGAGGTCACCGGGAAGACGCGCCTGAGCCTCTCCGGAGGTGCGGACTGGCGGGATGAACCGACCACGGGCGCCTCGGACGTGCGGGCCGTGTTTTCCCTGCAAAGTTCGTACGCGATGGATGCGCAGACGCTCATTACGCTGGGCGGCTCCCGGGATTTCACCGGCTCCCCGTCCGAGAAAAACCAGACCTTTTCCACGACGAGGCTGGATTTGTCAGTGACCCGCAAGCTGACGGACCGGATCACCCTCAACGGCACTTTTGGCTACAACTGGATCAGCTACCCCTCGACCGGGACCTCGACGAATACCGGCCGCGAGGATGGCTACTGGACATCCAAGCTCCAGGCAACCTACCAGGTTTCGCAGCGTTTTGCCGCCCAGGTTTTTTATGAGCATCTGGACAATGCCTCCAATCAGTCGGTGGCGGATTTTTCCACCAACCGCCTCGGGGCCTCGGTTTCCGTCTCATTTTGAAATGCCTCATTGCGCCGCCCACCGCTGCGGGCGTGGTTGATTTTTCACGATGCGGACTTGCGGACGGGCCGCTTGGCAGGAAACTCAGGGCTTCCGCCACGCCAGTTCGCGGTGCCCGTTCACCCCACCGATTACTCCTCCCCCAAATGCCTCCCATGAAACCACGTCCCGACGAGCCCTCGCGCGCATTTCGCCGCGAATTGCTGGCTGTCTTTTTATTGCTGCTGGCGCTGCTTCCGGCACCGCTGCGGGCCCAGGCGGAAAAATCGTCCTCCGCGCCGGCTGCAGCCGAGGCCGCTCCCGCCACTCCTGCTCCCACCCCGGCCCCCGCTCCGGCTCCGGCTCCGGCGGCTGTCGCGCCGGCCCCTCTCACAGCGGTGACGGACTCGGAGGCGCTTATCCAGGCCGGGAGCGTGCTGGAGGTGCGGGTCTACCAGGAGCCTGACCTTGATGTGCGCACGAGGGTGGCGGCTGACGGGCGGATCACTCTGAATCTCATCGGCGACGTGGCGGTGGCGGGAATGAAAATCCGGCAGGCGCGGGACCTGATCACCGCGAAGCTGAAGGATGGCTACCTCGTAAACCCGCAGGTTACGGTGACCATGGACGTGGTGCGCAAGCGTTTCACCATCATGGGTGAGGTATTGAAACCCGGCCCGTTTTATTTCCCTGAAAACGGGGAGCTGACCCTGCTGCAGGCAGTCGCGATCGCCGGCGGGTATTCGCGCAACGCGAACAAGTCAAAGATCACCATCAAGCGCAAGGTCAACGGGCGTGACGAGGAAGTGAAGATCAACGGCAAGGAAGAGGGGTCTGCGCGCATCCAGCCAGGCGACATCATTGACGTGGCCGAATCCCGGTTCTAGGCAACATTTTTTGGAGCATTCATGAATTTCGATCTCACTACCATTCGCATGATGATCCGCCGTTTCTGGTGGATGATCCCCCTCATCCTGGGCGGTGCTCTCGCCGGCACCTGGGCCTGGCTGCAGCGGCAGCAGCCAGTTTTTTCCTCGCGGGCTGTCATCGAGGTGGCGCAGAACGAGCAGCGCGTGGTGAAGATGGACAGCGTGAAGACGGACAACCCCGCGGGTCTTGACTACGTGAACACGGCGGTCGAGGCGGTCCTGGGCAGCAACGTGATGCTGAAGGCTGCGGAGGCCGTGGGGATCAAGCAGGCCATGGTGCAGCAGGGGTTGAACGAAACGGGGATCGTGGGGGTGATGCGATCCAAAGTTTCCAGCCGGTGGAGGAAAAACACTCGCCTGATCGACGTTGTCGCCACAGATACGGACCCGGTGATGGCCAAGGACCTGGCGATGGCCGTGGTGAAGGCCTACCTGCGTGAAACGCAGGAGCGCCGGACCCGCGTCTCCGCCGATGCGAGCGACTTCCTCGTTCAGGAGGCGGAGCGCCAGAGGGAAAAGCTGGCCGAATCCCAGAAAAAGGTGTCTGATTACTTGGCTTCGAACAACCAGGCGCTCTCCCTGGAGGAGCAGCAAAAAAAGGTGACGACCCGGATGGGCGAGCTTGGGAAGGATTTCAACGAAACCAGCTCCCAGCTGCTCCAGCTGGAAGCCGACCTGGCCAACGTGAAGAAGGCGCCTGCGAACGACAACGCGAAGCTCCTGGAGCTGGAGAGCATTTCCCGGCAGCCGGCGGTCCTGGACACGCGCACCAGGCTGGCCGCCAAGGAGGCCGAGTTTTCCGCGTTGAAGCTCCGGTACAAACTCAAGCACCCCCGCTACATTTCACTGAATTCGGAGGTGGAGGAACTCAAGAACAACCTGGCCCAGGCGCTCAAGGAGTCCGTTTCAGCGCTCGGATCCCGGGTGGAGAGTCTGACCGAAAAGAAGCAAAAGCTGGACGCCGCCACCAAAGAGCAGGAGGCGGAGCTGGTGAAGATCGAGCAGGCCTTTCAGCCCTACCGTCTGCTGCAGCGGGAGGTGGAGAACAACCGGACACTCTACGAAACGGTGGCCAACCGGATGAAGGAAACCAAGATCGTGGGCAGCAGCGAGCTGGACAAGCCTCCCGTCACCATTGTGGAGGATCCCCTCGTGCCCGCCATGGCCGACTGGCCAAACAAGACGAGCATTCTGCTTCGCGCGGGTGTCTTCGGCCTGCTGGGGGCGCTCGGGTTGATCTTTCTGCTGGACCGGATGGACACCTCGATCCGCGGGGTGGACCAGGTGGAGCAAAACTTTCAGATTCCCGTGCTGGCCTCCGTGCCGGATGAAAATGTGGATTCCGAGAAGGTGGGGCACCTGCCCATTCTGGAGCAGCCCAGTTCTTTCCAGGCGGAGGCCTACCGGACGCTGCGAACCTCGCTCACGCTGCTCGGGGATGAGTCTGTGCGGCGGCTCTTCCTCGTCACCAGTGCCATTCCCGCCGAGGGGAAAACCCGGACCGCGGTCAACCTGGCCCTGTCCTTTGCCCAGCAGGGGCTGAAGACGCTCATTATTGACGCGGACCTGCGGCGTCCGTCCGTCGGCAGGCTGCTCTATCCGGAGATGGACACCGCGCGGCGCAAGCAGGGCAAGTCCGGTGAGAACCGGCGTCCAAACGAAGGCCCCGGCTTGAGCGAGCATCTGAGCGGCCTGTGCTCGTGGGAGGAAATCGTCCGCCCCACCGCCGTGCCGGGACTGAATGCGATGCTGGTGGGCCGGCAGAGCCCGAATCCTGCGGAGCTGCTTGCCCAGAATGGCTTTCAGAAGCTGCTGACGGCCGCCTCCTCCCAGTATGACCGGATCATTGTCGACAGTTCGCCGCTGAATTCGGTGAGCGACGCGCTGAGCATCGTTCCCCTGGTTCACGGCGTGGTGGTGGTCATCCGGGCCTGCAGCACCCCGCGCATGTCGGTGAAAAAGGCTCTGGAACAGCTGAAAGCCGCCCGCGCCCGGATCACAGGCGTGGTGCTCAACCGCGTCCCGGCGAGGGTTTTCGGCTACTACGGCTATTACAAGTACGACTCGAAGGACCCTTACATCAAAGAAGGCGGTTACGAAAAGGGCGAAGACTGACGACTCCCCCATTCGGGGGGGCACGCTACTGAGGGTTTGACGTTTCCCCAGGTTGACGTAAGGGTCTGGCTTATCTCTGTTCGTTTCCCGGCCGGATTACCCCACCGTTCCGGTTTTTTCCCCCGTATGAAGCAGTTTTCGAGGGCCCTCCCCGGCCCGCTCCATCTGAAATCCTCGTTCGCGCCCAAGTTTCAACACGCCAGGGCGGAGGGGGGGGTGTTTTTGCGCGGCTTTTTTGCCCTTTCATTTAATGCATTGAGGGCCAAGATAAAAGGTGCGGCTGGTGCCGGATGGAAGCCACTGTGATGACCCGCCCATCCAGCCAGCCGGTGGAGGCGCTTGAGCCGCCGTCGCCCCAGATCACGCAGGAGGCGGACGCCGGCCGGGTGGCGCCTTTCCAGCGCATTTTCGCCGACCAGGCAGCGCCGGGGCAGGAAAAGGCCGGCGTGCGATCTTCCGCCCGGTCGCCGGGGTTTGCCATCGGGATGATCGCACTGGATGTCGTGCTTGCCTTCCTCAGTCTGGTGGCCGGTTATTTTGCTGTGGTTCTCATTTTAAACCGCCACTCCAACATTCCGCCCGCGCCCCTCCTGGCCGGCTGGATGGTTCCCTCTGTAGTGGCGGCGGCGCTGGTGGGGGGCTGGAGGCGGAGAGCCGAATTCATGGGGCTGCGCTACATGGCTGAGTTCATCATCGCGCAGGGGTTCGCGGTGCTGCTGGGCGGAGGCTTGACTGCGTTCAGTTTCAATTATGGGTGGAGCATCAATCCGAGCCGGGCCTGGTACCTGGCCTCCGTGGCTTCGTTCGGGGTTCTCAGTTTTTTATTCAGGCGCTTCATTGGCGCTCACGCCTTGCGCACCTTTGGCCAGGAGGTGCTCCTGATCGGGTCCGAGGCCGAGGCGTCGCGGCTGGCCGTGGCGATGCTTGGTGCGGGGTTTACCTCGAAGGTTCATCTTATTGAGCCCGAGGGACCCGCCGGACTGGAAAACTTGGATGAGGAAATCAGGAGCAGGTTTGCCCAGTTCGCGGGGCGGGTGGAGAGCGTGGTCCTGGGCCCGTCGGTCGAAAAATACGGCTCACTCGCACTTTCCCAGCTGGTCCGGCTGCACCTGGTGGAGCTGCCGGTTCTTACGTGGGATGCCTTTTACGGTGAGCGGTTTCGCCAGATTCCCCTGGACACGCTTTCTCCGACATGGATTTTTAACAGTGAGTTCAGGCTGGCGGAGCGGTCGGTCTATTCGTTGATGAAGCGGGTTTTGGACGTGATTTTCTCCTTCACGCTTCTGGTCATCTTTGCCCCGGTGCTGCTGGCAGCGCTGCTGGGCATCCGGCTGGCGGACCGGGGGCCGTTGTTTTTCCGGCAGGAGCGGGTGGGCTACCACGGCAGGAAATTTGTGGTGTGGAAGCTGCGCACCATGCGGGTGGATCCGGCACCCTCCGGCACCACCACCACGGGGGATCCACGCATTTTCCCGCTGGGCCGCCTCCTGCGGAAGTACCGCATCGATGAAATCCCCCAGCTTTGGAACATTCTGCACGGGGAGATGAGCCTCATCGGGCCGCGTCCGGAGTGGACGGCCTGTGTGGAGGAGTACGAGCAGGCCATTCCACTCTACCACCTGCGCCACGCCGTGAAGCCGGGCCTCACCGGCTGGGCGCAGGTCAATTACCCTTACGGTGAAAACATTGCTGACGCGCGGGAGAAATTTGCCTTCGACTTGTACTACATCCGCCATTTCTCGCTGACCCTGGACTGTGCCATCATCATTAAAACCGTGTACGTCATGCTTGGCGGCCAGGGCGGGAGGTGAGCCGCGCGCGCGGTCGTGTGCGGAATACCTGGCAAGCAGGGGGCGGGCGTGGCACAGGTCCGGGCTGGAAATTTTGCAATCAACCCACAGCTCTGAGGGTACTGAATGGTCCGGGGTAACCCCCGCCGACCAGGGGCGGGAGCGTACGGAGAAGGCGGTTCCATCTTTTCCAAAAACCAGGCGCAGGCGGTGGCGCGCCGCTCTGGGCGTCGCAATCATCCTTTCAGCGCTTTATTTCGCGCGGGTTCCCATTCTCGCCGGACTGGCCCGGCTCTGGATCGTGGATGAGCCGGTGGCTCCGGCGCAGGCCATCGTTGTCCTTGGTGGAAATCCCTCGGGCCGCGGGGCTGCGGCTGCGGCCCTCTACAAGCAGGGCGCGGCTCCTCTCGTCCTCATCTCCAGCCCGGAACTGACTGCCGTGCAGAAGCTCCGGCTCCAGTCCACAGATGCCGACCTCACCCGGCAGTTCCTCGTCGCCCAGGGCGTGCCTGCCAGTGCGATTGAAAATTTTGGCACGGAACTGACCAGCACGCGGGACGAAGCCATGTCGCTGCGGGACTGGTGCACGCGTCATCCGGCGGCCCGTCTCATTGTTCCGACAGATCTTTTCCACACCCGCCGGGCTGACTGGTTCATCGAAAAAGCCCTCGCCGGCACGGGCACTGACGTGCGCGTCACCGCCGTGGCGCCCCTGCGCTACACCGCGCAAAACTGGTGGCGGCATGAGGACGGGCTCATTGCCTTCGAGACTGAGGTCATCAAGTTCACCTGGTACTGGTTCCACTACTAGCCCCGGCTTAAACAGGCTCCACCATCCGCTTTGTCAGCCGTTCTTTCCATTGTCCGGGACGTCCTCAGCCTCATGGCTCCGGGGGAAAGGCGGCGCTTTGGCTGGCTGATGGTGCTGCTTTTTCTCGGCTCCCTGCTGGAGCTGGCGGGGGTGGGGATCATCCTGCCGTATTTGAAGGTGGTCGGGGAGCCCGGGCTGGTGCTGGCGCACCCGGCGCTGGGCCCGTGGATGCGGGATCTCGGGATTCTGGAGCCGGGGCAGGTCGTCTTCGCCGCGAGCGTGGCCACTCTGGTGCTCTTCCTGGTCAAGGCTGCGGGGCTGGGGGTGCTCATGCGGGTGTCGATGAAATATTTCCAGCAGCTGGGCCACTCCCTCTCCGAGCGGCTGATGGACGCGTACATGAAGGCGGGCTGCGGATTCCACGCGCAGCGGAATGCGGCGGACCTGGTGCGCAATGTCACCATCGAGTGCGAGCAGTACTCCGGGGTCATCAAGTTCCTCATCATCCTCCCGACGGAGCTGATCATGGTGGCGGGCATCCTGGCACTGCTTTTCACCACGCAGGCTCTGGCGGCTCTGGGGGCGGGGGCGGTCGTGGGGCTGATGGCCTGGGGCGTGGCGGCGCTGACACGGCGGCGGCTGCAGCGCGCGGGGCGGCAGCGGTCGGAGAGTCACGGGCGCATGATCCAGTGGGTGAACCAGGGCCTCGGCAGCCTGCGCGAGGCCCGCATCCTCGGGTGCGAGGACTTTTTCGTCTCCTCATTTTCCCGCCAGGGGGAGAGCTACCGTGACGCGCTCATGGAGGTTGGCTTTTCCGGCCAGTTCCCGCGTCTTGTCATCGAGTCCGCCGTCGGGCTCTGCCTGGTGGTGATTGTCTTTGTCGCGCTGGCCACGGGGGGCGACCTGCCGGCGCTCATCCCCGGGCTTTCCATGCTGGCGCTGGCCCTCGTGCGGCTGGTGCCCTCGGCCACGCGCATCCTTTCCGCCATGACCGGGCTGCGCTTTTACGGGCCTCCGCTGCACTCCCTGCTGGTGGAGTACCAGGCCGCCCGGGCCGCCGTCGAGCCGGCGGATGGCACGGACCGCGATCTTTTCACCTTCAAGGAAACTCTGGAACTGCAGGACGCAGGCTGCACTTACGAGGGCGCGGAGACCGCTGCCGTTTCCGGCATTTCCCTGACCATCCAGCGCGGGGAAATGGTCGCGCTGGTGGGTTCATCCGGCGCGGGCAAATCCACGCTGGCCGGCCTCATCCTCGGCCTGCTCCCTCCCACGACGGGCCGGGTGCTGGTCGACGGGCGGGACATCCATGAGAACCTCCCCGCCTGGCGGCGCCATCTGGGCTACATCCCGCAGGACATTTACCTCCTGGATGACACGCTCCGCCGGAATGTCGCGCTGGGCATCCCGGATGAAAAAATCGACGACGCCGCTGTCTGGCGTGCGCTGGAGTCGGCGCAGCTGGCGGAGTTCGTCCGGCTGCAGGCGGAGGGGCTGGACCTCCGGGTGGGCGAGCGCGGCGGGCGGCTCTCCGCCGGGCAAAGACAGCGCGCCGGCATCGCGAGGGCGCTCTATCGCGATCCCGAGCTGCTTGTGCTCGACGAGGCCACGTCCGCGCTTGACAATGAAACCGAGAGGCAGTTCACCGGCATCATCACCGCCCTCGCCGGCAGGAAAACCGTCATTGTCATCGCCCACCGCCTGACCACTGTGCGCAGTGCCAGCGTCATTTGCCTCATGGAGGCGGGAAAAATCGTTGCCACTGGAACCTATGACGAACTTCTCGAACGCAGCCCGGCCTTTTACCGGATGGCCGGCTTGACACCATCACCCGCCACGGTTTGATCCCGCCCAACTTCTAAACCTGATCCCTCATGAGTTCACTTGCCCGCCGCCTCATTTTGTCGCTGAATGTCCCGCTCTCCTGGCTCAACCTGAAGCTGGAATCACGGACTGCTGACCGCATCGAGACGGCCCGCCTCGCGAGGGCTCGTGATGCCGGCTGGTTTGACCGGCCGGTCTTTTCCGTGCCGCCGGCCTTTGAGAGCGGGGCGTGGGGGGAAATCGTCGAGGCCTTGTCGCAGCATGAAGCGCGGTTTCAGTCGTTCTCCAGTCCGGCTTCGAATGACACGGGATTCTCGTGGACGAACCCCTACTACACATCGCCCGATGCCGAGGTGCTCTACACCCTGCTGCGATTGCGCCAGCCCCGGCTCATCATCGAAACTGGCTGCGGCAACAGCACCCGCGTCACCCGTCAGGCCGTGAAAGACGGGGCTTTCCCCAGCCGGATCGTTTGCATTGATCCGCACCCCCGCGAAGTGGTCGCCTCTCTGGCCGACGAGTTTATCAAGAGTCCTGTCGAGGCCGTGGATCCGGCGGCCATCGCCTCGCGGCTTGAGGCGGGGGACGTCTTTTTTATCGACACCAGCCACCAGTGCCGTCCGGCGAATGACGTGGCTTTTCTCTTCTGTACGATCCTGCCGTTGCTCGCTCCCGGGGTCATCGTCCACATTCACGACGTTTTTATTCCGTACGACTACCCGGCACCGTGGCTCTTTGAGCGTGACCTGGCGCTGGACTGGGGTGAGAACTACCTCGCCCACGCTCTGGTCAGCGGGGGCGGCTGGGATGTGCTCTGGGCCGGGCACCACCTGCAGCGCAGCCAGCCGGATTTTGGCAAATGGTTTCCGCGTCTCGGCCAGGGCCGCGCGCAGAGCCTTTGGCTGGTCAAAAAATAGAGCCTCCCACAGATCATGCTCTCACGTCTCCTCGCCGCTTTTTTCAGACTGCCCTACATCCGCGGAAAAACGCGCGCGGACGAGCTGCTCTGCCGCCTCTTTGCCACCACGGCTCCGCTGAAGGTGCGCGGAGGTCTGCTCATGGAGCTGGACCCGGTCGAGTGGACGCAGATGCAGCTCATCAAGGGGGACTGGCTGGAGCCGCTCACCATCGCGCTCTACGAAAAACTGCTGCGGCCGGGCGGGGTGTTCATCGACGTCGGGGCGCACGTCGGATTCCACAGCCTCGTGGCGCGGGCCGCCGTCGGGCCGGAGGGACTGGTCGCCGCAGTCGAGCCCCAGCCCTACAATGCGGCCAAAATCCTCGCGAACTGGCGCGTCAACGGATTCACGAACTTGAAGCTCTTCGTGGCCGCCGCCGGGGAAAAGCCGGGCGCCGTCTGGCTGCACGAGCAGGCGGCCAGTGACAGGTCCGTGCTCAGCCTCGATCTGTCCGTGGGAAAAAATCTGCCGCAGGCTTATGAGGTAAATCTCGTCACGCTCGACTCGGTGGTGGATGCCTGCGGCGGACGGATGGTGGATGTCCTAAAAATCGACGTCGAAGGATTTGAGCTTGATGTTCTCCGCGGACTGGGTGAAAAGCTTGCGAACGTTCGTCAAATTATTTTTGAGTTTCTTAACCCCGCCGGACAGGAGGCCAAAAGCCACTCCCTGGTGGAGTTCCTTCTGTCCTCGGGCTTTGAGCTGAGGAACGTGAAGGGGGAAGCCTGGAAAGAAGGTGACGATGTTCCCGAAAGAAACCTCTGGGCAGCCCGCCCTTAATCCGAAAGCAGCCCCCGCAAGGAGCCTCTCCCCGCTCCGATGGCCTCCCCCAATCAGCCTGTATCCCGCGCCTGGGTGTCCCTGACATTTGACGACGGTCTTTACTTCGGCAGCCGCAAAATCGTGGCAGCTTTCGAGCCGTCGCGTCTTCCGGCCACATTTTATCTGGTGCCGGGCTGGATTGAGCCGCAATCGGTGAAAAAGATACACGAACCGTACAATGCCGGGCGCAGCCACGGAGACTGGGCGTTCTGGCGAAAGGTGGCAGAAGCGGGCCATGAAACCGGCTCACACACCATGACGCACCGGAATGCGACCGGTCCGCTTATGCGCTGGGTGCCCGGTCTGGCGAATTGGGAATTGAAGACTTCCGCAAACGAGATCGAACGCCACCTTGGCGTTCGGCCGGTCTCCATTGCCATGCCTTGGAATGCCGCCAGCACCCGGAGCGATGCGCTGGTGAGAAAACTTTACCGGACCTGCCGGGTGGGTGGTGCGCAGCCGGTGGTGAACAACCTGGCCGCGCTCGACTGGCACCGGCTCAATTCCTGGGCGCCCCGTGCCACGACGACGGTGGCGGAAATGATGGATGTCATTTCTACCGTGAAGCCGGGTGAGTGGCTGATTCTACAGTTTCACAGCGTTGACGGCGAAGGCTACCAGCCCTTACCCACGAGCGTCATGGAGGAGCTGGCCCGGTCAATCCGCCAGCTGGGCGGGACGGAGCCGGTGACGGTGGGCGGACTGCACGCAGCCATGATGGCTGCCGGCCAGGGATGAAGCGAGTCCGGATCGAAACCGGATGAAGGAGCAAATGAACGACAGCAACCAGGCCGCCTCACGAAAGGCGGAAGGGCTTTCACGGGGCCGGATCTGCATCGTGACCAGCGAGCACCTGTACGCAAATCCGCGGGCGGTGAAAGAGGCTGATGCGCTGGCAGAGGCTGGGTTCGACGTGCGCGTGGTCGCCTGCAGGTACTCCTCCTGGATGGCCACGCATGATGATGAACTGATGGAGACGCGAACGTGGCGGCTCGACCGGGTGGATTGGGGCCGGGAAACGGAACCCGCCCTCTTCTGGTGGTCCCGCATCCGGCAAAATCTTTTCCGCCGTCTGGCCCGGTTCACCCTGCGCTTCGGCATCGCGGAGGCTGCCGCAGGGCGTGTGGTGAAGGAACTCACCGCCCGGGCTGCTGCCGAGCCTGCCGATTTGATCATCGGGCACAACCTTCCTGCGCTGCCTGCCGCGGTGGAAGCGGCGGACCGTCTGGGCTGCGCGGCGGGCTTCGATGCCGAGGATCTGCACTCTGCCATGTGGCTGGAGAGAAACGGCTCCGGCTTGGATGACAGGGTCGCCCTTTTTCTGGAGCAGCGTTACTTGCCGCGCTGCATTCACCTGACTTCCGCTGCACCGCTCATATCCAGAGAGTATGAAAAGCGCGACGGCCGGCCGGTGGCTTGCGTGCTGAACGTCTTTCCGCTTTCGATGCAGCCACCGGCCCCGGCTGAGTCCGGTGGCTGCGGCGGGGCGCTGAGGCTGTACTGGTTTTCGCAGACCATCGGGCGGGATCGCGGGCTGGAGGACGTGGTGGACGCGATGGCGCGCTTGCGCGGGCTGCACATCGAGCTTCATTTGCGCGGCGCCTGGCAGCCGGGCTATGAGGAATCAATTCGCGGGCGGGTGGCGGCGGCCGGTCTGCCTGCCGGGTGCCTCCAGGCGCATGCCCCCGCCCCACCGGATCAGATGGCTCACCTGGCGGCTGAGTTTGATGTGGGGCTGGCCCTGGAGCATGCAGTCAGCCACAACCGGGACATCTGCCTGACCAACAAAATTTTCACCTACCTGCTGGCCGGGAATGCCGTGGTGGCCACGGCCACGCAGGGCCAGCGGGACCTTTGTACCCGCCTGGGCAGTTCTGTCGCGGTGTTTCAGCCCGGTGACGTCACCACTCTGGCCGGCTGTCTTCGCTACTGGCATGATGACCGCGCCGCCCTCTTCGCTGCCCGCCAGGTAGCCTGGAAACTGGGCCGAACGGAGTACAACTGGGATGTCGAAAAGGCCAAATGGATTTCACTCGTGGAAACCTCCCTGCAGCACGCCCGCGAAGGTCACGCATGAACACCGCCCCGCTTCGCGTTCTCGTCCTTTTTGGCGGCATCCCCCTCTATGGGCAGGAGCGGGCAAATCTGGGCGTCTTCACCACGCTCAGATCCGCCGGGGTGGAGGCGCTTTTCCTCACAAATGCCGAGCATGGTTACAAAATCGTCGAGCCCGAGCTGGACGCCCTCGGGCTCGCGCATCGGCCAGCCCTCTTCGGGCCGGTCATCGGCGCCGGACTCGGCCTGCGCGGGTGGTGGAGGGTGGTGCGCGGGCTGGTGGGGACAAATCTCGCCCTGCTTCGCGCCATCTGGCAGTTTGAGCCGACGCACCTGCACGTCATGAACCCGCTCTACGCCATCTACGCAAGCCCGCTGCTTTTTGTCTGCCGACTGCCACTCATTTATCGGATCGGGGATGCGCCACCCGTGCAGTCGCGGCTCTACCGGTGGTTCTGGGGCCTGCTCAGCCGCCGCATCACCCTTCTGGTGGCCAATGCCCGCTACGTCGTCGAGCGGTGCGTGGCGGCGGGGTTTCCCCCTGAAAAAATCCGCCACATTTACAGCACCCCGCGCCCCGCAGTGCCGCGCCCGACCGGGGCGGTGGCGTTGCCGGTCAGCCATTACCACGAGGACTGGCGTGAAAAGGGGACCGTGGAGATCGCGCCTGATTCATCGCTGCTGACCGTAGTCTACTGCGGCCAGCTCCAGCCGGCCAAGGGCTGGCTGCTGGCGGTGGAGGCGGTGGAGTCGCTGCTGCGTGCAGGAAAAGCCGTGCGCCTGCTGCTTGGCGGGGACTACACGTTTCGCAACCCGGAGGCGCAGGCCGTGAAGGCTCGGATCGAGGCGGCTGGACTGGCGGATCGCATCGTTTTCCTCGGCTACGTGGATGACAGCCCGGCGCTGTTTTCCCTGGCGGACGTGCACGTCTGTCCGTCCCTCTGGCAGGAGCCGCTGGCCAACACAGTGCTTGAGGCAAAGGCTGCCGGAGTGCCGTCCATCATTTTCCCCAACGGTGGACTGCCGGAGACCGTGACCCATGGCGTGGACGGGGAGGTCTGCCATGAGCAAACCAGCGAGGGGCTGGCAAAGGCTCTGGAAATTTATCTGAACGATCCGGCCCGCGTCCACGCCCACGGTCAGGCTGCCCGCGAGAGCGCCACCGGGACCGGGCGCTTTGGACCGGAGGAGTTTCGCGAACAGTGGCTGCGGGTTTTTCGGTCCACGCTGCATGATGAGCCGATAGCCGATAGCCGATAGCCGATAGCCGATAGCCGATAGCCGATAGCCGATAGCCGATAGCCGATAGCCGATAGCCGATAGCCGATAGCCGATAGCCGATAGCCGATAGCCGATAGCC
>JANOAS010000048.1:0-14117 GCA_031411255.1 bacterium
GTGAACGGCCAGCCGGGGGCGCTGCTGGTTTCTCCCGATGGCGTCAAATGGGCGCGGTCCCGCGGCAATGCCGATGTGGGGCGCAATGCCAATCGGATGGTTTACGGAGCTGGGCGGATGCTGAGTGTGGAAAACAATGGCATTGTCCGCCGCAGTGCTTCGTTTTACCCGACCAACAGTAATCCTGTGCCGAGCTTCACCTCGGCGCCTGCCACCGGCTCCGCCAGGCAGGTGACCACCTTCCGCGCCAGTGCCACGGACACCGATGGAAATCCCCTCACTTATGTCTGGGACTTCGGCCCGCAGATGGACATGCAGGAGACCGGCACCAGCGCCATGTTCTTCCCCTTCGGCACTTCGCAGTCCATCACATTCCGGGTCCTGGATGAGCATGGCGGCATGGCCACTCTGAACCACAACATCAACGTTTCAGATCCTGCACGCACCTTTACCCCCCGCACCACCACAGCCACAGGCCGCTTCACCGCTATCGCCTCCGGCGGAGGCCGGGTGGTTGCCGTGGGTGAGGGCCCTTTTGCATGGTCCACGGACGGAACCATTTGGAACAGCGGCACATTCGAGAACAATGTGCGGATGTTTTCCATCACCCATGACGGCAGCAAATTCATTGCCGCGGGAACGGAGTATGATTTCGGCGTCGCGGGATGGGTGGGGAAAATTCTCACGTCGCCCGATGGCGCTGTCTGGACCACTCGATTTAAAGGCGGCGGGGAACTGCGTGCGCTCGCCCGCGGCAGCCGTTACGTTGCCGCTGGGGCGTCCGGTGAAGTCGTCACCTCGACGGATGGCCTCGATTGGACCCGATCCATCATTGTCAGCTTCGCTCCTTACCGGTTTGAGGGCTTGTCCTGGAGCGGCTCCACCTTTCTGCTGACCGGCCTCACAGCCAGCACGAATAGTGTTGCCCAGGCCTGGATTTCCTCGGATGGCCTGAACTGGGACCCCCGCAGTTCCAACCTTGGGCTGCCTGCCTGGCAAAGCGTGCGTAAGAACGCCTGGCTCAATGACCGATTTGTCACCAGCGGCTGGTATTCCAAGCTTCTTGTTTCCACGGACAATGCCACCACCTTCACCACCACCCGCACCAACGCAGAGGATTTGGAGGGCTATGCTTACGGAAACGGAGTCTATTTTACCGCAGGTTTTGACCGAAACAACTCCAACGCCGATGTCGATGTCATGTCCCTAGATGGCAAGACGTGGTATTCCTACCCGGCTGGCACCACCACCGACCGCTATGCCGCCACGTTCTTTAACAACACCATCATCACCGTCGGAGATGAAGGCAGCATCCGGCAAAGTGGAGTCATCAGCCCGGCCGGGGCAGCCTACACCTCCTGGTATGCCACCAACTTCCCTGGCTCCGGCGTGGCCTCGCTTCCCGACAGTGATCCTGACGGCGATGGCCTGAGCAACTTCGCCGAGTATGCGCTGAATCTGACCCCAGGAAAGTCAAACGGCTCCGTCACCGAAGGCACCAACCAGGGCGGGCGGGGCTGGATCAAATTTACCCTGCCCGCCCCTGCCCGCCCGGACATCCGTTATAACATCGAGGGCACCACCGCTCTCGCCACACCATGGACGGTCATCGCCCGTAAAGAAGGCGTGGCCGATTGGACATGGCTGGGGGGAGGCACGCAGCGCATGAACATCGGAGTCCCCTCCGGAGGAAGTTCCATAGTCGAAATTGGCACCCCGGACGGACGGAACGAGCCCTACTTCATCCGGCTGAAAGTTGAATCGTTGTAAGGGCAGTCTCTGCTTCACCAACCACGCCTCATCACTCATGATGCGGATTCTGGGCTACTGCCTCCAGGAAACCCTCCGCCATCTCCCCAAAATCGGGGCGAATGCCGCCTCTGGTTGGGAGAGCCAAATCCATCCCCTGATGCAACTGGTCCCGGTTGCCCTCGCCATGAGGGAAAGGTCCTTGGTTTTTCCCAAAGCCAAGGACCGTGGTAGGGCGGGAAATTCGATGAACTGCGTTTGCGTTGGATCGGGGCTGTGTATGTTTGGGGAGTGCCGCAAATTCAGCTTCCGATCTTTCCCGCCGAGGAAGCAGTTTATCGACACCATCAAGCTAATTGCCTATCGAGCCGAGAGCGCGCTGGTGCACATTGTGAGAGAGAAACTCACGCGCCACGAGGACGCCCGCAGCGGCGTGCGCGGGCTCTTTGGCACAACGATCAACCTGCGCCCCGATGTCCAGCGCAACGAACTGCGCATCGAGTTGCACGGCCAGAGCAACCCCGCGCATGACAGCGTGATCGAGCACCTCATCGCCGAACTCAACAGCACTGAAACGCACTACCCCGGCACCACTCTGCGCCTCAAGTTCGCGACCCTGAGGTCATCGGCTTTCCCTGGAGGTCATGCCGGGCGCGCACGCACAGCAGAGCGGCTGGGACAAGACAGGCAAAACGCCAGGAGGAATGTTTTCCCCTCATCCCCCCACCCGCCCCAGATCAAGCTGGAGGGTTTCCAGGAGTTCGTCGTCGGTGAGGTCGGTGAGCATCTTGGCGCCTTCGGGGTCGGGGGAGAGGAGGCTTTGGGCTAGGGATTTTTTGGTTTCGAGGAGGCGGTCGATGCGCTCCTCGAGGGTGCCGGGGCAGATGAATTTGTGGACGAGGACGTTCCGCTGCTGGCCGATGCGGAAGGCACGGTCTGTGGCCTGGGACTCGACGGCGGGGTTCCACCAGCGGTCGAAGTGGATGACGTGGCTGGCGGCGGTGAGGTTGAGGCCGGTGCCGCCGGCTTTGAGGGAGATGACGAAGAAGGGTGGGCCGTCCGGGGACTGGAACCTGGCGACGAGGTCGGGGCGGCGGGCGACGGGGGTGCCGCCGTGGAGGACGAGGCCGGGGCGGCCGAAATGGGGGGCGAGGAACTCGAGGAGGACGTCAGTCATTTCCCGGAACTGGGTGAAGACGAGGCAGCGCTCCTGGCGGGCGGAGATCTGGGCGGCGAGTTCGGCAAGGCGGGTGAATTTCCCGCTGTCGGCGGGGAGGAAGAGGCCGTCTCCGCTCCAGAGGGAGGGGTGGTTGCACACCTGCTTGAGGTGGGCGAGGTGGGTGAGGACGAGGCTGGCGCGGCGGAAGGGGTCGAGGGTGGGCTGCTTGAGTTCGAGCTTCAGGTTTTCGACCAGCTTGCCATACAGGATGACTTGTTTCCGGCTGAGCGGGCAGTGGGCGGTGAGTTCGATTTTTTCCGGGAGGTCGGTGATGACGGTGCGGTCGGTCTTGAGCCGGCGGAGGATCCACGGGGCGATGAGTTTGCGCAGGGGGGAGTAGTCGGGCACCGGGGCGGAGGCGAGGCGGTCGGTGGTGAGGGCGAACTCGCCGGCGGAGCCGAGGAGGCCGGGGTTGAGGAAATCGGAGAGGCTCCAGAGGTCGGAGGGGCGGTTCTCGACGGGGGTGCCGGTGAGGGCGAGGCGGGCACGGGAGGTGAGGCGCTTGATGGCGAGGGTCTGGCCGGACCCAGGTGTCTTGATGGCCTGGGCCTCGTCGAGGATGAGGAGGGGCCAGTCTTTGGCGGCCAGTGATTCCAGCCGGGTGGCCATGCCGTAGGTGGTGAGGACGACGTCGAGCCGGTCCAGCAGGGTGGGCAGCCGGCGGAGGGTGGCGGAGTCGGCCTGGGAGGCGTGGGCGGTGAAAATGCGGAGCCCGGGGGCGAAGCGGGCGAACTCATCGCGCCAGTTCCCGAGGAGGGAGGCGGGCATGATGATGAGGGCCGGGCCGGAGTCGCCACGGGCCTTGCGCACACAGAGGACGGCGATGACCTGGAGGGTTTTCCCGAGGCCCATGTCGTCGGCCAGGCAGGCGCCGAGGCCGAGGCGGGTGAGAAAATCGATCCACGCGGTGCCGTCGCGCTGGTAGGGACGGAGGGTGGCGTTCAGCCCGGGGATGGGGTCCGGCAGGGTGGTGGCGCGGTTTTTTTCCAGAAGCTGGCGGAGGGCGTCGCCGGCCTGGACGTCGAGCCAGTCGCGATCCGCGCCGAGGGCGGCGGCGAGGTCGTCTGCGGTGCCTGCGGCGGGCGAGCCGCCGGCGAGGAGGCGCATTCCGGCCAAAAAGGGCAGCCCGCTGGCCTCGTGGTAGCTCTGCACGCGCCGCCAGTGGGCCATGATCTCGGCGAGGCGGCCGGGATCGACCTCCATCCAGCGGCCTTTCAGTGAGACGAGCCCTTTTGGCCCGGAGAGGATGCGCTGCCACTCCGCCTCCGTGAGCGTCTGGCCATCCAGACTGGCCCGTACGGAAAAGCCGAGCATGGCCTGAAGCCCCAGGGCGCTGGGCTGCGGGGCCTCCAGCGTGACCTGAACGCGGGGGCGCGGCGGACGTCCGCCCTGCCACCAGTCCGGCACCTTCACGACGAGGCCGGCGGCTTCGAGGGCCGGGATGTCCTTCACCAGACGCCATGCCTCCGCCGGGGTCCAGGCGAGGGGTTTAAAAAGGTCTTTCGTTTCCAGCAGCTCGCGCAGCAGGCCGCTCTCCGCCGCTGCTGCGCGCACGGGGCCGAGCCGGGCCGCCGTGGCTCCGGGATCCATGGCCGCCGCCTGGAGCGCCCGACCGAGCGGGACGTGGGCCGGCTTTCCCGAGGCGGCCAGCCGGTCCGTCCAGGTGGCGAGAAAGGCGAACGGTTTGGCCTGATCGCGAGGATTTTCTGCAAGGTGGAGGGTGACCCGCCCGATCTGCTCCCAGGCCGGAGCGAATGCCTTCAGCCACGCCTCCAGCCCGCCTGCCGCAGCGGCCTGGGCAGCCACGGTCTGCTGCATGGCGCTCCAGAGGACGGCGAGGCCCTGCGGGCTGGCATACTCCGCTCCGAGGAAGGGCGGAGCGGTCCGCAGAAAAGCTGCACACTGGTCCAGCGAAGGCGGCACGGCTGCAGCCGGGTCGCGAACTTGGCAGAGGCGGTTAAAAAAACGCCGTGCCCACTGCCGCAGCCAGCTCAGGGATTCGTCCACCGCCTCCTCCGCACCGGCTGCGGCGAGCCAGAGCACGGCACGGGCCTCTCCATTTTCCCACGCCTCGCGCACCCGGCGCGGCGCGGTGGCCTCGGGTGTAAACTGACCGTCTGGCTTGCATCGGACTGGCATCGGAGAAGTTGACCGGTGGGTTGGTAAATTCGGGCTTTTGGCCCGGTCGGGTCTGGGGGCCTGTTGCACAATTTACCCAGAATCAATTTTTTGCGCCGGAATTCACGCACCCTGGACGGGGCAGGGAAAACCCCCTAATGCGCCCCACAAGGTAAAGACTCGGCAACAGAACTGACACACAGAATATTTTGCCGCAGAGGCAAGTTTAAAACTATCGTACGGGTGTTCGGAGATCTTCCGAACAAGGGGGTTGATATAGGGGCCCGGTTGAAGCGGAAATTCTTTGCGAGTTATCTTTGGGGGATCTCGCTCCGTGGAAGCCGGGCTCCTTCATTTTTATCAATCCGGCTTTCCTGGTCCGGGTGTCTGGTGCGGCGGCACATTGGCCGGGGGAGCGGTTTCGACAAGGGGGAAAGTGTGTCATTTTTGGCAAAGGCCGGTGGTGGCGGTACTTTGCAGGCGACGGCTGGCGTTTGGCGGGTATTTTCCGCACATGAAACGCCGCCCGGTTTTGTTGATGTCGTGCCTTGTCCTTTGTGCCCTGTGCTGCCTCACCGTGAGTGGTGTGGCAGGGAAGGATGACGGGGAGCCGCTGACTGCGGGCACGGAGAAGGTGGTGCTGCCGGACTCCCCCCTGAGACCGCTGGTGACGAAGTACACGGGCACGCTGGACACGGCGAAGAACGGGAACGGATCCGCCTACAAGGCGGCGTGGGAGCTGAAGGGCGGAAAGCTTTTTCTGACGGCCTTCGCCGCGAAGGAAAAGGGGAAGGCCGTGGGGATCGAGAAACTGGAACCGGCGGCGAAGCTGCCTGCGCTGGCGACGTGGTTCACGGGCGAGCTGTACTACCAGACGGGCAAGGTGAAGGAATCTGTCCTGCTGGGCCTGATCGACGTGCGGGAGCGGACAGTGGTGCTGACGGTGGAGGCGGGAGTGGTGACGAAGACGCAGGAGCTGAAATTCCCCGAAAACAAGGCGTGGCTGACCGACCACGGGCAGAAGTGAGGGGTGATGCGACGCCGCGCAGGTGCTTTGGAAAGAGGATTGCCGCGTTTCGAGTTGGTGGTATGGTCCAGCCATGACGCTTACCATCGAAATTCCTGATTCGCTGGCCTCCTGCTGGCCGCCGGACTGCGCGGACAGGTCCCGCACTGTCCTTGAGGATTTTGCGGTGGAATCATACCGCAATGGCCGCTTCTCGGCGCACCAGGTGGGCGAGTTGCTGGGCCATGCTTCCCGGTGGGAGACCGAAGCTTTCCTTGCGGCCCATGAAGCGTGGCCGGCCACCACTGCAGCGGAGCTGGATGCGGGGCTGGAGCATCTCGACCGCTTTCTCGCAGGCGTTTCCGAGCCGTGATCGTCGTCAGCGACACCTCGCCTCTTTCCGCACTTGCCGAGATTGGTCTGCTGGATCTTCTGCCGCAGCTTTTTGGGGTGATTGTGGTGCCCGCGCCGGTATTGTCCGAATGCCTGCACGCTGGCGCCCCGGCCACCCTGCGCAGCTGGGCTGCGGTGCCACCGGGTTGGGTCAAAATCACACCTGCCCCTGCTGTTTTACCACCAGAGGTGGCAGGACTGGACCCTGGTGAGTCCGCTGCAATCGCCGTCGCAGCAAGTGGAGGTCCCCGAGTCCTCCTCGTCATGGATGAACGGCAGGGAGTGGCCGCTGCCGCCCGGCTGGGCCTGCCGGTTGTGGGCACGCTTGGGCTGCTCGTGAGGGGGCATGCGCGGGGTCTGCTCGATTTTGATTCTGCCGTGGCGGCCCTGTTGCAGACAGGGTTTTGGGTGAGTCCTGCCGTCATCGCCCGGGCGCGACAGCGGCTGGGGAAATGAGGAAACGTTTTTACCCCGCCGGATTTTAGGCTAAGGGACGGGCTGCGCATGGCCGAACCGAAGCCGAAGAAGAAAAAGAAGAAGAAAAGCCGCCAAGGCCCGGGTCCGCTGCGGCGGGCGGGGCAGTGGGTGGTGTATGCGCTCTTCCGGGTGGCGGAAACGGTGGTGCGGGTGCTGCCGGCGGAGGCGGTCTTTGTGTGCGGACAGGCGGGCGGGTTGCTGGCCTGGGCAGTGGCTCCGGGCTACCGGACGCTGGCGCTGGGGAATCTGCGGATCGCCTTTGGCGGGCAGAACGGCGAGGCGGAGCTGCGGCAGCTGTGCCGGCGGCATTTCATGACGCTGGGGGCGAACCTCTTTTCCGCAGTGAAGATCCCGACGATGTCTGAGGAGGAGGTGAACCGGCGGGCGGAGATCGTGGGCATCGAGCACGTGCGCTCGGCCATCCGGGACAATCTGGGTTTCGTCTACGCCCTGGCCCACATGGGAAACTGGGAGCTGCTCGCCCAGCTGCCTGCCATCTGCCCGATGGGGAAACCCGGCACACTCTACCAGCCGCTGGGCAATCCCTTTCTGGACGCCCACGTGCGGCGGGCGCGGGGGCGGTTTGGGTTCAGGCTGTTTTCACGCAACGATGGATTCCACGCGCCCGTGCAGTTCCTGCGGGATGGCGGCGGGCTGGGGGTGCTGCTGGACCAGCATGCGGGGGACGGCGGGGTGTGGAGCCCGCTCTTTGGCCGGCTGGCGTCGACGACGAACCTGGCCGGCCTGCTCACGCTGAGGACGGGGGCGGCGACGCTCCCGCTGGGGCTTTTCACCGTGGGGCGGGCGAAATGGCGGATCGTGGTGAGCCCGCCGGTGATCGTGCCGGATCCCGACCCCTCCGCGATGACTGCGGCGACGAATGAGAAGCTGGAGGCTCTGATCCGGCAGTCCCCGGCGGACTGGTTCTGGGTGCACAACCGGTGGAAGACGCCGCGGCCGAATTTCCTCCTGGCCAACTACAAACGCGGAGTATGCTTGCCGCCTGATTTCATGCCGGAAAAACTGAAGCCTTTTGAGATACTCGTGCGCGCGCCCAACTGGCTGGGCGACGCGTGCATGTGCCTGCCCGCCGTCCGAGCGCTGAAGCGCGGGCGCCCGGATGCCCGTGTGACGGTGCTGACGCCCGCGAAGCTGGCCGACTTCTGGCGGGTGGTGGGGGATGTGGACGAGGTGCTGGAAAAGCCGGAGAAGTCGGGGCTTTTCGGCACGCGCAAGGTGATTAAAAGCACGGGCCGGAAGTACGATGTGGCGGTGCTGATGACGGGCTCCCCCCGCACGGCACTGGAGGTGTGGAAAAACGGAATCGACCGGATAGTGGGCTATCGCGGCAGGTGGAGGAAGGTGTTTCTCAACCAGATCGTGCCCGAGCGCGAACCGGGCCCGGTGGAGCACCATGTGTACCACTTCCTGCGCATCGCGGAAAACTGCGGAGCGGAAGTCACAGACGAGTCCCTCTTTGACCCGGTGGCCGCGCCGCCAGCTCACCCGCGCGGGGCCCGGCTACAGCTGGGCCTGTGCGCCGGGGCGGAGTACGGCCCGGCGAAGCGCTGGCCGAGGGAGCGCTTTGCCGAGGCGGCGCTGTCCGTGCTGCAGCGGACCGGCTGCGAGTGGGTCCTGCTCGGGGCGAAGGGGGATGTGCCGCTGGCGGCGGAGGTGGAGCAGCTGATGCGCGGGAAGTGCCGAAACCTCGCGGGGAAAACGACGCTGACCCAGCTGATGCAGGAGCTGGTGCGCTGCCGGCTCGTCCTGACGAACGACACCGGCACCATGCACCTGGCCGCCGCGCTCGGCGTGCCCACGGTGTCCGTCTTTGGCTCGACGGAGCCGAACTGGACCGGCCCCTTGGGCGAGCACCACCTCGTCCTGCGCAAGCACGTCGCCTGCAGCCCGTGCTTCCTGCGGGAGTGTCCGCTGGATTTCCGCTGCATGACCGCCATCACCCCGGATGAGGCGGCGGATGCCGTGATGGAGCTGCTGGCCGAAGTGGTAGCCGCCTAGATTTCCGGCTGAAAAACCGGGCTTGACTCTGCGGCTCCAGTTTCGTCTACTGCGCCGGAACCAAACCTGCACATGAAAAAACTATCTCTCATCGCCCTCGCCGCCGCTCTTTTCACCGCGCCCGCCAGCCCAGCTGCGGACGCCAGCCTCAAGCCGGGGGATGCCGCGCCGAAGCTGGCCTCTGGCAAGTGGATCCAGGGCGATGCGGTCACCGAGTTTGAAAAGGACAAGACGTACATCGTGGAGTTCTGGGCCACGTGGTGCGGGCCGTGCAAGGCGACCATCCCGCACGTGAACGAGCTGCACAATAAATTCAAGGACAAGGGCCTTGTCGTCATCGGCCAGGACGTGTGGGAAACTGATGAAGCGAAGGTGGCTCCGTTCGTCAAGCAGATGGCTGACAAGATGACCTATCGCGTGGTGCTGGACGACAAGGCGGGCAGTGAGCGGGGGAAAATGTCTGAAGGCTGGATGCAGGCGGCCGGGCAGAACGGCATTCCGTGCGCCTTCGTCATCGGGAAGGATCAGAAGGTGGCGTGGATCGGCCACCCGGCGGAGCTGAACGAGGAAACGCTGGAGCAGATCATGGCGGGCAAGTTCGACGTGAAGAAGGCCGGAGAAGAAATGGCGGCGAAACGGGCGAAACGGGATGCGCTGGGCGAACTGCAAAAGAAGGCAGGCACGGCGATGCGCGACAAGAAATGGGACGAGGCCGGAGCCGCTCTGGACGAACTGGAGAAAGCCCTTCCGGAAGGCGGCAAGGGCGGGGTGGATTTCATGCGCTTCAACATTCTGATCGGGAAGAATGACACCGTGCACGCGGTCGAGCTGGCGGAGAAGCTGTCCGAGGCCAAGGGGACGAATCCTCTCATGTTGAATGCCATGGCCTCCGTGCTGGCCGGACAGGGCGGGCTGGAGAAGCCTGATTGCGCTGCGGCGGAGAAGCTGGTGACGAAGGCGATGGCGACCTGCCCTGAAGCGTCCAAGTGGCAGCTGCAGGACACGCTGGCGCGGGCGAAGTTCGGCCAGGGGGCAAAGGACGAGGCGGTGAAGCTGCAGGAACAGGCGGTGGGCGGCGCGCCGGAAAAGATGAAGGAAAAACTCCAGAAGACGCTGGACAGCTACAAGGAGGGCAAGGTGCCGCCCTCCGGCAAAAACTAGGCTGGAAGAGTGGGAGCCCCCCCTGCTCCGGTTATTCCGGAAGCAGGGGTGCGGTGATGACGGGGACGGCTCCGACGGAGCGGCGGGTTTTGAGTTTTTTCCACACGCCGCGCAGGGCGGCCATGGCGGGGTACTCGATGAAACGGGAAACCGGCCAGGCCAGCAGGATGGAGCCGGCGACGGCGAGGGCGACGGCAAGGTTGGGATTCCACCCCAGGCGGTCCATGTCGTGGATGGCGGTGGTGCCGGGCACCTCGTGGATGAGGTAGAGCGGGTAGGAGATGCCGCCCAGCCAGACGAGGGCGCGGTTGTTCAGGAAGGGCAGCCAGCCGGCGACGGTGGCGTAAAAAATGGCCGCGAGCGGGATGACAATCCAGTGGGGGCTCACGTAGGGCAGTGCTGAACTGGTGCAGCCGAGATACAGAGCGGCGGCCACCACGCCGGCGTGGGCCACGGTCCAGCGGCCGCTGCGGCGGACGTCGTAGATGGCCATACCCACAGCGAAGAGATGGGCGTAGCGGAAGCTGAAGAGAGTGCCCGACCAGCAGGCGAGCTTCCACTGGAGCGAACCCTCCGGGGCGGCGGCCTGCAAGTAGTGCATGACAAATTCGCAGGCCAGCCAGGCGCCGAGGGCAAAGAGCGGTCGCTTCAGCAGGCCGAAGCGCCACGCGAGGAGGGCCAGGCCGTAGAAAAGGATCTCGCACTGGAGCGTCCAGTAGACGTGGTCGATGGGCTCGGCGCGGAGCAGCTCGGGCAGCATGGTCAGGTTGACGAAGGCGTCGCGGTTGCTGACCCAGCACCACGGCAGGGCCATGACGCGGGCGAAGACGAAAGTGAAGAGGGCGCAGACAAGGAAGGTGGGGTAGAGCCGCGAAAAACGGCCAAAGACAAAGTCGGCGGTGGATTTCGTGCGGTCCAGCGTCATGAAAATGAGGAAGCCGCTGAGCATGAAAAACAGGTCCACCCCGCGCTCGCCAGAGGCGAAGTCAAACCAGGGGGCCGCTCCCGCCCTGCTGCAGTAGGTGCTGAAGTGGTCGGTAAAATGGTAAAGGATGACCGCAAGGGCGGCGAGCCCGCGGAGGGAATCCAGAGCGGAAAGGCGTTGGGAGGGGGGAGCGGCGGCGGGTGTGCTCATTCAGGTGCGAGGACAGGTTGGGCGGGGGTCAGAGAAAGTTCCAGAGCACGGCCAAGGGCGAGGCGGGCGCCGTCTGCTGCGGCGGGGTCTTTTTCCCAGTCGCTCCACGAGCGGGCGGCGCTGTCCAGGGCGGTGCGGACTTCAGCGGCGAGGCCGGAGGAGCGGGCGAGGGTGAGGAGGGCGTGGTCCTCCATGCCTTCGCGAATCCATTTCAGCCGCAGGCTGGCGAGGGGGCCATGGGGAGATGCGTAGATAAGCTGCCCGTCGCCGTTGAAGGTTTCGCCGGTTTCCGGATGAACGAAGGAGCCGGCGCTGCGCGAGGGATCGACGCCCTTTTCCCAGTGCAGGGTGTCCCAGTAGAGGAGGCCGGTGAGATCGTACTTCGCGCACAGCCACGGGGCGATGCGGTAGTTCATGGGCGGAAAATCGATCTGCCAGACGGGGACTTTTTCAGGCCGGGCGACGAGGCCTGTGTAGGCCCAGACTTCCTCGCCCGCGTGCTGGCGCTCGTGCACGGCACCATGGTCTGTATTCAGGTCTGAAAAACTGGCCACCCACACGCCCACGGAGCCGGCAAGGCCGCCCCAGGTGGGATTTTGCACGGCAGGCTGCTCTGTGACGAGCATGGGGATGCGGACGCCGTGGCGGCGCTCGGTCTCGCGCAGGAAGGCGCCCCAGCGGCGGACCTCGGCGTAGGCGGCGGCTGTGTCTGGCTCGTCCACGGGGCACTGGAAATAGAAGAAGCGGTCCCAGCCGCGGGCGGCGGCAGCGCGGGCCATGCGGGCCAGGCCGTCCTGGGCGGAGGTGCGGCCGGCACCGAGCGGATCGGCTGCGGGATAGCCGTCCCAGATGGGATAGGGCGCGGAGGTGGCGTGTCCGGAACTAAAGAGGCGCTCGTAGGACGGGCTGGGGAAATCAACGGCGGTGCCAGTGCGGTAAGGTTCGCTCTCCGGAATGAAGGGGGCGGCCGGGCTGAGGTGGTGCGCGGCAAGCATGGACTCAAACGCGGCGACGCGCTTCTGCACGGCAGGGGAGGCATGGTCGGCAGGCAGGCCGGAGATTTCCGCGATGCGCCGCCAGGCCGCGCCGAAGCTGGTGCGCAGTGCCGGACGCTCCGGCAGGGTGAAAGGCCAGACGTGCAGGGTGACGGGGATGATTTTTTCCGAGTCGCCCGCATTCACCGTGGCGGTGCCGGTGTAGTCACCGGCTGCGGCGCTGGCGGGGACCTGGAGGTCGATCCAGAAGGTCTGCAACCCGCTACCGGAGGCTGAATCTGCCAGCGGCACGAGGCGGTCCGGGTAGGAGCCCGCGCCCAGCTCGGAGTGGGGCGTGGGCGTGGTGACGGTGACGTTGTGCTCCCGGAAAATCTCCGCACTCGGCAGCGGGGAGCCGGTTCTGTTTTTCAGGGCGGACAGGGAGACGCTGGCGGAGGCCGGGGCGTCCACGATGATCTGAAAGGCCTCCCATTCGTTTCGCGCGGCAGAAAGCTGGACGGCGGCAGGGCCCGCAGGGACTGAGGTGGCGCGCTCCATGGCCCCGGTGACTCCACAGTTCAGCAACGCAGCCCAGGCGGGTGCGGCGGCGAGCAGAAGGAGGGTGAAGGGGCGGAAAAACATCAGGCGGTGGCAGGCACGGCAGCGGGATGGGAGGTGGTGCGGCCAAGGGCGGCGAGGGCCTCGTACGCCTGCTCGTAGCGGCGCAGGGTGGCGGGAAAACTGTAGAGCGTCTCCACGCGGCGGCGGGCCTCCGCGCCCATGGCGAGGCGGGTTTCACGCGGGAGGGAGAGGAGATCGTCGATGGCGGTGGCGAGGGCGGCGGGATCACTGAGCGGGACCATGCGTCCGCAGGTGCCGAGGATTTCCCGGCAGTCGCCCACGTCCGTGGCCACGGCGGGGATGCCGCAGGCAAAGGCCTCGCCGAGAGAGAGCGGGAAGGCCTCGGCCAGGGAATTGATGACAAAGAGATCCATGGCCGCATAGATGGCGGGCATGTCCGACCGGGTGCCGAGAATGTGCAGGTTTTCCGGCCGGGGCGAGCGGGCCAGGAGTGACTGGAAAAGGGGCTGGTCCGGATTCACGCCCTGTCCGCAGCCGATGACGTGAACGTCCGGGCGGCGCTGCTGGAGGAGGAGCACGCCTTCGCAGTATGACTCCCAGTCTTTCGTGCTGTGAAAGCGGCTGGTCTTCCCAATGACGAGGGCGTCCACTGGAATGCCCAGCTCGGCACGGATGGCGGCGGCGGCAGCGGCATCCGGGTGGAAGCGCTCGCAGTCGGCCCCGTTGAAGATGACGTCGGCCTTGGAGACATCGTAGCCAAACTCTGCGTGCTTTTTCACCGAGTCGTTCGAGCAGCTGATGATGCGAGCCGGCACGCGGCTGGAGAGCCAGGAGAGAGCGCGGGCGACCATGCGGGTGGAGCGCTTCATGCCAACGGGCGTGAGGTCGGCGTGATGCAGGCTCCACGCGACGGGCGGGCCGCCGGCGAGTTTCGAGGCGAGGCCGCCGACGAAGTCCGCGTGATACATCCACGTGTGCATGGCGTCGGGCTTTTGCCGGCGAATGAGGCGGCTGAGTTTCCAGATGGCGGCGGGCACTCCGGCGGCGCCCTTCATGCCGAGGCAGTCGAGACGCGCTCCGGATTTTTCAATGCGACCAGCGAGGGTGCCGCGGCTCTCCAGGCAAACGACGGAGTGCTCGAAGCGGGCGGGGTCGGTCTGCTCGATGAGGCGGCAGAGCAGCGTTTCAGCCCCGCCGACATTGAGGCCGGTGATGACGTGGAGGACTTTGGTGCGGGCGGAGTTCATGGGTGGAGGGTTATCCGTTATCGGTTAAAAGAGCATG
>JANOAS010000049.1:0-27222 GCA_031411255.1 bacterium
GCCCGTGAGCCGGGCTCGCGAGGTGATCGCGAAGGCGGTTTTCCCCGCCCACGCGGGGATGGCCCGCGTCTGAATGGCGGTGTAGAAATTACTCCCCCGTTTTCCCCGCCCACGCGGGGATGGCACGCGCCCCGAGGTGGCGCGGCAGCTGGGTGTGGAGTTTTCCCCGCCCACGCGGGGATGGCCCGCTGGAGCTGGCCGCCGTGCCGGGACGCAAGGTGTTTTCCCCGCCCACGCGGGGATGGCCCGCCAGTTGATTATGTCCGCCCCACTCTTCACCCCGTTTTCCCCGCCCACGCGGGGATGGCCCGCCGGGGCGGAGGGGTGCCCGGGTGCCGGGGTTGTTTTCCCCGCCCACGCGGGGATGGCCCGCATTTACAATGCGGGCACGAGTGATACGGAATGTTTTCCCCGCCCACGCGGGGATGGCCCGGTTCCATTCCATTTACTTCGCTGACAAGACAAGTTTTCCCCGCCCACGCGGGGATGGCCCGACGAGGGTGAGGACGCGGAGTGATGCAACGTCGTTTTCCCCGCCCACACGGGGATGGCCCGTCATCGCGTTAGGTGTCCGGGAGGCGGCACAAGTTTTCCCCGCCCACGCGGGGATGGCCCGATGATATGCTGCGCCAGCAGGTAAACCAGCCGGTTTTCCCCGCCCACGCGGGGATGGCCCGTGCTCCAATCAATCGCGAGCCAGTCCCGGCTGGTTTTCCCCGCCCACGCGGGGATGGCCCGAATCGAGTCGACGGACGGCAGAAGGCTGGCATGTTTTCCCCGCCCACGCGGGGATGGCCCGGATGGCCGCGCCGAAGGCACCTCCCGTGGCGAGTTTTCCCCGCCCACGCGGGGATGGCCCGGATGCCCTGACGCAGTTTGCGCGGGACATGGCGTTTTCCCCGCCCACGCGGGGATGGCCCGGGATTGGCGGCAGCTGCCAAGGGCATGGGCTCGTTTTCCCCGCCCACGCGGGGATGGCCCGTCTGGTGGACTGCCGCCGGTGGCCACGGGCGGGTTTTCCCCGCCCACGCGGGGATGGCCCGTCGAAGGGGGCCGGACGGGTCCGCTTTTTTGGGTTTTCCCCGCCCACGCGGGGATGGCCCGGGGGGGGGAGGGAGGAAGGGAGGAGGGAGGAGGTTTTCCCCGCCCACGCGGGGATGGCCCGATGAAGTTGATCCCGTGGGAGCCGGCGGGGCGGTTTTCCCCGCCCACGCGGGGATGGCCCGTTCAGCGCCAGACTGTTCAGCCTTTGAGCGTTGTTTTCCCCGCCCACGCGGGGATGGCCCGAAAACCTATATAGAGTACCGCTCCAAAACCGTGTTTTCCCCGCCCACGCGGGGATGGCCCGTAGGCGTCGGCTTCGGCCTGTTCGGTGAGCGCGTTCTCCCCGCCCACGCGGGGATTGGGTGCCCTCTGTGCTCATCCGTGGGATCTGTGGTGGCTTTTCCGGTAGTCGCGGGGTCGGGGTAGGGCCCGGGATGAAAAATAATTAAGAAAAGTGAAAAAAATACTTGGCAACGGAAAGTGAGTTGTGGCAAAATGGGGACATGCCGCAGCCACTCACATGGGACAGCGCATCGATGACATGGGATCAGCCTGGGCTGACATGGGATGGCTTGCTGCCAAACACAAACCCACCAACTAGTATGCCAAACGACAATCGCATTAGTGCGGAAGTGACGGCTGCGAACAAGACAGCCATCCTGACGAAGATCACAGAAATCAAGGGACTGCTCCCGTTTCTGATCAACCTGACGAAGGACGAGCGAATCCAAGTGCCGAAGATGGGGGCGGCGTCCCTGGCCTTCGATGAAAAGTGCGCCAGCTACATGGCGAGTGCGCCGACTCTGGTGCCGCCGTATGTGGACGCGGCGGAGGTGGCGAAGGACCGGGCGCTGCGGCTGGTGCTTTCTGACGTGTGGAGGGAACTGAGGAAGCTGTGCGAGATGGTGGACGACACGCTGATGGTGGTGGGGAGCGAGGTCTGGATGGCGGACCTGTCCTTCTACCAGACGGTGCGCCAGGCGGCCCGCCGGAATGTGACGGGGGCGGACACGGTGTACGATGACCTGAAGGAACGCTTCCCCGGCCTGTCGGGCGACACGCCGGAGGATCCGGAAAACCCGGCGAACCCCACCCCGCCGAGCCCGTGAAAAAGGGCGAGGAGGCCCCCTTTTGAAGCAGTAAAGGGTAAAATGAAGCCCTTGCGAGCTGGAAGGGGGTACCCCCAGGGGTGGTCATCGGGACCCCAAAGGGTGGGTACGAGGGACCCCGGAGGGTGGTGAATCGAACCCCCGTGGGTGGGTACCAGGCACCCCGAGGGGTGGTGAACGGGACCCCAAGAGGGGGTCGACGGCACCCCCGGAGGTGGTCAATCGCACCCCTGAGGGTGGTGATCGGGACCCCCAAGGGAGGGTACCAGGTACCCCCAGGGGTGGTCAACCGAACCCCAAAGGGTGGGTACCAGGGACCCCAAGGGGTTCGGCGCGGCACCCCAAAGGGTGCGGAGAGGGACCCCAAAAGGGTCGGCAAACCACCCCGAAAGGTGGCAAAACCAGAGTGCAGGCTCTGGCATTGGAGCCCAAAACGGTCCGTGCCGGGCCCAAAAACGCCCGATTTTTCACCCCAAGAGGGGCCAAAACGGGGCTGCCAGGGTCCGCTGCGGACCCCAAACCGGCGCGAAACCGGACCTCAGCTGCTGCCTTGGCGGAGCCGCGTGGCCCCCGCCAGGCACCCCCGGCGGACCCGGACGGACGCCGGCAGGGCCACCCCGGCGCGTGCCGGCGGGGCCGCCTTGACCCCGGTTTCCGCACCGGGAAAGAGTGACTTTTTCAGACGAGAAGAGAAAAACTCCAACCTACTAAAACCATGCCATTCGATCCATCGCTGCCGTCGCCGAATTCACCGCTGCAATCCCAGGTGGTGCGGGACCAGTTTCAGGCGCTCTTTAATCTCATCAATGCCGTGCCGGTGGTGACGGCAGCGCAGGTGGATTCCGTGACAACGGGCAGTCCGGGGGATCCGGCGGGAGTGACGGCGAGTGTGACTGGAGACACCCTGCACTTAGGCTTCACCCTGCCGAAGGGGGACACGGGGCCGCAGGGCCCGCCCTTTGCGGCGGCGGTGGTGGACGGGGTGACGACGCTGCCGGCCAACGCCGGGGCGACGGTGACGGCGACCTTTGACGGGACGACGGTCCACTTTGACTTCGGCATTCCGACCGGGGTGCCGGGGGAGGTGAGCGCGGCGCAGCTGACGGATGCGGTGAACAACGCCCTGGGCAGCGCGCTCTCCAACAGCAGCGCGAACACGAACGCCGTGGCGCTGCTGAACCTGGCGGCCGGCACATCGTCGGTGCAGGCGGAACTGCAGGCGCTGGGGAACAAGCTGGACGAGCTGATCCTGGCGATGAGAAGGAGCTGAGGAAGGGGGAAAGGGGGAATGCGGATTTCGGATTTCAGAATTTTTTCGGGGGGAGCGTAGCGGGCTTGGGGGAGGGTTGGGGGCTGGGGGGCGGAAATTGCTAATTGGTGATTGTTAATTGTTAATTGCTCATTTTTGAGGCGCTGGCGCGCGGATTTTGGAAGGCGGAAATGGCCAGGGATTGCGCAGCGACAGGCGGGGCTGGCCCTGTGCCTTTGCGCGCGCCTGGTGTTTCGAAACCAGCCTGGTCGCGCAGCTGGCTCAGGGAATCCGGGTGACGGGGCCTATTGTGTCGCTACGCGACACTTAGATTGTGAGGTCGTTACCGTGGACTGAAGTCCGCGTCTATTTTCGGAGACCGCTCTGCGGTCAAAAGTCCAGGAAAGAGAGGAATGCAGGGGCGCTTGTGTCCGGGGGAATTCCGGGTATGGGCGGAGCTGGCGCTTGGAACGTGGCGCCGGACTCCACATGAACTACCGACTGATTTGCTCTTTTCTCTGTCTGATGGCTGGTGCCGCTGCGGCGGATGCTGCGGCGCCGTATTGCCGGTACCCGGCGCTGCGGGGGGAGGCTCTGGTTTTCACGGCGGAGGGGGATCTGTGGCGGGTGCCGGTGGCGGGCGGGGAGGCGCGGCGGTTGACGACGCATGCGGGCACGGAGTCTCATGCGTGTTTTTCCCCGGACGGGAAGTCTCTGGCTTTCTCCGCTCAGTACGAGGGGCCGCTGGAGGTTTATACGATGCCTCTGGAGGGCGGGCTGCCGGTGCGGTTGACTTGGGATGGTGAGGGAGCGACGGCCACTGGCTGGACGCCGGACGGGCGGGTGGTTTACTCGACGAAGGCGTTCTCCACGCTGCCGAATGACCAGCTGGCGACGGTGGACCCGGTGACGGGTGAGGGCGGGGTGGTGCCGCTGGCGCAGGCGAGCGAGGGGGCGTGGGAGGAGACGGGGCGGATGCTGTTTTTCACCCGGCTGCCGTTTCAGGGATCGAGCACGAAGCGCTACCAGGGCGGGACGGCGCAGAATCTGTGGCGGTGGGAGGCGGGGACGCCGGAGGCGGTGCCGCTGACGACGGACTTCCCCGGCACGTCGAAAAACCCGATGCCGTGGCAGGGGAGGGTGTATTTCATCAGCGACCGGGACGGGATGATGAATCTGTGGTCGATGAAGGGGGACGGGAGCGACCTGCAGCAGCTGACGCGGCACCGGACGTTCGACGTGAAGAATGCGGCGCTGGATGCGGGACGGATCGTGTACCAATACGGGGCGGGGCTCCGGATTTACCGGGTGGCGGAGAAGTCCGACACTGAGGTGCCGGTGACGCTGGCGTCTGACCACGACCAGATGCGGGAGAAGTGGGTGAAGAAGCCATTCGACTACCTGACGAGTGCGCACCTGTCGCCGGAGGGGGACCGTGTGGTGCTGACGGCGCGGGGGGAGGTCTTCGTAGTGCCGGTGGAGCACGGGGGGCGGATGGTGGAGCTGCCGCGCAAGGAGGGGGTGCGCTACCGGTATGCGAAATGCCTGGCGGACGGAAAGACGATCCTGACGCTGAGTGACGAGACGGGGGAGCTGGAATTTTGGACGCTGCCGGCAAACGGGCTGGGGGTGCCGAAGCAGGTGACGAAGGACGGGGCGATCTTCCGATTTGCCCCGGTGCCGTCGCGGGACGGGAAGTGGATCTCGTGGCAGGACAAGAACCGGGTGCTCTGGGTGCTGAACCTGGAGAAGGGGGAGCCGGTGGTGGTGGCGACGTCGCAGACGGGGGACTTTGACGACATGGCGTGGTCCCAGGACAGCCAGTGGCTGGCCTATGTGGAGGAGGGGCTGAACACGTGCCGGCAGATCAAGCTATTCCGTCCGGCGGACGGCGCGCGGGTGACGGCGACTTCGGACCGGCTGAACAGTTTCTCCCCGGCGTGGTCACCGGACGGGAAGTGGCTGTACTTTCTGAGCGAGCGGAATCTGAGATCCCTGGTGGAGAGCCCGTGGGGGCCGCGGCAGCCGGAGCCGTTCTTCACGGAGGTGACAGGGATCTATGCCCTGGCGCTGCAGCCTGGGCTGCGCCCTCCCTTTTTGCCAGGCGATGAGCTGCACCCGGCGCCAAGGGATGCGAAGGCTCCTGTGAAGGACGGTGAGAAGAAGGACGAGGTGGTGCGGGTGGACCTGAAGGCGGAGGGGCTGGAGACGCGGCTGCATCAGCTGCCGGTGGCGGCGGGAAACTATGCGGACCTGGTCGCGACGGGGCGGCACCTGCTGTGGTCGGCGAAGGAGACGGGATTTGACGGGAAGACGGCGCTGCGCCAGCTGGAGCTGAAACCGGACACGAAGCCGAAGACGCTGGTGGAGGATGCAAAGGCGTGGGAGCTGTCCGGCAACGGGCGGAAGGTGCTGGTGCGTCTGGAAAAGCCGGACCGGTTTTTTGTCTTCCCGGCGGACGTGGTGGAGCCGCCGAAACTGGAGAAGCCGGTGAAGCTGGACGAGTGGACGTTTGCCATCGATCCCCGGGAGGAGTGGCGGCAGATCTTTGCGGAGTCGTGGCGGATGCTGCGTGACTATTTCTACGACCCGAAGCTGCACGGGGTGGACTGGGCTGGCGTGCGGAAGAAGTACGAGCCGCTGGTCGAACGCGTGGCGGACCGGGGCGACCTGAGTGATCTGCTGCACGAGATGGCGGGCGAGCTGGCGGCGCTGCACACTTTTGTCCGCTACGGGGACGACCGGGAGGGGCCGGACCAGGTGAAGGCGGGATCGCTGGGGGCGCGGCTGGTGCGTGATGCGGCGGCCGGGGGCTGGCGTGTGGAGCACATCTACCGCACGGACCCGGACTACCCGGAACTGCTGAGCCCGCTGGCCCGCGCCGGGGTGGACGTGCATGACGGGGAGGTGCTGGTCTCGATCAACGGCACGCCGCTGCTGACGGTGCCGCACCCGGCGCGGCTGCTGAGAAACCAGGCGGGCCGCCCGGTGATGCTGGAGGTGAAGCCGGCCGCCGGGGGCGAGGCGCGGCAGGTGCTGGTGAAGCCGCTGAACCTGGAGCAGGCGCAGTCCCTGCGGTATGACGAGTGGGAGTACACGCGCCGGCTGGAGGTGGAGAAAACGGGAGCCGGGCAGATCGGCTACGTGCACCTGAGGGCGATGGGCACGGCGAACATCGCGGAGTGGGCGAGGGACTTTTACCCGGTCTTCAACCGGGCGGGGCTGATCATCGACGTGCGGCACAACCGGGGCGGGAACATCGACTCCTGGATCCTGGAAAAGCTGATGCGCAAGGCGTGGTTCTACTGGTCCCGCCGCACGGGCGCACCGACGTGGAACATGCAGTATGCCTTCCGCGGCCATGTGGCCGTGCTGTGCGACGAGCGCACGGCGAGCGACGGGGAGGCCTTTTCAGAAGGCATCAAGCGGCTGGGGCTGGGGCAGGTCATCGGCACGCGCACGTGGGGCGGGGAGATCTGGCTCTCTGCGCAGCGATGGCTGGTGGACGGCGGCATGGCCACGGCGGCGGAGTCTGGAGTCTTCGGCCCGGAGGGGGCCTGGCTGATCGAGGGGCACGGGGTGGAGCCGGACCAGGTGGTGGACAATCTGCCCCGCGCCGCCTACGAGGGCCGCGACACCCAGCTGGAGGCGGCGCTGCAGCACCTGCAGAAAAAAATAGCCGAGGACCCGCGCCCCGTGCCCCCCATCCCGGCCAAGCCGGACAAGGCGGCGAAGTGAGGAACGGCTACTTTTTCTCCTCCGGCTTCGGGTTTGCGTCCAGCTCGATGGTATCGCGGATGAACCGGGCGTGCAGGACGGAGCCGAGGCCGAGCGGGTGGTGAATGACGCGCTCCTCGTACTCCATGGTGACCTTTTCATCGTGGCGGAACTGGGAGACGACCAGGCCGAGGAGGAGCGGGTGGCCATCCGTGCCAGGGACGAAGACGGGGCCGCCGCTGTCTCCGGCGAAATTCGTGAAGTCTGCGATGAAGGTGTGGTGGCTCTGCACGGGAAGGAACGGGTGGCTGGCGATGATGCCCTGCCGCGCGACGGCGAACCCGGCTTCATTGGCCTCGAAGCGCTGGGGATAGGTGAGCACGAAAAGCGGGCTGCAAATGTGCAGGCCGGCGGCGGTGAGGCGGGCTTCATCCGCGAGGGCGGAAAGGGGCAGGGCGGCCACGGGCACGGGCAGTGGAGCCCGCAGCCGGAGCACGGCGGCATCCTCAGTGGCGTGGCGGGTCCAGAGAGGTTTCCCCCCGCTGCGGATGGTGATGGTGTGGTCCTTCCGCACCCAGGAGCCGTCCGGCCGGTGCTCGCGCAGGACGAGGATGGCGGTGTCGCCCTTCGTTTTTTCCAGGACATGGGCTGCGGTGACGAGGTGGAGGCGCTCGTCCGGGGCATCGCTGCGGACGAGGAAGCAGGTGGCGGTGGAGTCCGCGTGGAAGAGCTTGAACGTGGCCTCAAGCATCTCCGTGGCAAAATCCCCGGCAGAGGCTGGGAGGCAGCTGAGGGCTCCGAGGAGCGCGGCAAGCACAAGTGGTTTCATGGCCCACGGAGTAGCGGCCTGGGCGGCGGGCGTCAATACGGAATGCGGGGAGTTGCGGGCCTCCCATGACCGCTCGGACATTTGACGAGGGCAATCTCCTGAAACATGGGTTGTAAGGACTGGTCTGGCCCTCGACGGTCACTGCCCGTGCCGAAAGCCGGCTCAAAACCAACTTTCTTGAAATTCTTTCCATGAAACATCGTCTCCTCCTGTTTTCAGCCACCATGCTGGCTCTGACGTCGAACACTCGAGCCCATGGCGATTTGCATGAGGTCATTCAGACAGTGTCAGCGCTGATTGCCGGGAAGCCGGATGATGGAGCCTTGTTTTTTCGGCGGGCGGAGTTGCAACTCGCGCACGGAGATTTGAGCGCGGCGGAAGCGGATTTTCTCCAGGCCCGAAAACTCCAGCCCAGCCTGGAGGTTGTTGGGTTGAGTCTGGCCCGGGTGCGAATCGCCCAAGGTCGCGAGAGGGAAGCGCTCCAGTTGTTGAACACCTATCTGGAGCAGAATCCCGCCCATGCGGCTGGCAGCTCACTTCGAGCTGGATTGCTGGAAAAGAAGGGTGAGTGGAAAAATGCGGAAGTTGATTTGCGTGCAGCGGCAGCGGCATCACCCGAGCCACAATATGCGACCGAGCATGCGCAATTTCTGGAACGCCATGGTCAGACGGGCGAAGCGGTGCGGGGACTGGATGCCGCCAGTCAGGCGCACGGGCGGCTGGCGGTGCTGGAGCAGCAGGCGCTGGAAATCGAGGAGCGAGCGGGGCTGACCGAAGCGGCACTACGGCGACTAAACGACTTCATCGTCCGCGAGCCCCGCCCGGACATCTGGCTTGCACGCAAGGCCCGCCTGCTCGAAAAAAACAACCGCATGGCGGAGGCGCGAACCGCCTGGGACGAGGCCGCAGCTGCCTTTGCAAGGATCCCGCAGCACAGGCGGGAAACCAGGGCGAACGCCGCTCTGGCAGGGCAAATCGAAGCCGCCCGCACCGCAATTCGTACCAAGGCCCCATGAAATTGTTTTCCCTTGTTCAGTTCGCCATTTGTCTGGCCCTCGTCCCGGGGTTGCGGGCGCAAACCACGACAATCCTGCCCGGCGGCTCCACGTGGAGGTATCTTGACGACGGGAGTGACCAGGGAACCGCGTGGCGGGCTCCTGAATTCGATGATGCCGGATGGGCCTCCGGTCCTGCGCAGCTGGGGTATGGCGGCGGAAATGAGGCGACCGTCGTGGGCTACGTGGATGCCGATCCGGTCGCCAGCGGGATGCAGAAAAATGCGACGACCTATTTCCGATCCACGGTCAACCTCACGGATCCCTCGCAGTTCAAGGCCATCCGGCTCACCCTGACGTACGATGATGCTGCGGCCGTTTTCATCAACGGGATTGAGGCTGCCCGCACATCCAATCTGCCCGCTGCGGCGGCCTTCGGCACGTATGCCAGCCCGGCGAGTGCGGACAACGCCAGCAAGTCCTGGACTTTGCCAACGGGCACTTTTGTCGCGGGTTTGAACACCATGGCAGTCGAGATCCATCAAGCTTCAGCGACAAGTTCCGACATTGCTTTCGACCTTCAGCTGGCCGGGCTTTCAGATGTGACGCGCGGGCCGTATTTGCTGATGAATACAGACTCCGGCATCACGCTGCGCTGGCGCACGGGCACCGCCTCCGACAGCGTAGTCCGCATCGGAACAGCGCCCGATGCCCTCACGAACCCCACCACGGAAGAAACTGTCACAACGGAGCATGAAGTGCGGGTGACGGGACTCCTGCCGGACACAAAATATTTCTACTCCATCGGCTCCACAGCCACGACGATGGCAGGCGGGGATGTAGGGCATTTTTTCCGGACCGCGCCGGTTCCAGGGACGGACGGTTCCCTCCGCCTCTGGGTGCTTGGGGATTCGGGCACCTCCAACAGCGGCCAGCGTGCAGTGCGGGACGCCTACTACGGGAGCAGTGAATACAAGTTCAACGATTTGGTGCTGCTGCTGGGCGACAATGCATACAACGCAGGGACGGATTCCGAATACCAAAGCGCGCTTTTCGACACCTACCCGGCGGTACTGCAGCAGAGCCCTGTGTGGTCCTGCCTGGGAAATCACGAGACCGATCAGGTGAGGACCGGCAGTTATTCCGGAGTGCCCTACTTCGACATTTTCACCTTCCCCTCAGCGGGTGAATGCGGAGGCTATCCATCCGGGACGGAACGCTACTTCTCCTGGGATTTCGGCAACGTTCACTTTATCAGTCTGGACGTGCAGACAACGAATGCCACCCTGCGCAGCAACATGCTGGCATGGTTGAGCAATGACCTTGCCGCGAACACCCGCCGGTGGACCATCGCCATCTGGCACCATCCGCCCTACACCAAGGGAAGTCATGATTCCGACGTGGAATCGCAACCCATCTGGGCCCGCCAGAATCTGGTCCCCATGATGGATGACGCGGGGGTGGATCTCGTCCTGTGCGGCCACAGTCATTGTTACGAACGCTCCCATTTGGTCGAGGGTTTCTATGCAACTCCCACACTTGCGGCCAGCGGCTCTTTCAAGGATGCGGGGGATGGAAAACGGGATGGAAATGGCGGCTACGGTAAAGACTACGGGCCGCATGCCGGAGTCGTCTATGTGGTTGCGGGCAGTTCCGGCCAGGCCACATTTTGGACGGACAACAGCACCGTGAAATTTAACCCCCATCCGCATCCCGTCATGCATCATTCCGAGCTGAAGCTGGGGTCCCTCATCCTCGACATCGACGGCAACCGCCTCGATGCCAAATTCATTACCAGCACAGGCGCGGTGGATGACTACTTTAGCATCGACAAGGGTCCGCTGGTCACCGTAACCGCATCGCAGCCGGCCGCTACGGAGTACGGTCCTGTTGCCGGACAATTCGACATCACACGCAGTGGTCCCACGACTGGCCCGCTCAGCGTCATGGCCACACTCGGCGGCACGGCCCAGGGCTCCCGCTACGCCCCCATCACGGTGCCGGTCACCATTCCCGCCGGTGCTCCCGGTCAGACGATCAACGTCACCCCGAAGCTAGACAGCCTGCAGCAAGGCGCGGAGACTGTCACCCTGACTGGCTATCCCAACATTGAATACCGTCTCGCGGCTCCATACAGCGCCAGCGTGACCATATCTGACGCGCCGGAGGGAGCCCCACCCATCGCCCATTGGCAACTGGACAAATTTGGGGCCGATGCCAACAACGAGATTGTCCGCGGAGACAACTCCGATCCCGATTTCGATGGTTTGGACAATCTGACAGAATACGCGCTGGCTTTGGAGCCACTGGTCCCGTCACAGAACGGCCTGCCTGGCTTGGTTGGTGCTCTGGACTACCTTGCACTCGAGGTGCAGCGCAATCCCGCCGCCACTGATGTAGAGTACATCATCGAGGTCGGCAGCGATCTGACCGGCTGGAGCAATCTCCAAACGACCGTCCTCATCGACACGCCAACCTGGCTGAAGGTGCGCGACAATGTGGCGCTGGACAGCGGGCTCCGACGGTTCATCCGTCTCCGCCTGGTGCGGCCTTGAACTGCGGGTGCAGCTGGCTGCCGCCATTGAACAGACAATTGTTCCTTTCCGGTTTCGACACAACCTGCGGCCACGGGCAGCGGATCCCGCAGCCGGAGCACGGCGGTGTCCTCAGTGGCGTGGCGGGTCCAGAGAAGGATTACCCCCGCTGCGGGGCCCGTGGCGAGGGACTCATTCCACGGTGCCCTTCCGCCGGGAGGGCGGGCGGGTGATGCCGCGCTGGCTGGTGGAGGCGAACTGCACAAGGTGGCTGACGGCGGGGCCGCTTTCCTGAGCCTCCAGCGCTTCCAGTGCTTCGGTCAGGCGCATTTTGCGGAGAAAGAGGACCTTGTAGGCCTCTTTGAGCTGCCGGATTTCCTCCGCGCTGAAGCCGTGGCGCTCCAGGCCCACGAGGTTCAAGCCGCGGACGACTCCGGGGTTTCCATCCGCCAGCATGAAGGGGGGGACGTCGAGGACGATCTTTGAGCAGCCGCCGGTGATGGCATGGCGCCCGATCCGGCAGAACTGGTGGACCGCAGTGAAGCCGCCAAGGATGACGTAGTCCTCCACGGTGACGTGGCCGGCGAGGGTGCCGTTGTTCGAGAAAATGACGTGGTCGCCGACGATGCAGTCGTGGGCGACGTGGGTGTAGGCGAGGAAGTTTCCGTGGCTGCCGATTTTCGTGAGTGTGCCGGGCAGGGTGCCGCGGTTCACGGTGCAGAACTCGCGAAACGTGTTGTCCGACCCGATTTCCAGCCGGGTGGGCTCCCCGGCGTACTTGAGGTCCTGGGACTGCTGGCCGATGCAGGCGTGGGCGTAAAAGCGGTTCCGCGGGCCGATCACGCTGGGGCCGGCGAGGGTGACGTGGTTCTGCAGCCAGCAGCCGTCGCCCAGCTTCACCCCCTGGTGAATGACGCAGTAAGGCCCGATCTGGACATCAGTGCCCAGTTCGGCCGTCGGGTGGATGATCGCGGTGGGATGGATTTCGCTCACAAGAAACAGGGCGCCGACCATCGGCGGCCCGCCGGGCAAATGCAAAAGGAATCCCCGGATGGCCGGATTTTCACCGGGGTGGTGGTTCTGGAGGATTGAAAAACAGGGCGGTAGGTGCCATTTCCGGCCGGGGAGGGCAAATGGGCCGGGATGCGGTCAGGGCTGGAGCGGAAGCACGCGGGCGGGGCCGCCATTGACCTGGAGGCAGAAAACCTGGTTTGCTACCAGCAGTTGCCGAAAAGCCTCTTCATCAATGCGCGGTGTCGGGCTGCCGGCCGGGGTGCGGACGATGAGGCTGGAGGCGAGATTTTTATCCGTGGAGATGCGGAGGCCGGGGGCGGGGGTGGTGAGGAGCCTTTCCCCGGGGGCCAGCGGACGGCTGGAGAAGGTGGGGCCGGAATTTTCCACGAGGTGCTCCGGTCCCGGGCGGGGCGGGGCCACCGGCTGGGCGAGGTGGAGGAGCAGGGCGCCTGCCAGTAGCAGGGCGGCCCCGGCGGCGCTGGTGCGCAGGCGGCGGCGCCGGCGGACGCGGCCGAGGGTGGCGGCCAGGGAGGCGGTCTGCGGGTCGGGGGGGAATGGGGAATCAGTGGGCATGGTGGAGGCGGGTGGTGAGGGCGGCGCGGAGGCGGTCGCGCGCCCGGGTGAGGCGGCTTTCGAGGGCTTTTTCCGTCAGGTCCCGGCGGGCGGCCAGCTCGCGCACCGGGTGGCGGTCGAAATATTTTTCCTGAAGCAGCAGGCGGTCGTCCTCCGGCAGGGTGGCCAGGCAGTCGTCGAGGAGGGCGAGGGCATCGCCGTCCTCCGCAGGCAGGCCGGGCGGGGTGGAGGAGTCCAGCCAGCGGCGGAGCAGGGAGCTGCGGGACTGGCGGCGGCGCCATTCATCGATGTAGGCGCAGCGGGCCAGGCGGGTGAGCCAGCGCCAGAGTTCCGCCTCCTCCGCCACCTGCGGGACGCGCGGCACGGCACGCAGAAAGGCGAGGTGGGCGGACTCGGCGGCGGCGTCTTCATCCCCGTGGGTGACGACGATCAACCAGCGGAAAAGACGCGGGTAGTACTCGCCGTGGAATTCGCTCCAGGCCGCCTCATCGCCGCGCCGGAGCGCTGCGGTGAGGTCGGACGGAGAGCGGGCCATGCGGAAAAGCGGGGGATTATTTGGCTGGTGTGATGGGCACTGGGGCACGCCCCGCTCCTGCGGCCCCGGGCATCCCGCCCGCACCCTGCCCGGCCATCTGGAGCACACTGCTGATCATCGACAGGCCCTCGCCGGACCCGACGGCGATGAGGATGCCCGTCTCCTCATGCACTTTTAGTTCCGGGATTTCCTGGTCGGACAATTTCAGCATCGACCAGGTTGTTTTCAGTACGGTAACGAGGTCCTCCACCTTCATCCCGGCGGCCAAGAGCGGCTTGATGGAGTGGAAGGTGGCATGCCGGGGCTCCGCTGGCGCCGGGGGGAGGGGAGCCGCGCGGCTGACCTGAAGCTGCCAGAGGTTTCCCTCCTCCGCCCCGCCCGCAGGGGTGAAGATAAAGGAAGAGTCGTGGTAGTTGACGTTGAAACTGGGGGGCATGCCCGGGCCGCGCGTGTTTTCTGTCCTAACGGCAACCTGCTGAGCGCTCGTGCTGGACAGGGCGGTGAGGAGCGGCTGCAGCCGGACCTCCTTCACGTTGACCGGCGGAATGACGAGATCCTGGGCCGAATCAGGAACGATAACGTTGAAGGGCTCGCCCCGCGCCTTTTCCACCGCCTCGATGAAAGCCTGCACCGGCCCGCCGGGGAAGCTGAGGGAAAATGGTTTGTCTTTGGCCCTTTGGGCTGCGGCGTAGTCGCGGATTTGCTGTGCCTGATCGACGTGGGGTGCAGGTTTCTCGCCAACCAGAATGATGCGCCCCTCGACGGGCTGCGGAGCGGGCGGCGGAGCAGGGTCTTGGGCAAGGGCGGAGCCGGCGAGGACGAGCAGCCCGGCACAGGCGGCTAGGTGGAGTGGTTTCATGAGCGGTGGGATGGATGGTTTGGTTTTCATACACCAGCAGGGACGCACGCCGGGGGGAAATCCTTCGCGGAAAAGTGGAGGGGGGCGGGAAAATCCGGCTGGCGCGGAGCGGCGGGGGAGCTGCGACAGGGACCCGAGTGTGGCCTGCAGGGGTGGCGGGGCATGGGAGTGATGGGGCGGCCCGGGTGAGGGGGCGCTCGGAGTGCGGAGGCTTGGTGCCCGAATCGGCTGAAAGCCTGGACTCTTGACATTCTTCGCACTCCTCGAAATGTGTGCGACGGCGTTTTGGAATGCGCAGAATGTCAAGAGTCCAGCCTTCAGGCGATTCGCAGCACCGGGCGACGCGGCACAGAAGTCAATTGCTGCTCAAAGGGTATCGGGAGGGGAACTCGAGAGCACTCGCACATCAGTGGGGAGTGGCGATTGCGCAGTGGCGGGGATTTCCCCGGCGGCGGCCCGTCCTGGGAACGCCACGTCCGTTGAAATCCGGCGGGCGTATGAAAAATGACCGCTGAAAGCCTTGTCGGGGAAATCATTCTCCATTAAGTCAGCCGCCCTGTCCCATGGCCGCCCTCCCACCAGCCCCAGCCCGGCACCGCGTCGTCATCACCGGCGCGGGGCTCATCACGTCCATGGGGAACGGGTGGGGGGAAAATGTGGACGGGTTTCGCGAGGGGCGGCTGGCGTTCCGGGAGGTGACGCTCTTCGAAACGGCGGGGCAGCGCGTGCACCGGGCCGGGGAGGTGGCGCTGCCGGAGCGGCTGCCGGCCACGCGGCTGGGGCGGCGGCGGGCGGCGCGGGTGGACCGGGCGACGGCGCTCGTCATCCATGCGGCGGCGGAGGCGGCGGCGCAGGCGGGGTGGGACCGGTTGGATCTTTCTGCGGAGGAGATCCCGGTGGTGCTGGGCACCTCTGCGGGAGCGATGGCGCTGGGCGAGGCCTACTACGAGCAGGCGGTGGCCACGCCGGAGCGGCACACGGGGCAGGTGCGGCGGATCGAGCACTACCAGATCCAGACGCAGGCGCTGCTGGCGGCGGAGTCCATCGGCGTGGCGGGGCCGGTGACGGTGATCACGAATGCCTGCGCGAGCGGCGCGAATGCCATCGGGCACGCCTTTGAGCAGATCCGCTCGGGACGGGCGGCGCGGGCTTTTTGCGGCGGCTACGATGCGCTGTGCCGGCTGGTTTTTGCCGGGTTTGACTCGCTGCAGGCCCTGTCCACCGGGCTGCCTCGGCCCTTCGATGCGCACCGGGACGGGCTGGCCATCGGGGAGGGCGCGGGGGTGTTTCTCCTGGAGTCGCTGGAGGCGGCGCAGGAGCGCGGGGCGGCGATCCTGGGCGAGGTCACCGGTTACGGGGCGGCGACGGACCTGCACCACCTGACCCAGCCGCATCCTCAGGGAGACGCGGCGCTGCTGAGCATGACGCGGGCCTGCGCCATGGCGGGCGTGGGGCCGGGGGAAATAGACTACCTGAACTCCCATGGCACCGGCACGCCGCTGAATGACGTGGCCGAGGCGCAGGCGATCCGCCGCTGGTGCGAGGCGGCGGGCGAGGACCCGGCGCGGCTCTGTGTCAGCTCGACGAAGGCATCCATCGGCCACCTGCTGGGCGGGGCGGGCGCGGTGGAGGCGGTCATCTGCCTCATGGCCCTGCGCGGGGGCTGGCTGCCGCCCACCACCACGGTGCGCGAGATGGATCCCGCAGTCTGCTTTGACCTCGTCCGGACTCCGCGGGACAAGGACGTGCGCACGGTGCTGACGAACTCATTCGGCTTTGGCGGGGCGAATGCCACGCTCATCATGAGGAGGTGGCCGGCATGACACCGCGGCTGGCCATCACGGGCTGGGGCGCGGTGAGCCCGGCCGGCTGGGGGGCGGAGGCCCTGGTGTCGGCCGTGCGCGCCGGACAGCCGCTGCCTGCGGAGGAAATGGTGCGGGCCCCGGGCGCGCCCACGCCGCTGGTGCGCCGCGTGCCGAAACCCGCTGCGCCCCATTCCTTTTCCCGGGATCCGCGCATGCGCCGGACGAGCCCCATCGCCACCTTTGCCGTGGCCTCCGCGCTGGAGGCTCTGGGGCCGGAGCGTGTGGCCGGCATCAAGGACGGCACCCTGCGGGTGGGCGTGATATTCTCGGTGTTCAACGGCTGCGTGAATTTCAGCCGCCGCTTTTTCAGCGAGGTCCTGGCCGACCCGCGCACGGCCAGCCCGCTCATTTTTCCCGAGACGGTTTTCAATGCGCCGGCCAGCCATCTCTCGTCCGTGCTGGGCTCGCGCGAGGTGAATTACACGCTGGTGGGGGACTCCGCGCAGTTCCTGGCCAGTCTGCACACCGGCGCGGACTGGCTGCTGGCAGGCGGGCTGGACGGCGTGCTAGTGGTCACGTCCGAGGAGATCGACTGGATGAGCGCCGAGGCCTGCGCGCTGACGGACCGGCTGCTCGTCGTGTCCGAGGGGGCGGCCGCCGTCTACCTGGAGCCGGTGGAAACGGGCGGCGTCACGCTCGCCGCGCTGCCCGCCCCGGTCAGATTCACGCCCCGTCTGCCGCGTGCGGCCGCTGCGGCGAAACTGCGCTCCCTCCTCCCCGCCGTGCCCGGTGCCGTGCTCTGCGATGGCCTGGCCGGGGCGGCGAAGAGCGACCGCATCGAGTCCGCCGCGTGGGCGGACTTCACCGGCCCCCGGTTTTCCGCCCGCGCCATCCTCGGCGAAGGCCTGGCCGCCGGAGCCGGCTGGCAGTGCGTCCTCGCCGCCGCGCTCGTCGCCTCCGGAGCTGCGCCTGCAGCGGTTGTCTCAGCGCTGGGCGGGAATGAACATGCCACGGGGTGTGTTCTCGGTGCAGACGCCCCGGCGGCTGATGATGTGGCAGCGTGCGAGCGGGCCGCCAGGGAGGGATTCGCCCTGCTGGATGCGGCGGAAGCGCTCGACCGCGACTGAAATTTTGTTCTCACCAGCCGGCCGGTTCGGGCGTAGACTGCGGGCGGAATCTTTCCCCCTCTGCTCCCCATGTCACTCCTTCGCGCGCTTCTCTTTTTCACGTTTGGCCTCGGCACCGCCGGCGCTGCGCCCACGCTCAGCATCACCAGCACGGGCAATGGCACGCTGGGCGGGGACTACACGACGTCGAAGCTGTTCATCGATGAAATCCGTGGCGATGCGGTGCCGCTGACCATCGCCTTTGCCCCCGGGGATGCGAACCTGACGGCGGTGGAGATCGTGACGAACCTGAACCAGCGCGACCGGGTCACGGCGGACAAGGACGGGAACGGGATCGAGGACTCGATGCAATACCTCCTGGATGCGGCCACGCCGGGACTCATCGGCACGGACGACACCTACTACTGGAAAAAGTACACGCCCTCCGGGTCGCTGGCTTCGGGAAATTTCTCGCTCACGCTGAATGCGACGAGGACGGGTGCCTACCGGCTGACGGCGCGGTGGAAGGTGAGCGGGGACACGAACTGGCGCTGGTGGACGGACGGTGCAGCGAACCGGCGGGACCACGCCATCACGGTCAGCCCGGAGGAGACGCGGAAGTACATCGTTTACGAAATTAATGCGGCCACCATCGAAGCCAGCGGCACCACCTTTGCCACGCGCTCGACGCTGCAGGACCTGAGCGACCGTCCCGGTGCGGTGCAGACGGCGGCGGGCCGGGCCAACAACTTTAACCTGGCCTACCTGTCCACGCTCGGGGTGAACACGCTCTGGTTTCAGCCGTGGCATCCCTTTGGCTGGGAGAACCGGCACCTGTCCGCAGCGGACATCAATGCCCGCACCAGCCCCTCCCCCGGCGTGACGACGTGGAAATGGAACGCGGGCGCGCCCACCGAGGATGCCGCCTTCCCGTATGCGACCGGCTCGCCCTATGCGGTGAAAAATTTCTTCGAGGTCGAGCCGCGGCTGAGCGGCGACTTCACGGGCGACCCGGCGAACCAGGCGGACGTCTCCTCCGCAGCCAACCGCGCCCGGGCCATGACGGCCCTGCAAAACATGGTGGCCGATGCTGACGCTGCCGGCTTGCGGGTGATGCCGGATGCGGCCTTCAACCACGCGGCGGCGGATGTGGAGCTGGGGCCGTTTGGCTCGAAGTTTGCCACGGCGGGAAACCCGGGTCCGTGGCCGGGCAGTGATCGCATCGACGGGCATGAGCGGCGTGTTTTTTCCCGGCAGGACGACTACTGGCGCCGGGCGGACCTCGGGTTCGGCATTGCTCCGGCTCCCGACCGGTATGACTTTGGCAAATGGCTCGACGCGCGCGACCTCTACTTTGGCCGTTACGCGGCGCTCTGGCGGAACAGCAGCTCGACCGGGGCGCAGCAGGGCGAGGGCGACTGGTTTGACTACACCGCGCCCACCTACAATGACAGCACGGGCAGCGGCGGGGCGTTTGACTCCGTCACGCGCGGGCTCTGGAGCTGGTTCGCCGCCTACGTGCCCTACTGGCTGGAGAAAACACGGCCCGCCGGGCAAAACCGGAATTCCACCGCCGCCGACGGCAGCGAGGCCGTGCGCCGGGCGTGGGATGCGCGGGGCATCGACGGGCTGCGGTGCGACTTCGCCCAAGGGCTGCCACCGCAGGCGTGGGAGTACATCATCAATGTGGCGCGCGGCACGAAGTGGAACTTCGCCTTCATGGCGGAGTCGCTCGACGGCGGGGCGGTCACCTACCGGTCAAACCGGCACTTCGACATTCTGAACGAGTCGATCCTTTTCGCCGCCAAGTCCGCGACGACGCCGAACGGCCTGCGCACGGACATCGAGAGCCGCCGCGCCTCCTACGGCCAGGGGCTCGTCCTGCTGAACACCACCTCCCACGACGAGCAAAACTACAACGACCCCTGGCTCGCCTTCATTCGCTACGCGTGCTTCAGCTCCATGGACGGCGCCCCGATGATCTTCCCTGGCCAGGAGATGGGCCTCTCTGACTTCTACGGCTACGACCTGATGGAAAAGAACTCCGGCAAGTACATTCCGCACTTCAAGACCTGGAACTCGCTCATGCCGCTGTGGACAAACACGGACTACGGGCTGGACCAGCTGTCCACCGCCTACCGCAGCGTGAACCTCGCCCGCTCCGCCAGCCCGGCCCTGCGCTCGCCGAACCGCTATTTCCTCGCGCCGAAATCCGGAGGGGTTCACGCGGACCTCTTCGCCGTGGCCAAATACGAAACCGCCTTCGCCAGCCCAGCCACGTCGGATGTGGTCATTGCCTTTGTGAATTTCAACCGCAATGCCGACCCGGCGGGCACTTTCGAGGTGAACGTGGGCGGAAACCTGCTCGGGCTGAAAGCCGCCCGCCGCTACAACGTGAAGAACCTCTCCGCCCGCACCCAGCCGGCCCCTTACCTCTGGGGAGCCGGCACTCTGGGCAGCGACGTGCTGGCCAATGGCGTCTACGCCGGGCTGAACCGCGTCCCGGCCGCCAATGCGACCGCCTGGAGCGCGGCTCCGCATGAGGCGCAGTTCCTGAAAGTCTACGACACCACTCCGCCGCCCGCCCCGGTGCTCGCCGCTCCGGCCTACGCGCTCAGCCCGGTCACCGTCAGCTGGACCACGCCCGGCCTGACGTCGGATGACGTGGTCACTTCCTTCGACCTCGGCGGTAGCAGCCTTGCCGCTCCCGCCTCCGCAGCTGCCGTGACCCTGCCTGTGGGGCTTCAGACCGTTTCGCTGAAATCCGTGAGCGCCGCCGGCATTTCCTCCACCGCCGCCACCGCCAGCGTCCGCGTCCTGAACCCCGCCGCCGACGACGACTCCGATGGCGCGAGCAACCTCGACGAACTCATTGCCGGGACCAGTCCGCTCGACCCCGCCAGCCTGCTCGCCATCACCAGCCTGACCCGCGCGCCCTCCGGCACCCTCAGCTTCACCTTTCCCAGCGTCGCAGGCAGGAAATACACCCTGCGCAGCTCCACGACCCTCACCGACTGGTTCAACGAAGACGAACCCGGCAGTGTGAACTTCACCGCCACCGGCCCCACCACCGTCTTCCAGGATCTGAACCCGGGCGGGACGCGGAAATTTTACCGGGTGGTGGTGACGGAGTGAGGCGGGTCGGCCGGATGCTTTTCCCCTGGCGCGGCCGCGATCCTGCCTGACCATTGCGGGCATGAAAACCCCGACCCTGACCTCGTCTGCTGCCTACGCCGCTGTTTGTTTCGCCATCGCCGCATCTTGTCTGCCGGTGCAGGCGGGGCCGTTTGCGCTGGAGTGGAAGGAGAGCGGGATGAGCGACTTCAAGCTGGGCTACCGGCCGCACGTGCTCGGCTTTGACGAGGAGGCGGAGCAGGCGGTGACGAAGAAGCCCGAGGGGCTGAAGGGCGCGAAATTTGCCGTGCTCCAGGTGGGGACGGCGGACAAGCGGACGAAGCTGCCGGTGATCGTGGAGTGGGAAAACGGGGCACCGGCCAGCCTGCGGGTGGACAGCAATGCGAACGGGGACCTGACGGACGACGCGGTGGCGAAGTGGGAGGCGAAGGAATTTAAAAAGCCGGATGATTCCGTCTCCACGACCTGGTACAGCCACGGAATGATCCCGCTGTCAGGCCTGGGCGAGGGGCGGCGCGGGCAGATCACCTTTTACTGCACGGAGGCCCGCACGCGCGAGGGGGCTCCGGTGAAGGTGGTTTCCTGGTACACGGACTACGGGCTGGCGGGAAAGGTGGAGCTGGGCGGACGCAGTGTGCAGGCGGTGCTGCAGGACTCGGGAGGCGAGGGAGTGTTCCGGCTGGATGCCGGGCTGATGGGCTCGCCCACGCTCTGGCTGGACCTGAATGGAGACGGCAAACCGGGCCGCGGCGAGGTGACGCCGGGAACGCGGCCGATCGCCGACGGGGACAAGTGGTGGAAGATGGCGGCGCTGACGCCGGACGGAAAATTTGACCTCGTTCCGACGGACAAGCCGGTGGAGCCGGAGCAGCCGAAGGGACCGGACCTCAGCCCGGGGCAAAAGGCGCCCGCCTTCACCGCGACGCTCACCGACGGGAAGACGGTGAAGTTTCCCGACGACTACAAGGGCCGCGTGGTGCTCCTGGATTTCTGGGCCACGTGGTGCGGACCGTGCGTGGCGGAGATCCCAAACGTGCTGGAGGCCTACGGCAAATTCCACGACAAGGGATTTGAGGTGCTGGGCGTGAGCCTGGACAAGGAGGGCGACGGGGACAAGCTGGCGGCCTTCGTGAAGAAGCGGAACATGCCGTGGGCGCAAGCCTTCGACGGCAAGGGATGGCAGGCCGGGCCGGCGGGGCTGTACGGCATCCGAGCCATTCCGCACATGATCTTGGTGGACGGAGACACAGGCCTGGTGATCGCGAACAAGGACATCCGCGGCGAGGCGCTGGCGCCGGCCATTGAGAAGGGGCTGGCGGGGCTCAAGAAGTAGGGCGAGCGTTCTGTCGTCCTGCTGCGGGAGCTTTGCGCCATGCCACCATTCACCGTCCACTGGGCACCGGTTCGGAAGGAATCTGAAGGCGCGGAGTTGTTTGCGCTCTGGCCTTCGCCGATGAATGACGATGCCTGCTTTCGCGCGGCGGGATTCACGGACTTTGGAGACGGGGACGACAACTGGGATGCCAATGCCGAAGGCATGCTCACGCGGCTGCTGGAGGCACTGGGCGGCCATGGTCCTCCGCGCTTGATGAGCAAACCGGTGGAGAAACACCGGCCCTGGTATCGTCGCTGGTTTGCCGACCCGGAGGTGTTTGCCCTGCGGGAGCAGATCGAGCTGCCGCTTCAGTGGGACGAACTGCCGGACTGCGTCGTGGGTTTTGGAGATGGCGGCGTCACGCTTCGCACCGGCGGCGGGCACCACATTTTCTGGATTACCCTTCCAGGTTCGGACGCCGCCTTCTTCCCGGAGATTGTCAGTCGCATCGCCGCCCCGCATCCTCTGGTTCGGACGAATTTGAAATGGGAGGGGTTGGTTTGAACAATCAGCCTGCGGTGTGGTGGTTCACTCCATGCGGACCTGGACAAAGGAGTCCCGCCGGTCTTCGCCGGTAGGGCCGGGGAGGGTGATGAGGGAGCCGACGGCGTGGACGCCACCGGGGTACTCGAAGTATTCAAACGTGGGGCTGGTGGCCGCAGTTCGGGACCAGGGAGCGGCGGTCAACGTGTCGCGAAGTTTGCGGCTGTTGTCCACGTACACGACGGGGTCGGCGTCGCCGTGCTGCACGAGGCAGTCGGGCAGCGAGCCGGCGAAGTAGAGGGGGGACTGGCGGATGAGAAGGAGGCGGGCCTGGGCCATGGTGAGGCTGCCGGCGACGAGCGGATCGAGGACGTTTTCGATGTTTTTCCGGATCTCGATGTTTGGCGCAAGCCAGCCTGGAACGGTGAGCGAGGACTCGAATGCGTCCTCCTGATACGAGGCCATAAAGTCGGTGGCTCCGAAGAAATCCACCACGCCACGCAGGCCGGGGCGGCGGAGGGCGCAGCGCAGGGCGACGTTGGCCCCGCGGCTGGTGCCCTGGATGGCGATGCGGGCGGTGTTGCACTCGGAGAAGGCCTGGAGGGCGCAGTTGAGTAGGGCGAGGGCGTCATCGGCATCCCTGTCCTGAACGCTGGGGAGGCCGGTGGACGTGTAGGTGCCGGCGTAGGGACCCTGCTTGATGACGAGCGGCTCCGAGCGGTAGCTGGGGACGACCTGGATGTAGTTTCCCAGCGGGGCAGTGCTGCCGAAGTCGGCGTCGCTGCCTCCACCCTGGCCGCCGTGGCAGATCATGTAGACGGGAAATTTCTGCCCCGGGGTGCCCGGGGGAATGCGCACCGCGCCGTAGTGGGTGACGGCACCGCCGTCGAGCTTGTGACGGAGGATGTAAAGGCGGGCGCCCGTGCCGTCTGACCAGGGGCCCTGGAGGGCGACGTTGTGCGGGGCGGTGTCGCGGGCGGCCCAGTCGGCGAGGACGGCGGCGAGTTCGTCCGGGCAGGGCGGGGAAAAGAGTTCGTCGAGATTGATGCCGGTGACGATGCGGCTGGGGCGGGGGACGACGCGGAAGAAGCCGCGTGGTGCGGTGGCGGGGACGTCCACGCTGGCGCAGTCTCCCCCACAGCGCCAGGTGAGAGGCTGCCAGGAGTCGAGAGCCGGGGATGACTGGAGATCGAAGGTCCACCCGGGGGTGAGCGGCCAGGTGATGCGGCCACCGGCGGGCGTGGGGCTGAAGGCGGGAACCGGCTCCGGGGTTTGACCGGAGCAGGGCAGGGTGCAGAGGAGGGCGGCGGCGAGGAGGGCGGGAAATTTCATGGTGCAGTGGTGTGTGGTTTGGTTTCCCGTGAGTCCCCGCCGTGCCGGGAGATCCGACAAAAAATTTTTTTCCGAAGAAAAAATGTCGGAAGGGCGGACCGGTGGGGACTGGAGAAGTGAACGCATGACTGAAACACCCGATGACGACCGCCGGCTCCTGGAGGCTTTCTCTCGCGAGGGATCGCACGAGGCCTTTCGCACCCTTGTGGAAAGGCACGCCGGGCTCGTCTTTTCCGCCGCGCAGCGCCAGGTGAACGGCGATGCGGCGCTGGCGGAGGACGTGACGCAGATCGTTTTTGCCAGCCTGGCGCGGAAGGCGCGGAGCCTGCCTGCGGACACAGTGCTGGCCGGATGGCTGTACCGTCATGCGTGCTTCACCGGGGCCCGTGCGGCCCGTACGGAGAAGCGCCGCCGTCTCCGCGAACAAACTGCCGCCACCATGAACACAGACACTGCCCCCGCTCCTGACAACTCTGCCTGGCACGAGATCTCCCTGCATCTGGACGACGCGATGGCCAGCCTGCCCCAGCGCGACCGGGATCTGGTGGTGGGCCGCTTTTTCTGCGGGGAGGACTTCCGCACTCTGGGCGGGCGGGCCGGGCTGAGCGATGACACGGCGCAGAAGCGCGTCTCCCGCGCTCTGGAAAAGCTGCGCGGGTTTCTGACGCAGCGCGGCGTGACGGGTGGCGCGGTGGCCGGGCTGGCGGTGCTGCTGACGGCGCACGCGGCCCCGGCAGCCCCGGCGGCGCTGGTGGCGTCAGTCCCGGGGCGGGCACTCGCTCTGGCGGCGGGTGGCGGCAGGCTGGGCGCGGGCCTGGTTTCCGGGGCGGTGCTGAAGTGGGCGGCTGCGGCTGCGGCGGCTGTGTTGGCTGGCGCGGCGGTGGTGGTGATCGTCCGGCAGCAGGGGGAAATCCGGAGCCTGCGTGGTGACGTGAGCGTGGCCAGGGTGGAGGCTGCCGCGGTGATCGCAAGGTCTGCTCCGGTGGCGGCGGCGGCTCCTGCGGCGGCGGGGATGACGCTGGAGGAAATCATCAGCCGGGCGGCGGCGAATGCGTCACGCGGTCCGGCGGCCCCGACGAAGGACCGTGTGGAGACGGCAGCGCTGATGGACCGGATCGAGCCAGGGCAGTTCCCCGAGGCGGCGCGGCTCTCGCTGGCCCTGACGGACGAGCGGGCCCGGCGGCGGCTCACTGTGGACCTGCTGACGCGCTGGGCGGAAAAGGCGGCCGGCGGGGCGTGGGCCTTTGTGCGGGAGAACATGAAGAACCGGGAGCGGGGCGAGGCGCTGGAGCGCATCCTGCGGACCTGGGCGGAGCACGAGCCCGGTGCGGCCCTGCGTGCGGTGCGGGACGAACTGGCTGCGCTGGCCGTCATCGTGCCCGCGCCGCCGGAGCGGCAGGCTCTGGTGGCGACGCTGGTGAAAGGGATGTCCCGCACGGATGCCGCAGCAGCCTGGAGTGCGGCTCTGGATTTCACCGACCCCGACGACCGGGCGGCGGCCGTGCGTGCCGCCATGCCCTCCGGGACGATGCCCCCCGGTGGCCATGCCGCACTGTGGGCGGGCCTGCGGGAGCTGCCGGCATCCGTGAGGCCGGAGCTGGAAAAGGAATTCGCCACGCTGTGCCTGCGCACGGGCGCGGAGGCTGCCGCAGCGTGGGCGGCCGGGCTGGCGGCTGGGCCGGAGCGGGACGAGGTGGCGGCTCTCCTCGGTGCGGCATGGGTGAAAAAGGAGCCCGGGCCGGCGCTGGACTGGGCTCGGCAGACGGCGTCGGAGGCGGCGCGTCCCCAGGTGACGGCGGTGCTCATTGACCAGTGGGCGGCGCGTGATGTGAATGCAGCCGGTGAGTGGCTGGGCCGGCTCCCCGCGACGGCGGAGACCGACCCGGCCCGTGCCGCCCTCGCCAGGGCGGCGCTTCCGCACGATCCGGTGAGCGCGATGACCTGGGCGCGCAGTCTTTCCGATCCGGCACTCCGCGCCGCCACGGTGCACAGTCTCTGGGAAAAGTGGCACGCGGCAGACCCGGTGGCAGCAGGCGCGGAGCCGCAGTGAGTGGGTGCTGGTCCGCCGCCGGGATCTGCGTTCGGCGTCAGTGCGCATTTGACTTGCGAGGCATGGCTGCCTGAATTCGTTTTGCCAGCCACATCGCAATGAAGAAATCCACCCCAGCCGCCAGCCCTGATGCCTATGTCGACCGTCTCCCCGGCTGGCAGCGTGTCACGGTGGAGGCGCTGCGACAGGCGGTCTCCGCCGGTGCCGCCTTGGAGGAGGTCATCAAATGGGGACACCTGGTTTACCTTTCGAACGGGCCCGTGCTCCTCATCCGGGCCGAGGAACACCGGGTGCTCTTTGGGTTCTGGCGTGGCAGCCGCCTGCGCGAGATCGAGCCGCGTCTGAAGCCGGGCGGGAAATACGAAATGGCCACAGTGGTGCTGCGGGAGGGTGAGGAAATCAAAGACGGGGTCGTGCGCCGGCTGGTGAAGGCTGCGGTCGGGTTGAACAGGACGCTTGGGGACCCGACGGACATTTAGGCTCCGCGCTGCTTCCAGAGGTCGAGCCCTTGTTGAACATTTGGAGGGCCGATGGACAGGGCAGCCGGGCGGTGTAGAGTTTGCCACCGTCCGCCCAACCAACTCCTGCCATGATCACCCGCCGCAATTGTCTCCTCGCCCTTTCCGCCGGCATGACTGCCTCAGCAGCCTCCAGCGCTCCTGGTGCCGGCACTCCGGAGGCGCTGCCGCTGAGGCTGCGATTGTCCTCTTCAACATCGAATGAACGGGGAAAGGTGTTGCGGCTGGAGGATTTTCACCTCGTCATCACGAACCACTCCAGCGAGCGTCTGGCTGTGTGGCGCGAATGGTGCAGCTGGGGCTGGTTCTGCCCGGCGGTTTCCATTCAGCTCGGCGAAACCACCTTCGAGTTTAAGAAGGCGGAAAAGTGTTGGACGCGGAATTTTCCTGATCCGTTCTCCATCGATCCTGGCGAGCATTTTGTGCTGCCCGTGAATCTGCTTTCCGACGACTGGATCCAGCCCAAGGGTTTTCAGCCGGAGGCAAATGCCGGGGCGGTTGTCACGGCGGCGTACACGATCAAACCGGAGGAGGAGGCGACGAAAATGAAGGTTTGGACCGGAACGTTGAAATGCCAGATGAAGATGATTCTGGATGCCTTCCGGAGGCCCAGGCCGCAGTAGGGGGAGTGCCCTGCTGGACAGGCAGTGCAAAGTCTGCAAGTATCCGCCCAACCAACTCCCGCCATGATTACCCGCCGCAATTGTCTCCTCGCCCTTTCCGCCGGCATGACTGCCTCAGCAGCCTCCAGCGCTCCTGGTGCTGGCACTCCGGAGGCGCTGCCACTGAGGCTGCGATTGTCCTCTTCAACATCGAATGAACTAGTGTGCTGCCTGAGAAATAACTAGACAGAACTACTTTTTCCGCTAAGATCCCGTGCATGTCGCGACCCATCAGCACTTTGCCGGTAACGCTGGAGCAGCGCAGCTCACTGCGGAAGATCATCAACGCCAGGACATC
>JANOAS010000050.1:0-3921 GCA_031411255.1 bacterium
GGTTCGCAGCCGGCGAGGTGCGTCAGTTGTGGCAACTGCTCGCGGAGGGAAGGCCTGCTCTCACTCACAGCCGCGAGTCATGAACTTCAGTCCCGCCACCAAAGTGCATCTGCTGGCCGGCTCCACCGATATGCGCATGGGCTTCGACGGCCTCTTTGCTCTGGCCAAAGGTCTGCTCCAGGCCGATCCGCTCAGCGGCCATCTTTTCGGGTTTTGTAACAAGGGACGCAACCGCCTCAAGATCCTCTACTGGGACGGGTCTGGTTTGTGGATTTGTGCAAAGCGGCTGGAAAAAGGCCGGTTCGCGTGGCCGCAACCTTCGCTCCCGGCAGGCGGCGCGGCACCGGAGCGCCGGGTGCTCATGACCCACGCAGAACTCATGATGCTCCTGCACGGCATCGACCTCTCCGCCACCCGCAGACGCAACTGGCACCGTGTCGAAAACAGCGTTATTGCGGCATAAAAATGCATAGCATATAAACATATATCTTGAAAAGCGGACGTGCTTTTTTATATACAGATAATAACCCTATCAACGATTGGACACGACGATCTCCATACCCCGGCCTCAGGATCTGGAAGCCCTCATCGGAGGCCTTCCGGAGAAGGCGGGCGACGTTATCCGCAATCTTGTTAAGGCGCTGGAGTTCAGTCAGAGCAAGGTCAGCGGTCTGGAGCTGACACTCCGGCTGCGCGAGGAACAACTGCGGATGGCGAAGATCGATAAATACGGCCCGCGGAGCGAAAAGCTCAGCCCGTCCCAGTTCCTGCTCCTTGACCTTGAGCCCGGCGTGCAGGCTGCCGAAGTGGAAGGGGAAGCCGCCCGTCCCGACGCCGAGAAGCAGGCCGCCGCCGGCACCCCGGCCGCTCCGCGCCGCAAACCCCGCGCGGCCTACAGCAAAGCCCATCCCGGCCGCGCTCCGCTGCCCGCCCATCTGCCCCGCAAAGAAGTCATCCTCATCTGTGAGGAAGCCCCGCACGGCACGCTCATCGGCTACGAAATCAAAGAGGAACTCGTCATCAAACCCGCCGAGTTCTTCGTCCAGGTGCTCAAGCGTGAAAAGAGAATGATCGAAATCCGCGGCCAGCGCACCATCCTCACCGCCCCGATGCCCCTGCGCGTGCTGGAGAAGAGCCAGTTTGCCGACTCCGTCATCGTTGAACTGCTGGTCAGGAAATACTGCGACCACCTGCCCGCCTATCGTCAGCGGATGATCTGGGAACGCGATCACGGACTCATCGTCAACGACGCCCTGCTCATCCGCAGCATCCTCAAAGCCGGCGAACTGCTCCAGCCCCTGGCACGCGCCATCGGCGAAGAACTCAAAAAGGGCGACCTCATTCAAGCCGACGAGACCCGAGTGTCCGTTCTCCAGCAGGAAGGCAAAGGCCGCAACGACACCGCATGGTTCTGGCAATACTCCGCACCCGGCAGCCTGGTCTATTTTGACTATCAGGACAGCCGCAGCCGCGCCGGACCGCGCGCCTTTTTGGCAGGCTACACGCGCATTCTTCAGAGCGACGGCTACGAGGTTTATGTCGATCTGACCGGGGAAATCCATGTCCACGCCGGCTGCTGGGCTCATGTCAGGAGGAAATTTGACAGTGCGCGCAAAGTCGCACCGAAGGAAGTCCCCTGCCGTGAGAGTCAGGAGATCCTTGATGCGATCGCCTTCCTTTACCTCGTGGAAAAAGAAGCCCGCACCCTCGGCCTGAACGCCGACGAACGCCTGCGGCACCGGACGGCGCGCGGGATCACCGGCAAACTCGAAGCCCTGAAAGCAAAGATCGTGAGTATCCGCAGCCGGGTGCTGCCCGCCAGCCAACTGGGCAAAGCCTGCGACTACGCCCTTGGGCAGTGGGAAAAGCTGATGGTCTACACCCGCGAGGGCCGCGTCGAGATTGATAACAACTGGTGCGAAAACGCCATGCGCCCGATCGCCGTCGGGCGGAAAAACTGGATGCACCTCGGCAGCCAGGAGAGCGGTCCGAAAGTGGCCGCCATCATGACCGTGATCGCCAGCGCCCAGCGCCAGGGGCTCAATGTGCGCGACTACCTGAGCTTCGTCCTGCCCCGGCTGGCCGATCCGGAGTTCAAGACCGGATCGCTGCCGGACCTGCTGCCCACCCGGTGGCGTCCCGGGAGCAAGTAGCGGTTCCTCGAGAGAACTGGCAGAGAGGTTCATCCCGCGACCCTCGCCGGCCACCGCCGAATCCGCCAGACGCGGTTGGTGATAGGCTTACGATCAACCCCCACTTCCACGCGGATGCCGCCGGCATCGACGTGGGGGCCGGGGAATTCGTCGCCGCCCTGCCGCCGGGACGCTGCGAACAGAGCGTACGCACCTTCAATTCGTTCACCAGCGGTGTGGATGCGCTGCGTGACTGGCTGGTGGCCCAAGGGATCAAGACCGCGGCCATGGAAAGTACCGGCAACTACTGGATCATGCTTTACGACCGGCTGACGGCAGCCGGCATCGAAGTCTATCTGGTCAATGCCCGTCACGTCAAAGGGGTGCCCGGCAAGAACAAGACTGACGTCTGCGACGCGCAATGGCTGCAGCAGCTGCATGCCGCCGGGCTGTTGCGCAAGTCCTTCCGGCCAGCGCTGGAGATTGTGCCGCTGCGCTACCTCATGCGGCACCGCAGCGAGATGGTGGGGCACGCCGCCACGCAACTCCATCTCCTGCAGAAGGTCCTAACCGAAATGAATCTGAAGCTGCACCACGTCTTCAGCGACATCGATGGCGTAAGCGCCCGGGCCATTATCGAGGCGATCCTTGCCGGAGAACGCGATCCGAAAATCCCCGCGCGGCTGCGCGACCACCGGTGCAAGAGTGCCGAAGCTGACATCATCGAAGCGTTGTGCGGAGATTACCGCCCGGAATATCTTTTTGTGCTCCGCCAGGCTTATGAAATGTGGCCGCAGCTGCAGAGAGCCATCGCCGGATGCGACGAAGAGTTATCGCGACTGGCGGGGAAAGTGGCAGGCCCGGAGCAGGGACCGATGCCCGCAGCGCCCGCCCAACAACACCGCGCCGGCAAGAACAGCCCGCAGATCGATCCTTTTGAGCGGGGGTGGCTCTTCTACGGAGTGGATCTGAGCAGCGCCCCTGGCATTGGGGCCGGGGTGATCGCGGCGCTGATGAGCGAGGTGGGCACCGGTGCGCAACTGCTGGCGGCCTTTCGCAGTCCCGAAGCCTTCAGTTCATGGCTGGGCCTGTGCCCTGACAACCGCATCAGCGGCGGAAAAGTGCTCAAAGCCAGGACCCGCAAGATCCCCAGCCGTCTGGCCGGCGCTTTGCGAATGGCCGCTTTTGCCCTGCAGAAATCGCCGGGCGAAATGGGACAACTGCTGCGGCGGCTCAAGGGCCGGCTGGGCAAGGCGGAGGCCATCACGGCGGTGGCACACAAGCTCGCCCGCATCATCTTCGGGATGATCAAAAGCCAACGCGCCTACGACGCGCAGGAAGCCTTCAAACAAACGCCGCAAAAACTGGCGCGCCGCCGCCAACGCCTTGAAAAAGAGGCCGCAGCACTCGGATTCGCACTAACCGAACTCCAGCATGCAGCCTAACTGCCCATCGAAGTTACTCGGGAGTTCGGCATTCGCACCAAAAAGTTGCAGCGATTCTCGCAGGCTTTTTCCCACGCTCAAGCCGCATCGCTCAGTGGAGGCATCGAACAAGGCGGGGTGGAGCACTCGACAGGCACGCCGCGGGACTCCGCGAAGTTCTCCGAGAACTCTCTCATGAGGGAATGGAGCACGGTCTCATCCCCAACAGGATCCCAGTGTAATTCCTTCGCTGGCGGCGCATCATCGGCGGCAACCGGGCACGCACAGCCGAGGTGATCTGAAGAGCTGCGAACCACGGCTCCTTGCGGGAGACGCGCCGCCGCTAGTGTAACCAGGGCCGCTGC